>JAYSYE010000532.1:0-10267 GCA_043716635.1 Deltaproteobacteria bacterium | reverse complement strand
GCTTGGCGTCGAGGCTCGTCACCTCGGCCGAGAATCGCCCGCCGGCCTCGATGAGCGCGTCGACCGAGCCATGGTCGAAGCTGGCGTCGATCTGGTCGCTCGCGACGTTCAAGTTGCACTCACCGGCCGCATTGCCGCCGCCGCACGCGGCCGCGCCGAGCGCCAGCATCATCACGAGTCGAGTCATCATCATCGCGCCACGATACCGGAACGAGACGGGCTACGATGCGCTGGATGAAGCGAACCGTGATGGCCGTCGCTGTGGCGCTGTGCGGATGTGGCGGCGACGACGCACCGGCGACGACGCACCGGCGATGGGCGCGGATGCCGCGACCGATGCGCGCGCGCAGACCGATGGAACCCTCGCGATCGACGCGCCGCCGGCCGCGAGCTGCGAGGGCTCGACCGCGCTGTTCTGCGAGGACTTCGACCAGCTGCCCGTCGGGGCTGCCACGTCGCCACGCTGGTCCACGGAGCAGGCGATGGGCGCGCTCGCGATCGATGCCACGCAGGTCCGCGCCGGTCACTCGCTGCACGTGAGCACGATGGGGAACGGTCGCGCCCGCATGATCGTGCCGATCGCGCCGCCGGGGAACAGCATGTTCGGGCGCATGTACGCGTACGTCGAGGCGTTCCCCACGGCGCCCGCGTACGCGCACTACACGCTCGTCGAGGCGCGCGGCCCGAACAACGTGGCCGGTGCGGCGGTGCGCCCGATCGGTGGCCAGTACGCGACGAATCCCAACCCGCCCGCGAACCTCTTCGGGCCCGGCTCGGATGGCGGCGCGAGCGGCGACTGGTGCGACTGGAAC
Organism: Deltaproteobacteria bacterium; assembly: GCA_043716635.1. GTDB lineage: Bacteria > Myxococcota_A > Polyangia > Haliangiales > Haliangiaceae > JABFXX01. The sequence continues at coordinate 9,455 of JAYSYE010000532.1, read as the reverse complement.
GAGGCCGCACCCGCGGTGGCGGGGCGATGGGTCTGCTACGAGTGGCAGCTCGACGCGAGCGCCAACCAGATCGCGGTGTGGATCGACGGAGTCGCGAAGCCCGAGCTCACGACCGGACCGGCCCGGCACCCGAGCTTCGTGTTCCCGGACTTCACGCAGATCTGGTTTGGCTGGTGGCTCTATCAGGCGAGCCCGACCCCGGACGCTTACAATGTCTGGATCGACGACGTGGTGGTCGACACTCAGCGGGTGGGCTGTCTACCGCCTCCGTAGCCCCGATCGCCTCGGAAATGGCGTTATGTTCCGGCCGGGGGATTCATGAAGACAAGCTACGTATTTGCGGTGGTCGCGGCGGTCTCGGCAGCGGGAGTCGCGCCGGCTCGCGCGGAAGATGGAGATATCAACAGCATCGAGGCCGAGCCGACGGCGCCACTCGCATCGTGGACGGCCGCGCAGCAGTGGGTCGGGTCGGACACGAACGGCCGGGACGACCGCACGCAGTACGGCTACGGCTCGCTCGCGGGCGCGATCACCCTCGCCGACGAGCTGGGACCCAAGCTCGGTCAGCTCGGCCGCATGAGCCTCGTCGCCAAGTGCTTTGGCCAGGGGCACGCGAGCACCGAGGCAGCGCTCCTGTGGGCGATCTGCGGAAGTGATGTCGCGCAGGTCGATCTGAAGAAGCTGCAGGCCGAGCTCGTCGCGGCGAAGATCAGCGAGGACTCGCGCGCCGATGTGATGATGCTCGCGACGGCCGAGCTGGAACACGCGAACCAGGTCGGCGTCGCCGTCGTCACGGCGGCCAAGGACGATCCGGGCGTGGCGTCGATCCTGAAGCTGCACGACAGGGCGGTGGCGGAGTGGACCGCGTTCCAGAGCGCGAACCAGCCGATGATCGATCGGTACCTCGCGCTGAAGGATGCCGTGCGCTCGGGCAAGTCGAACCACAAGGGGTTCGCGGGCTGCTACGAGGCGACCAAGGGTCCGTTCGAGAAGGTCGTGAAGGCGACCAAGTGGCCGTGGCAGGTCCAGGGCGATCCGCTGCCGTTCTACGTCTCGTATCTCGTGGCGACGACGGAGGGGTACTTCGCCACCGTCGCCTACGGCGCGTGCGCCTACAGCCAGCACGCCGCGGGCGAGTCGCTCTACGTCGCGGCCGCCAACCAGAAGGGTGGCCACGCGCGCAGTGGATTCCGGTCGATCACGCTGGCGCTCGCGTACGCGGATGCGTTCAAGCCGAAGTTCGCCGAGCGTTCGCTGCGGTTCGAGGACATGAAGTTCGAGTGGCAGTACGGGATCCAGATGCCCGGCGTGCAGGACCGCTACTCGATCATGACGCCGCGCGAGGGCACGGTCGCGAAGCTGACGCCGAACGGCGACTCGACGACGGTCACGTTCGCGAAGGACACCGTGGACGCGTGCCTGCAGTGGCAGGACACGCGCCGCGTCAGCTCGATCGACTCGAGTGGCAACATCTACTACGAGAAGAAGTGCATGAAGCGCGGCAACATCCCGAACGAGATCGAGCCCGCGGACGTGCCGGCGAAGTACACGGCGGGCATCGCGAAGGGCGTGAACGTGACGATCGTGAACGCGTTCCCCGTCGTCGCCTGGAAGGGCAAGAAGCTGACGGCCATGCTCGGGATCGCGCTCAAGTAGCAGGCAACTCGGAGCCCACGGCCGCGCTGCGCAGGCAGCGTCAGTGGGGGCAGGCGGCGTCGGTCACGAACCGGGACCCGTCGGTGCGCCAGGTGGTGCCGATGGGGGCCGCCCCCGACAGAGCGAGGAAGCGGTCGCGCACCGTCGCGAAGTCCGCGCCGACGGCCGGGACCGGGTGATAGATCGGAGCGCGGACCGTGACCGCGGGATCGAGCGCCACCTGCGCGAGACACGCGGGGACAGCGTCGCCTGCCGCGAACGTCAGGTGCAGGACGCCGGTCTGGCGCACCGGCTCGGTGCCGTTCGGAAACAGGAAGTTGCCGAGCGAGTAGGCGATGACCGCGCCGCGATAGCGTTCGATGGCCTGGAGGACGTGCGGGTGATGACCGATCACCGCATCGGCGCCGGCGTCGACCAGCGCGTGCGCGGCACTGATCTGCCACGGCTCGGGGGCCTCGGCGTACTGGACGCCCCAGTGGATCTCGACGAGCACGAGATCGTGGTCGACGCGGGCCGCCGCGACGAGCGGGGCGAGCGTCGCGGCGAGCGTGCTCGGCTCGGCGAACGCGATGGCGGGACGAGCGCCGGCCGCGGGTCGCCGGTTGAGCTTCGTCGTCACGGCGAGGATGCCGATGCGCCACCCGGCATGCACGATCGTCTCGACGGCGAGGGGAGGCCCGTCGGCGCGCGCGGCCCCGACACTGGTGATGCCGAGCTCCGCGAGAATGACCGGCGTCTCCACGAGCCCGGCGCGGGCGTTGTCGAACTGGTGGTTGTTCGCCAGGGTGACCGTCGAGATGTGATGACGGGGCAGGATCGCGATGCGCTCGGGGATGGTCACGAAGCGCTGGTTCCCGGTGCCCGCGTGGGCCTGGCCGTGATCCGGCAGCGTGCGCGTGATGGTGGTCTCGAGGTTCGCGAGCGTCACATCGCTGGCGAGCGCCGCATCGATCTCGACGAGCGGATCGTGGACCTCGACGAGCTGCGGATCGTAGTGATCGGCGTAGTAGCCGCCGACATTGATGTCGCCAGTGAACGCGAGCTCGATCGTCGCGGCGCGCACCGGATCCGGCGGGGGGGCGGGCGTGACGAAACCCGGCGTGACGGCAGCGGCCGCGTCGAGACCGGCCGTGACGACGACACCCGCTGGTTCGGCGGCGGCGACACGGGGTCCCGGGCTCGCGATCCGCGACTCGCCGCTCCGACCGCACGCCCCTGCCCCGAGGACCGTCATCACCGCGAGCTGCCACCGCATCCGCCGCAGCGTACGTCAACCGCAGCGCGTGCCACCGACGGCCCGCCCATCGCTCGCCCGTTCGTCACCCCGGCGGCCCGGCAGAGGCCCGGACCCAGGGGCGCCCAGTTGCCGCGGGCGTGGCGCCGGGGTTTTGTTGTCCCTGGCGTCGTGAGGGCCCTACGATTATTTTGTGAATCATCTCGACCTGCGTCGGCTGTCTCCCCGCGTGTCCATCGACGGCCTGTGCGGGGTGGTCACCGGCGACGAGCTGCGCCCGGCGACGCTGCGCGACCTCTCCGCGTTCGGGCTCCGCGTCGAGCGTGCGTTCGATCCGCGCACCGCGCGCCGCGTCGTCCAGCTCGAGATCGAGCTGCCAGGGATCGACGAGGTGATCTGGGCGCGCGGCGAGGTCACGCGGGCCCTGCTCGTGCCCCTCGCTGGACGCACCGCAGAGGGCGAGCCTCGGTTCTGGTGCCACGCCGGGATGCGCATCGCCGGCATCGCCCGGCGCGAGTGGCGACTGCTGCGCGACTACGTGCGCTCGACGACGCAGCTCCAGCACCCCGCGGCGAGCTGAGCCGTCGTGGCGCCACCCGCGCTGGCGCCCACCGCACGCCTCGCGCTGCTCCTCGCCGCGGTGACGCTCGCGACGAGCCGGGCCGGGCTGGTCCTGCACGAGCTGGGTGGCCACGGCGGCGCGGCGATCGCGTGCGGCGGCCACGTCACCGCGATCCGGCTGTTCTGGTTCGCCGGCGGCTGGATCCGCTACGACGTCCCCGGGATCACGAGCGCGTCCCAGCTCGCGATCTCGCTCGCCGGGATCGGCGCCGAGCTGCTGGTCGGCGCTGCGCTGTGGCTCGCGTTCCGCGGCTCCACGCTCGGACCACGGCTCGCGCGTACCGTCGGCGCAGCGCTCCTCGTCCACGCGCTGACGTACTTCGCGACGGGCACCTGGCACGGGTTCGGGGACGGCCATGCAGTGCACGCGGCCCTCGGAGCCGCGCGCTACCCCGTCGCCGTGATCGCGGGCGCGCTCGCGTGTGGGGCCGCGTGGTGGGGTGCGCGTTACCTGTTCGCCACGCTCGCAGCCGCGGTGCCGGAGCGCCGGCTCGCGGGGGTGCTGACGGCCATCACGCTCGCGGCCGTCGCGAACGGCGCGCTGGTCGTCGCCGATCTGCGCCTGCATCGCGACGCGACCTACGCGGAGATCATGCAGCCGGAGCGCGATCGCATCGTCGCGCGCGAGCTCGCCGCCTGGGCCGCGGCGCATCCCGACAGCGCGCCGACCGCGCGTGCCGCGCAGGCGCGCACGCTCGCCGCCGCCCACGACGAGCTGCCGTTCCGCGCGATCCTCGCGATCGCGCTGCTCGTCGCGGTGCTCCTCGGTGCGGCCCGGTCGCCCCGCATCGAACCCACGCTCGTCGGGAGCCGGCTGCTCGTGCTCGCGTGTGCGATCGCGGTCATCGCGCTGGCCACGGTGATCGCGCTGGGCTCGCGAACGTTCGCGTAGGGTGCGCCGCTCACGATTCGTCGCATCTCGGCATCGCCGGCGGCATCGTTCATGACGGCTCGTGACCGGAACACGTGGACGCCTCCCGCAGACGTAGATCCAAGCATGTACTGCGGCAGCGCTCGGCCACGACCGGCCGACCCGCGCTCACTGGCCGATGTCGTACTTGATCGGATACGTGCCGAGCGGCACCTGGGTGCCGGTCATTCCGTCGCTGCCCATCTTCGTGTTGATCACGGTGCCGACCTTGACGCATCCGGGTCGGCCATTCGCATTGGACTCGAACACCTTGGCATTCGTGCTGAAGATGCCCTTCGTCATCCCGTCGAAGGGTCCGCCGGAGATCGGACGCAAGGTCCCTTCGGCGTCGAAGAAGAAGGTCCGGTAAAATAGCGAGCTGCTCGCCTCGCTCTTGCTGCCGTCGTACTCGAGCGAGAGCGTCTGCCCGTTGCCGAACACGGTGCCGGCCGCGGGGGGCTTCGTGATGCTCGGGTCCGAGAACGGCTTGCAGTCCCCGTTCGGATCCTTCAGCTCTGCGCCCGCGCTGGGCGCGCCTACGGCGGCCGGCCCGGCCGAGCCCGAGGCGGCCCCGCCCGCCGGTTTCGTGTCGTGCTTGCACGCACCGAGCAACGTCAGCCCCAGAACCGTCGCCTGCGTGAACCGATTCGTCATCCCGACACGATCGCACACCCGCGCGGCTGCCCGAGCTGATCAGCCCTTGAACGTCGATGGCCCGGCGTCACCGAACGGCTCGTCGCGGTCGCGCACGGCCTGGCGGAAGCCGGCCTCGGCGGCTCGACGCGCGAAGCCGTATCCCTCCGGCGTGTGGCGGGCGATCCCGTCGAACACGGTGCCGAGCATCTGGCTCTGCGCGAGCCCCTGCGAGTACACGGCCTGGTTCAGCATCAGCTTCATCATCACGAGCTGATTGATCGGCATGCGCGCGATGCGGCCGAGCAGCACCTCGAAGCGCTCGTCGAGCTCGGCTCGCGGCGCGGCCTCGGTGGCGAGCCCCCACGCCACCGCCTCCGTCCCCGAGAGGCAGTCGCCGGTGAACAGCAGGCGCTTCGCTTTCTCGAGCCCGATGCGATGGACCCACAGCGCGGTCGTCGGGACGCCCCACACGCGCGCCGGCGGATAGCCGATCTTCGCGGTGTCCTCGATCACGAGGAGGTCACTGCACAGCGCGAGATCCGTGCCGCCCGCGACGCAGAAGCCCTGCACCTTGCACACGACCGGCTTGTCGCTGTGGAACAGGCTCATGAAGCCGCGGACGTTGCGCGACATCATCTGGTAGTCGACGACCGGATCCCACGTCTGCGCCGGATCGTGGTTCGCCTGCTGGACCGCGGGATCGAGCGCGGATCCGACGGCACCGACGACCGGCTGGCCTGCCATGCCCTGCTCCGCGCTGGCGTGGAGATCGTAGCCGCCGCAGAACCCCTTGCCGTTGCCGGCAAGCGCGATCACGTGGACCCGCGGATCGAGGTTCGCCTCCTCGACACACGCCGACAGCTCGCGCGGCGTCGCGAGCGTGAGCCCGTTGCCGCGCTCCGGCCGGTTCAAGGTGATCCGCGCGATCGCGCCCGTCACCTCGTACGTCAGCGTCGTCAGCGTCGTCAGCATCGTCAGCGTCGTCGAATCGTTCATCGCGTCGATACTACGACGCCCCGCTCGGGATCCAACGCGACCGCGCCACTGCGCGATGGCTGGCAACTTGCGACGTCGGAAAAGGGCGGTTTCTCTATCGAGTTACCGCTCGCCTTCAATGAGTTCCGCATTCGCGCGTACGCTGAGGATGGGGTGGAGTTCTTCAATGATTCGATCGCCTGGGTGCTCGGGTTCGTGGTTTTTCCTGGCGCCCTGGGTCTCGTCGTCGGACTCCGAGGCGTTCCGCAGTTCACTTTCCGATCATTTGAAACACTGCCGAGACGACACCCGCCCCGGCGCCCAGTGCCCCGATCAGGAATCCGATGAGCCTGCGGCGTCGCTCCCGCCGATGACGCACAGCAGAGCTCGGATCTTCTGCCTCTTCTGCACGCCAGCGCCGCTCGACGATCCGGACCAGACGCACGCGGTAGAGGTCGTAGAACCAGATCATGGCCACCAGGTAGCTCGTGACGAGCAGGACCGGGCTCGCGAGCGCGCCGGCCAGCACGATCCCGGCCATGAACACCAGCACGTTCGCGGTGCTGGAGAACGCGAGACGCACGAGCGCACGCCGCTCCTCCTCGTCGCGTGCCTTCCGCAGGCCGAGCACCGTGTCGAACACGATCCCGCCGACCCCCAGGAATAGTCCGAGCGCCGCTCCAGGGAGAGCCGCCGCAATCACCTTCCCCAGCCCGAACGTCTTGGTGGCCTGTGCCGCGGACACGGCCCCTGCGGCGGCTGCGTTGGCTGGCGCCGCGATGACGATCGCAGAGGTCACGGCCGCGACGAATGCGGCGGTGGGAGCAGTACGCTTCACGATATCGCCGAAGCGCTCGAGCATGTCCTCGCGCAAAGCAACGCGCGCCCGTTCGAGACGCTTCTTGACCGCCGCCGGACGCATGCCGAGGAGCCCGGCCACCTGATCGATCGAACGTCCTTCGCGGTAGTAGAGCGTCACGATCTCTCGCGTGGCGTCGGGAAGCAGCTCGAGGGCGGTCCGGAGCGCCTCGCGTTCCTCGATCTCGATGAGCCGCTCGCCGACATCGGGTGCGGGATCGATCGCGCGGGCAAGCTGCTCGTCGTCGATGTCGCCGATGCGGCGCCGTCGCCGTTGCTCGGTGCGCACGTGCTCGTGTGCCTGGTTGCGCGCGAGCTGCCGCAGCCACGGCTGAAAGCTCGCCGGGTTCCGCAATGTTCCCAGGCTCCGCCATCCGGCGACAAAGACGCCCTGGGCGATGTCCTCGCTCGCCCCGACGTCGCCCACGATGGCGCACGCGATCGAGCACACGAGGTTGCGGTGCGCCGACACCAGGCGCGTGTAGGCTCGCGCATCCCCATCAGCCGCGGCGACGACGTCCGCCTCGACGACGAGCGCGAGGGCGCCCATCAGCCTCCTCCGGCTTTGGCGAGCAAGGTGTCCATCTGCTGAAACAGAAAATCGGGGGCATCCAGCATGATGAAGTGACGGGATCCCTTGGCGACGACCACGTCGTGACGTGGAACGTCGGCGACCTGAGTCTCGTACTCCAGGCGAGTTTCCTCGGGGGATGGCCCACCAGCGACCGACGGGTCACTCGCCAGGAGGAGGACCGGGGTCTCGATCCTCGCCACGGAATCACGCAAGTCGATCGTCATCATCTCGTACATCGCTTCGCCGACTGCCGCCGGATCGGACGCGGCGCCCATCCGTGCGACGAGGTCCGCGCTCTCCGGATCGATCACCATTTGTGCGACCGATGCGCGGCTCTGCTTGGCGTACGCGTCGCGAGACATTCCGGCGAGCTGCTCGCGGAGCTGTTCGGCGAATGGCCGGCTGGTTGCCACCGTCGCGTCCGGACGGAACAGCGCCGACAAGTACGGCACTCCGTCGACGGCAATGACGGGTCCGACCCGTGTCGGCGCAGTCGACGCGACCCAGAAGGCGAGGAATCCACCCAGGCTGTGACCCACGAGGACCGGGTGATCGAGGTGCTGCGCTTCGATATACGTGACGAGGTCATCGCGCACCGTCGCCAGGAACGGCGATCGGATCGCCGGCTGTCCTGCGAAGCCAGCGAGCGTCAAGATGTGGATCTGATAGCGGGACCGAAAGTGCTCGACGGTCCCGGCCCATACCTCCCCCGAGCATGCGAGTCCCGGGATCAGTATCATCGGTGGCCCAGCTCCCACGATGCGTACGGAGAACGCCGGGGCGGGCCGCGTGACGACGGTCGTTGGTGGCGAACGGGCCGCACCTCCAGCACAGCTGAGGCAAGCCGCAACGACAAGCGCCGCGAACAAGCGAATCGTTCGAGTCTGCATCCGGTCTCCTTCGATGGCGTCGGGGTCTACATCCAAGTAGCCGGCCACGCGAAAAGGTGACGTCGAAAGGTGACCTGCGTCGCCGGCGTTCCGGTGGCTGCAGGTGGTCACAGATCCCGTCGAGGAATCGGTGACGTCGGTCGTGGTGAAGTGGGGGCAGATGGACTCGAACCATCAACCAGCGGATTAAGAGTCCGATGCTCTACCATTGAGCTATGCCCCCGGACTGGTCAGTGAAGCGTTTCGATTTTCAGTGAGTCCGAGCCGGTTCGAACGGCTGACCTACGGGTTCGAAGCCCGGCGCTCTATCCAGCTGAGCTACGGACCCTTGTGATGGGCGCAGTAGATAGCGGCTGCACCCTCGGCGTGTCAAGCGGACGCGCGCCCTCTGACGCGACCCGGCGCGGGAACCCCAGTCGTATCAGCTAGGTAGCGTGAGAATTGTCCTTTCATTCTCCCGGGCGCTTCCGCTATACGGGCAGCTGATCGAGAGGATCTGGGGGGACCAGGTCGCGTTGCTCTCGATCGTGGGAGGCTGCCATGTCGCGTCCGCGTCGTTCACTTCAAGCGCAATCGATCCTCAGCACGCTCTTCATCCTCGCGATGGGAGCCTGCAGCAACATCGGCGGCTGCGGCGCCTGCAGTGCCTCCGGGCCGCTGCCGGGCGGCAAGCTCCCCGCGGATCAGACCGTCGAGGGCGGCGCGCAGATCCGCATCACGCCCCAGGGCTTCACGAAGCTCACGTCGATCCTGCCCGGCCTCGTCAACAGCACGCTCGCCGGCGGCTTCTGCGTGCCGGCCGGCCAGGTCGGTAGCGCCTCGGGCTTCCTCGGCACCGGCGCGACCTACTGCACGGGCACGAACAGCGGCTGCAGCAATGGCTGCAAGGTGAACGTCGCGCTCAACAGCCTGACACCGACGGTCACGAACCAGCAGACGCTGCACCTCCAGATCTCGACCACCCTCTCCTCGACCATTCCGATCGACGGGCAGGTCGTCGGGGTCGGGTTCTCGTGCACGCTCGGTGTGTCCTCGCCGAACCTGAACGGCAGCGCGGACATCGCGTTCGGCATCGATCCGGCCACCGGCGAGCTCGAGGTC
>JAYSYE010000531.1:0-3404 GCA_043716635.1 Deltaproteobacteria bacterium | reverse complement strand
CCGGCGTCAGCAGGCGCTCGCCCGCCGGCGCGCGCACGTGAACCTTGCCGCGCGTGACATCGACCCGCGCACCCTCGCCGATCCGGGTGACCGCGAATCGTGTCCCGATCACCTCGACGTGCACGGTCCCGCCGATCACGCGAAACGGGGGGCGGCCTGCGCGCGGTGCAACATCGCAGTCCACGGTTCCGCGCTGCAGCACGAGGGTCACGCCCTCCCCGGACTGCTGGATCTCGACGCTCGTGTCCGCGCCGGCATCGATGACCGCATCGCCGACCGTGAACCGCGAGCTCCCGCCCACCGGCGTGACGACGAGCGAGGCCTCGCGCACGGGCGCCGCGCCACGCCCCCGCCCCACGACCGATCCGAGCACGATCGCGAGGGCAACGAGCGCCGCGGCCGGAATCGCGAAGCCGAACCAGGGCAGCGGTCGGCGTGCCCCGACGGCGTCGGAGCGATCGACCGCACGGATCGCGGCGAGCTGGCGAAACACCTCGGACTCCACGCGGCGCTCGTCGCCCGCAGGCACGTCGATGCGGATGCGATCGGGGCTCATCATGCGTCCTCCTGTCGGCTCGTCAGGAACTCCGAGAGCACCGGGTCCGCCTCTGCGTGTCGCGTGACCGTGCGACGCGCGCGCCAGATCCGGACCTTCGCCGCGACCGTGGTCGTGCCGGTGACGGCCGCGACCTCCGCGATGCTGCGGCCATCGATCGCGTAGAGCGCGAAGGCCGTGCGCGCATCGGGCGACATCGTCGCGAGCACCGCGTAGAGCCGGCGCAGGCCCTCGCGCGCGTGCGTCTGGTCCTCGAGCGCCCCCGTGGTGCCGGGCTCGCGCACCGATTCGAGCGACACCGTGGGACGCCGCGCGCGGATGTGATGAAACACGACGCGGACGGCGATCCGATCGATCCAGGTCGAGAGCTTCGCGTCGCCGCGGTACGTCGCGAGCGCGCGGAACGCGGCGATGAAGGTGTCCTGCACCAGGTCATCGACGTCGCGCACGTTGCCGAGGAGCCGATAGACCGTCGCGTGGACTCGAGGATACTCCCGGCGAAACACCACCCGCTGCGCGGTCGCATCCCCGGCGATGCACGCCGCCAGCAGCTCGGCATCGCTCGCAGGCGCCGTGGGCATGACCAGCGTGAGCGTCACGACACCTAGTGTGTCTGATCGGCGAATTGGTTACAGGAACCGAAGGGAGGCGATGACGCCCGTCGTGAGCTGGAGCCGTGGCACCACCACGATCTCGTCGGCGCTCGACTCGTACCTCTGCCGCCGGAGTAGGCCATCTGCCGACATGGCGATGCCCACCTCGAGGCGTTGCCCGAGCTCGTAGCTCCCGACCAGGCCGAGCCGGACCGCCGGGTCGAACCGCAGGACCTGGACTGGCGTCGACCCCAGCACGCCCTCGATCGTCACCGCGTGGATCGCGAGGCCCGCGAGGCCGATCACGTGGACCCGCGGGCCGCGGAGCACGAGCGCGTGCACCGTGGCCGCGAGGGAGTGATCGGAGATACGCCCCGCGAACGTCATCGTCTCGAGCGTCCCCCGGGTCGCCACGCTCGCGTGCAGCGCGAGCCCGAGGCCGTCGAGGCGCCACCACACGCTCACGCGTCCGTCGAAGCCCGCGTCGCTCGCGGGCGCACCGACGCGCAGGCTGGCCCCGACCGATGCGGCCAGGATCCCGGGTGCTGGCTCGCGGTTCGGCGGCACGAGCGGAGCGACGCGGGCCGCGAAGGTGGCGCGGGTGCGCTCGACGCGGGCCACCCGGACGGGCGGGAGGGGCAGGTCGAGCTCCGGGGTGACCCGGAGTGTCCGCAGCATCGTGCGCGCCATGCGCGCGATCTCGGCGGCCTGGGTCGCGGTCAGCGGCGCCGCGTACGGGACCTCGCGTACGAGCGCGCGATCGACGTCGAGGTCGTACGTGACGAGGGTCGTCTTGCTGGTGTCGACGATCAGCCAGACCGTCGAGGTCGCGTGCTCGCGCTCGGCGATCGCGCGCGCGGTGACCGAGAGCTGGGCGACCGTGGGCGCCTCGTCGGTCGTCGCGATCACGCGCATGCCGGTGGGGGCCAGCGCCTCGGCCAGCGCCGCGCGAAAGGTCGCGTCGCTGGAGGCGACGACCACGACCTCGACGTCGTCGGTCGTGATGGCGCCGGCAGCGGACGCGGCCGACGCTGTGGTTGCGAGGAGCACCACGATCAGCAACGCGCGCACGTACCCACATGCTACCACGCGGGCCTCGGTAACCTTTTCGCGGCTCGCTCCCTCTACTCCTGCATGACGCACTATCCCTACGCGTGTGCCCTGGCTCTCCTCGCTGCCTGCGGTAGCGACCCCGTCTCCTTCTCGGCTCCGGTCGGCATCAACCTCAAGGTCAAGTCGGGCGACGTCACCGGCACGGCGGTCTCCGACGAGAAGGGGATCAACACCGAGTCCGGCAACCCATACGGCAAGTTCGTAGCGGATGCGCGCACCAAGATCGGTCGCGATCCGGGCAGCGTCGAGGTCGACAGCGTCAAGCTGACCCTCGGTGCGCAGTCGACGGGCGTCGTGACCCTGCAGGAGGTGTACGCCGGAGACGTCGACATCGCGTTCGTCATCGATGACTCGAACAACACCCTGGATGTCGCCCACGTGATCGATCCGACGGGCGTGGGCCCCGTGGGCGTCGCGGTCAAATTCGAAGCGATCGACGCCAACTCGGCGGACTACGCGAAGTTCCTCGCCGGATCGTTCAAGGTCGTGATTCGCGGCACGGCCGCGCCGGGCTTCAGCTCGAAGGGCGCCGACGCGAACCTCCAGGCCACGCTCACCTTCGCCGCCTTCGAGTGATCGCGTGTTCGCCTGACCGGATCGCCGTCACGACTACACCCAGGAGGTCCCGATGCTCGCGCGCCGCGTCTGTTCCAGCATCGCCACTCACGGTCTGATCGCGGTCGCGCTGCTCGCGATGATCCCGGCGCGTGAGGCGCGGGCCGCGGATCGCACGTTCCCGTCGGGGAGCCTGATCGTTCCGATGGACCTGACCTACCAGAGCCGCGGCCTGTTCCAGTCCTACGGGCTCATCTATCAGCTCCTCCGCCAGAACGTGCACGTCTACTGGCTCATCGATCCGAACAAGACGTACCACCCGGCGCCGTGTAACACCGTCGGCGATCAGTGTGCGTGGGACTGCGCCGTCGAGGGCTCGGGCGTGAAGTGCGCGTATCCCACGTCGAGCCCTGACCTGACGGCGACGACGTCGGTGGTCTGGGACGATGCGGGTCTGGCCGCGCGTGACAGCGCGCTCGGCACGCATCGCTATCGCGGTGGCCCGTTCGCCGTGGATGCGGCCGACCACGCGCGTGCACTCGCGATCATCGACGCGTGGAACGACCCCACGAAGTGGGCCGCGAACC
>JAYSYE010000054.1:0-2407 GCA_043716635.1 Deltaproteobacteria bacterium | reverse complement strand
CCACGGCAGACCGTCGAGCATCGCTTCGTGCTCGCCCAGATCCTGTCGCGCCAGCACCATCGCTCCGAGGCCCTCGGACTCGCACGACGCGCGTGGTTGCTCGCGCCTGACTTGGGCACGGCAACGTCGCGTTGAACCTGTAACGACGTTCACACCTGTGTCATTCGCGACGACCTCTTGCCCAACGTCGTGTGGGCACAACTGTAAACGGGAGTGGGCACTCGGGGACCTCGGCGCCGGAACCTCGTCGCATACACGCCCGCCAGCTGGCGCGTTCCCTGCACTTCCGTGGCGCGTGCTTCGTACCCTTGCGTGGGTCTTTCTCGCGACCGTTGGATGCGGTCACCCTGGCGCCGACACGGTCGACGCCACGACCGCCAGCGACGACGCCACGACCGCCAGCGATGACGCAGCGACCCGGCCCGACGCGGGAACCGCGCAAGCCCAGTGCCCCGCTGGCACCGCCAACCCGAGCCGAACCCTCGCGTCCAGCGTCGTCTACGCTGCGGCGCCCGTGGGGACCAACCCGGCTCATGACCCGTTCGGCGCGATCTGCCTGCCGATCACCGCTGCCGGCCAGGGCTTCTATCTCGAGAGCAAGGTCACACGCGGCGGTTGCACCTCCTACGATGCGTGCGAGACGTCGCTCGAGATCAAGTGCTTCGACGCCGCGCACACCCAGCTTCGACCTCAGCTCTGGGCGGGTGAGAACTTTCTCAACGGCGCACCAGCCGCCAATCTGTTCGCGCGGCTGATGTTCATCTCGACATCGGCGAGTCCCGTGACGTGCAATGCCCAGTTCTTCAACCACGATCACGGCATTGCCGGAGGAACCATCACGGTTGAAGCGGGCAGCACGTTCACCGCGAGCGGCACGCTGCAGAACACCGCCGCGACGGCCGATAGCGGGGGCGGCAATCACCTGTCGAGCGCCCATCAGACCGCGAGCATGAAGCCGATCGCGGGATGGCACATGCCAGCAGGCGGTACGCGCGTCGACTATATCGGCGACATCCAGGTCACGGAGTGCCACGGCGTCTATCCAGCGAATGCGACCGATCCCGCCACGCAGTGCACGGCCGTTGAGTCAGGCGCCGACGCCACGGTCGCGTATTGGGCGCGGGCCGTCGAAGAATATGCGAATGGCACGCCGTGCCACGTCACCGATGGCCTGATCACGACGAAATCAGTCAGCGCCCGGACGCATCACAAGATGCTCTACACACAGGTGGCGAGCGCGACCCACACCCCGGGTTGTGCGAACGTCTGGCACCTCCAGGTCGAGGTCCAGTGGAAGAGCGGCCGCAGCTTCATGATCGGCGCCGGACCCTACGGACAAGGGATGGTCAGAGGACTCTGAAAGGCGACTCGCCCGACTCCCGGCCACCGCCCGCGAGGCAGCTCGGGCCCAAACCCCGGCGGCCACATGGGTGCGCTCGGGTGCGCCTCCTCGGCAAGGCACATGACCAGCACGACGAGGGCTCGCAGGGCTCGCAGATGCCGGGGATCGCACGACATCGTGCGGACTTGCACCGTTGAATAACAACGATCCCGGTCCTCGTACCTCGGTGCAGCGGGTTACGACTTCGTGGGCCGAGCGGTTCGCGCCTGGCTGTCTCCGCGCAGCTGTATGATCAGGTGATGCGCGTTGGAGCGTGGTTGATCGTAGTGCTCGCCTGCGAGCCGAGGCTCGCGCAGGCCGACCCTCACGGCTGTAGCGGCGAGCTCATGGGGAGCGGGCGCTGCGGCCCACCGAGCGCATGGTTCGAGACCGGCGCCACCGCACTCCACTACACACCGGACAAGATCGACGACACATCGTCGATGTATCACCTCACGACGACCCAGGCCGACCATGCGGTTTCGGCGATCGGGTGGAGATTCCGAGCGCACGTTCAGAATCCACAAGGCTGGCACGCTGGCGTCGAATTCGATTTCGCACGATTCGGCGGTCCGCAACTCACCGCGCAATCGATCGGGCTCGGGACGACCGTCACGATGCCGGTCTCGACGCGAGGCGACATCACGCAAGCCAAGCTTGTCCGGGACAAGCGCGCGTTCGTGGGGCCCGCAACGTTCGGAGGCGAGCTGGCATCTGGCCTTCAGCTCACGACCTACACGGCGACCGACGTGCCGAACTATGTCGAACCGTGGGTCCAGTCTTGGTTCGTGTTGGAGGCCCACACGAATATCGATCTGTGGCTGACGTCGAGACTGACGGTCAGCGTGGAAAGCGCATCGATCTGCTGCACTACGATCGCACCCAGGTCGGGCTGCTGTTCGGAGTGCATCTGGTGCCGTTCGATGGTCTACGCTGACGTTGGTGAGGATAAGCCGGTCGATGCGGCTGTTCGGAGCGGCGAAGGCAGCCTGGCGCTGGAACGAACCGAAGCGGTTGACGGAGGGC
>JAYSYE010000530.1:0-10306 GCA_043716635.1 Deltaproteobacteria bacterium | reverse complement strand
CACGAGAGGAGAGTCTTGGAGAGGAAGGGCATGTCCGCTCCTGGAGCAGCCGCCGTACCAGCGCGGTGCCGTGCGATCCCGAGGACTTACGGTGTGGGGTTTTCCGACGGCGCCCGCGCGGCACCCGGCGCCGTGGGAGGAGCCGACAGCTCCGGCAGGACGGTGAGGGTGTCGCCGTCGTGGAACACGACGACCGCGCCGGGCAGGTCGGCCGTGCTCGGCGCGATCGCGATCCCCACCGGATCGGCGCGCCGCTGTACGGGCAGCGGATACACCCACGCGAGGAACGCATTCGCCGCATAGCCCACGATGAAGTCATGTGTGAGCGAGGTGTCGAGCCGCGCTGCGATCGCGGCATCGCCGATCGACGACAGCGCCCAGCCGAGCACGCTCACGCCCGGGACGGGGCGGGCGACCTGCGCGCGCATCGATCCCGTCGCGTCCATGTCGATCAGCCGGAGCTCGGGCTGGCCGAGGAACGCGCCGGCGTTCATCACGCGCACGAGCGGCGCGCCGTCGGCGGTGACGGCGATCCCGAGGAGCGAGTGGTACTGGTGATCGGTACGCCAGCTGCGGGCGCCGCCCGTGCCCGTGGCCACGATGTGGCCGTCGTGGTCGTCATCGCTGCTGATGCTCCAGCGTCGGGCTCCGCGGGTCACGACGAAGGGCGGGGTGGTGGCAAGCGTCGGCGTGGCGAGCCCGGTCATCAGATCGATGCGAACGGCCTGGTCATCGCGGCGCCAGCGGATCGCGCGGTCGCCGACCGGCGCCATCGATTGCTCGCCACGCGCGGCGAGGAACGGCGCCACCGTGGCGCTGGGACCGTGCACCGCGACGTACGCCTGATCGGCGCCAGCCGGCGTGACGACGCGCAGGCACCCGAGCAGGGTGTGATCGGCGGGCACGCGCGGCGGCGACAGACACTCGCCGACGAGCGCGATCGCCCCGCCCGCGATGGCGATCGGCGGCGCCACGTGCGCGCCCGTGGGCTTCCTCCAGGCCAGGTCGCCGCTGCGCCAGTCGATCGCGAGGAACCCGAGCTGCGATGACCCGACCACGGCCAGGACACCGACGATCACCGGCCCGACCGTCTCGAGGCGCGGCACGCTGGCCTGCACGGGCAGGGCGACCACGCGCGTGGGCGTCGCGACGTCATAGCCCTCGAGCGCGGGCCACGCGGTGGCAGCGGCCGAGCCGGTCGCGGCATCTCCGGGCGGCGCCGCCAGCGTGGACCCAGCGTCCGGCCGCCGGACGGTCGCGTCATCCGCGCCATGCTCGCCGTCCGCGGCGGGATGCCGGCGGCCGCGACAGCCCGCCAGGAGCGCGAGCGCACCCACGAGAGCCAGCCTGACCCGGCGCGCGTCGGCACCGTGCCGAGCAACCGCCATGCGAAGGCCTAGGGCCCGCCGCCTTCGGACTTCTTGCGGCCACCGGTGAACTTCTTCGCCTGCGCCTCGCGGAACCGATCCGCCCAGCCCTCGACGTTCACCTGCTTCACGCGCGTCAGGGCGAGCGCGCCCCGCGGAACATCCTTGGTCACCGTCGTGCCGGCGCCGACATAGGCGTCCCGACCGATCGTCACCGGCGCGACGAGCTGGCTGTCCGAGCCGATGAACGCGCCCGCCTCGATCGTCGTGCGGCTCTTGTCGAAGCCGTCGTAGTTGCACGTGATGGTCCCGGCGCCGATGTTCGCCTTCGCGCCTACCGACGCGTCGCCGAGGTACGCCAGGTGGTTCGCCTTGGCTCCGGCCATCAGGTGCGTCTTCTTCGTCTCGACGAAGTTGCCGAGGTGCACGTCCTCGTCGAGCCGGGTCTCCGGGCGGCAGTGCGAGAACGGTCCGATCTGCGCGCGCGCACCGACGACGCTCTCGGTGAACACCGAGTACGGCTTGATGTACGTCTGAACGCCGATCGTGGTGTCGACGATCACGCAGCCGACATCGACGCGGACGCCGTCACCGATGCTCGTCGCGCCGCGCAGGGCGACGTTGGGCGCGAGCCAGACGTCCTTGCCGAGCGGCCCCACATCGGCGTCGATGTAGGTCGCCGCGGGCTCGACCATCGTCACGCCGGCCCGCATCCAGCCTTCGTTGATCCGCTGCCGCGCCGCGGTCTCCACGCCCGCGAGATCGACCCGATCGTTGATGCCCGCCACCTCGGTGAACGGGGCGTCGATGGCGGTGGCACCGCCGCGGGCCGCCGCGTGCGCGACGAGGTCGGTCAGGTAGAGCTCGCCCTTCGCGTTGTCGGCCCGGAGGGCGGCCAGGTCGGTGCGCAGATGCCCGAGGCGGATCGCGTAGAAGCCCGCGTTCGTGTCGAGGATCTTGCGCTGCTCCTCGCTCGCGTCGGGGTGCTCGACGATCTTCGTCAGGACGCCACCCTCGCGCACCAGCCGGCCGTACGGCATCGGGCGCGGCGGTACGGTCGAGAGCAGCGCCATCCCGGACGGCGACGCGGCGGCGGCAGCGGTCAGCTCCGCGATGCGCTCGCTCGCGAGGAGTGGCGCGTCACCCGTGAGGATCACGACGATGCGATCGTCGGGCTCGTTCGCCACCGCGGGGAGCGCGCACTGCACGGCATGACCCGTCCCGCGCTGCTCCGGCTGGAGCGCCACCTCGACGGCGCCCCCGGTCTGGGCGGTGAACTTGCTGTCGAGCGAGGCCTTCACCTGCTCGTGCTTGTGCCCGAGAATCGCGACCACGCGCTCGGCCCCCGCCGCCCGGGCCGCGGTCACGACCCAGTGCAGCACGGGGCGCCCGGCGACCTTGTGGAGCACCTTCGGCAACTCGCTCTTCATGCGGGTGCCGAGGCCGGCCGCCATGATGAAGACGAGGGGATGACGATCGCGGTCGGGACGGCTCATCGGGGGGCGAAACGTAACACTTACGCGGCCTGACCGTTCCGCAGGATCCTGCTCGACCGGCCGCCCGGACTCTGCGAGAATTAGGGTGCATGAGGGCTCCGCGCGTGACCCACAGCCGAGCCGCAGCCCGCACGCTGACCACGCTCGCGTTCGCCCTCGGCGCGTGCCTGCTGGGGGCCTGCAAGGCCGAGCTCGCGGGCGACCCGGCAGGGTTCTTCGTGGACAGCCAGCCCGGCGGCGATGACGCGGCGGGCTCCGGGGTCGATGCCGCTGTCGACGCGACCTTCGTCGGGGATGCGCCGCCCGATGCGCGGGTCTGCGCAGGGGGCGACGCTCACGTGGCCACGGCGACCACATGCTTGCTGCGCTTCGATGCGCTGGCGAACCAGGCGACCGCGGCCACCACCTGCGCGGCCGCCGGCGCCACGCTGGCGATCATCACGACCGCTGCGGATCAGGCCGCGGCGATCACGCTCGGCTCGACGACGGACCTCTGGATCGGCCTCGACGACAAGGTCACCGAGGGCACGTACGTGTGGCCCGACGGCACGCCTGCGATCTACAGGGCGTACGCCGCGGGCGAGCCGAACAACGGCGGCCCGACGGGCAACGAGGACTGCAGCGTGCTCGCGTTCACCGCGATGCGGGCCGGCCTCTGGGACGACCGCCCGTGCAACGCGGCGACGAGCACGTACGCCGCCGTCTGCTCCTACCCACTCTGAGCGCGGTCCCGCTGGGCGGCGCGTGCTCAGGCGAGCGGGTGCATGAACATGAAGATCGCGGAGCCGGTCGCGACCACGGTGCCCATCGCGAGGAACGTCGCCTTCATCGGGTAGCGTCGCATGATCGGAGAGAGGCCGAGGAAGAACAGGCTGACCGTCATGAACACGGTCGCGAGCGTGAACTTGTCGCCGATCTCGTTCGCGGTCTGGCCGTCCGCGAACTGCTTCTTGCCCTTCGCGACGAGGCTCGCGTACGCCTGCTCCTGCTGCGCGGTGTACGCCGGCGAATCGAAGAACATCGGCTTCGACAGCCGGTCCAGCACCTTCTCCGCCTTGGCGTCGAAGCTCGCGTAGTCCGCTTCGAGTTTTTTGCGCTGCGCCTGGGCGGTGGTGTCCTTCGCGAACGCCGCCTCGATCTCCTCGTCGGTGCCCTCGGCCACACCGAGCTTCTCGACGAGCGCGTGCTGCTGGTCGGCGACCGTCTCCTGCTGCGCCGCCAGCTCCACCAGCTGCGTCGCGAGCTGCAGGCGGTCGGCGGGCTTGAGCGCCTTCATCCGCTTGTCGTGCTCCTCGTCCGCCCACTTGAGCGCGCTCGTGAGGTCTCGCCGCGTAGCCTGCAGCTTGCTCAGCTTCTTCGCGATCGAATCGTTGTCGACGGCGGTGAGCTCGGCGGCCAGCGCCGCGGCGAGCTGCTCCTTCGTCTGCACCGGCTCGTCGGTATCGTCGGTAGCGCCGGGTGCGTCGGTGGTCGCCGGCTCCGCGTCGCTACCGCTGTCACCTGCGGCTGCAGCGGGGGCAGCTGCGGCGGGGGCGGCGGCGACCGGGGCTGCCTCGACGGCCTGCGCCTTGATGTTCTCGACCCAGACGGTCGTGTCGAACGATCGCTCCTGTACGCCGCGCAGGAGCTCGCGATTCGCCTCGCCGAGCGTGTTCGTCGCCTCGGTGTAGGACGTCGCCTGGTTGCCGCCGTAGAGCGACGACTGGTACGCACCGAAGGCCGCGAGGCCGGTCGTGACGCCGAGGATGACGGCGGCGAGCACGTCGAGAATGGCGCTGCGCTTCTCCTCCTGCTCGGACGAGTCGCGGCGTTCGCCCTGTCCAGTCTGCTCGGTCTGCTCGGTCACGATCGTTTCGGCCATCCTGCCATTTGCGTCAGCGGGGCCTGCGCGGTCAAGTCGTCCTGCCAGCGTCGCGCGGTCAGAAGCTCGCTGTGTGCCCGTGTAGGCGGACGAGACCCTTCACAGCCCGGGGTCGAACCGGTGATGATGGGACCACATTGGTAGTACCCGGGCCCGATCTGTCAGGGCGAGACGGTGTCGACGAAGCCAAACCCATCGTGGTTTGCGTCGATGACGATCGCACGAGTCTCGAAGCGCTCGCGCGCGTGCTGCGGCCGCGGGCCACGGTGCTCGTCGCGACCAGCGGTCTCGAAGCGCTGGAGATCATCCAGCGTCAACCAGACGTCGCGTGCGTGATCGCCGATCTCCTGATGCCGGGCCTGACGGGCTCGGATCTACTCTCGCAGGTCGCAGCGATCCGCCCGCACTGCCGGCGCGCGCTCGTGACCGGCCACCCGGACTCACCCGAGCTCATCGCCGCGATCAATGCCGGTCACCTGCACTACGTGATCACGAAGCCGTGGAAGCTGCCCGAGGTGCTGCAGGTCGTCGATCAGCTCGTGCTCGCGTACCGCCTCGAGCGCGACAACCATCGCCTGCTCGGCGAGCTCCGCCACGCGAACCAGGCGCTGCGCGAGCACGAGGTCCTCCTCGAGGCGCAGCTCGCCGACCGCGGTCGCGAGGTGTCGCTCGCGACCGCGCAGCTCGCGCAGATGGGCAGCCAGCTCGAGGCGCTCACGCTGCGCGACAGCCTGACCGGCCTCTACACGCACCGCGCGTTCCAGGAGCGGCTCCGCGAGGAGGTCGCGCGCGCGCTCCGCTACGGCCAGCCCATGTCGCTCGTGCTCGCGGACCTCGATGGCTTCGCGAACATCAACTACGACCTCGGCTACCAGGTCGGAGACGACATTCTGCGCCGCATCGCGACCCTCCTGCAGGAGGATGATTCGCCGGATCGCGCACGCATCTCCGACGTCGTCGCCCGGTACTCGGGCGCGTCCTTCGTGCTGCTGCTGCCCGAGACCACGAAGACCGGCGCGCTGACCAAGGCGGGTCGAATCCGCGACGCGATGGCGATCTCCGACATGCCCGGTGGTCGCCGCATGTCGATGTCCGTCGGCGTGGCCGCGCTCCCCGATGACGCCGCGGATCCCGAGAGCCTCATGACCGCCGCCGAGGCCGCCCTGCGCGGAGCCAAGCGCGGCGGGCCGGGCCGCGTCCACTTCTTCTCCGCGGCCGACGAGCACCTCACGACGCCGATCGAGAAGGGCGGCAACAGCAGCACCCGCGCGCTCGGCCGCATCCGGGAGCAGCAGGTCGACCGGTTCCGCCCGTACCAGGAGCGGATGAACGAGGTGACGGCGATCCTCAATCGCGACCGCTCGCTGTCGTGCCTGCTGGTCGATCTCTCGCGCCTCCACAAGGTCGAGCTCGAGCTCGGGGTCGCGCACCACAGCGAGATCTACGACCACGCCGCTGCGATCCTCGATCGCCTCCGTGGCGCGGTGCTCGATCCATCCGATCTCATCTGCCGCACCGGCGACGGGGACGGCTACTTCATCTTCCTCGCCCCGCGCGTCGGCGAGCGCGTCGATCTCGACCAGCTGACCACGACGGTCGAGCGCGCCGTCGAGGAGGCCCTGGCCCCGATGGTCTCGGGCGTCCTCCGCGAGCAGCCCCGGATCACCGTCGGCGCAGCGCGCGTGCTCGGCAACTCGCTGATCCGGCCCGAGCGGCTCACGGCGCGGCTCATCTCCGACGCGCAGTCCGCCACGAAGAACGCGCGCGAGCGCAAGGCGCACCGCGATCGCACGACGCTGCAGGACATCATCCTCGGCGACGGGCTGTCGACGGTCTACCAGCCGATCGTGGATCTCGGCAGCGGCGAGATCTTCGCGTACGAGGCGCTGACGCGAGGGCCGCGCGGCTCTGCGCTCGAGTCGCCGGCCACGCTGTTCGCGATCGCGGACGAAGTCGATCTCACCGTGGAGCTCGACCGCGCGTGCTTTCGCCGGGCGCTACGAAACGCCACGACGCTCGAGCCGGTGCACCGGCTGTTCGTCAATCTCCTGCCGATGTCGTTCTACGACTCGGCGTTCATCGAGGTCGAGGTCGGCAACCTGATCGCGGCGGCCGGGCTCACGCCCGCGAACATCGTCTTCGAGATCACGGAGCGACTCGCGATCGAGAACTTCGCCTCGTTCAAGCGGGCGCTCGCCGCGTACACCGCGATGGGCTTCGGCGTCGCGATCGATGACGTCGGCACGCGGCACTCGAACCTCGAGACCGTGATGTCCCTGCGCCCGCACTTCATCAAGATCTCGGACGTGCTCGTCCGCGGCATCGCGCGCTCGACGGTGAAGCGGGAGATGCTGCGCTCGCTCAAGCACATCGCCGAGACCATCGACGCGGTGATGGTGGCCGAAGGCATCGAGCACATCGAGGATGTGGTCGCGCTGCGCGACCTCGGCCTGCGCTACGGGCAGGGGTACTACATGGCGCGCCCGGCGCCGCCGTTCGTGGCCGTGAAGGACGAGATCCGCGCGGAGCTCGCGAGCCTGGTGCCGCGCGTCCGGCCCTCGGCGATGGTCGCCACCGACGACGATGACGAGGACGAGGACCAGCCGCTCGCGCGCCCGCGCGCCCGCGCGCTCTCGCACCCGTTCGGCGCCGACAGCCAGCCCTCGATCCCCCGCAACGCGTTCGGGCGCGCCGAGGACGAGATCACCAACGATTTTCCGCTGCCAGGCATGGCCTCCGCTGCAGCAGGCGCCGTGCAACCTCCGGGTGCGAGCGCGGATTCGCGTCAGCGGCCGCGCGCGTCGTCTCCGCTCGCGAAGGCCGAGGGCAACGTGACTCAGCCCATTGCGCCATGGCAACCGCTCGCGACCGACGACGAGCTGACGGGTGAGGCGCTCCTGGATAGCCTGAACAATGCGGAAAACACGCCCGAGGGCGAGCGCGGACCTGGTCGTCCGGGGCTAAACTAATCGTTCCTATGGATCGCAACGCGTTCCACAAGCTCCTCGCCTTCGGCATCGAGCGTGGCGTCTCCGACATTCACTTCGAAGTGGGCTACCCGCCACACTATCGACTCCACGGCGAGCTGCTCGGCGCGGTCAAGGTCCCACCCCTGACCGCGCAGGACTCCGAGGCGATCGCACGGATGATCCTCGAGGATCGGAACCTGACCGTGGACTTCACACGGCGGTTCACCGAGATCGACGTCTCGTACTCGCTCGCGCAGCGCGGCCGCTTCCGCGCGTCGATCTTCCGGCAGCGCGGCTCGGTCGGGATCGTGATGCGACTCATCCCGATCACGGTGCTCTCCCTCGAGCAGCTGAACCTGCCGCCGGTGCTCTCCGAGATCGCCGATGCGCGGCGTGGCCTGGTGCTCATCACGGGCGCGACCGGCAACGGCAAGACCACGTCGATGGCCGCGATGCTCCGCTACATCAACGAGACGCGGCACGCGCACATCGTGACGATCGAGGATCCGATCGAGTTCATCCACGAGCCGCAGAAGTGCATGATCATCCAGCGCGAGGTCGGCGCAGATACCGAGAGCTTCAGCGACGCGATGACCGCGGCGATGCGCCAGGATCCCGACGTGATCATGGTCGGCGAGATCCGCGATCGCGAGACCGCCACGATCGCGCTGAAGGCGGCCGAGACGGGACACCTCGTGTTGTCGGCGATTCACACCCCCGACTCCGTGGCCACGATCCAGCGCTATGTCGGCATGTTCGAGACCGACGCACAGGACGTGATCCGCGACCGCCTCGGCGACTGCCTCCAGGCGATCGTCTCGTTGCGCCTGCTGGCGAGCAAGGACGGTCGCCGACGCATCCCGGCGGTCGAGATCCTCCGCGTCACGCGCACGATCCGCGAGTGCGTCCGCTCGGGCCGCCTCAGCGAGATCCCCGAGCTCATCCGCAAGGGCCGCGACCTCTACTCGATGCAGCTGTTCGACCAGCACCTCATCGAGCTCGTGAACAGCGGCCTCATCTCGATGGAGACCGCGATCTACGCGTCGTCGAACCCCGAAGAGTTCGAGCGCGCGCTCCGCGTCGAGTAGGCGCGGAGGCGACGCGCCACGGACCGTCTCCGCGCACCCGCATGTCACCCCGGCGGAAGCCGGGGTGCAGGCTAGCGGGCGCCTCCGCCCTGGTTAGCGGCGGTGATCGCCGCGGCCGCCGGCTCCGTTGCTCGTCGGCGGCCCACCGCGCGGGGGCTGCCTCGGCTGCTGCGTCGGCTGCTGCGTCGGCTGCGTCGGCTGCATCGTCGGCGGCTGGTACGGATTCCGATGCGGCGGCTGCGGCGTCGCCGGCTGGTTCGGGTTGTCGTACCGCGGCCCCGTCGGCTGCATCACCGGCGGGCGTGGCGCCACGTGCGGCGGCTGCGGCTGCGGCGGCTGCGGCGTCGGCGGCCGCGGCGGTCGCGGCGGTCGGTGGTTCGTCGGCAGCTGGATCGACCATGTGACCAACGTAGTCCTCGGCCCGCGGGCGCCACGGGCACCTCCGGTACGGTACCGAGCATGCACTTCCGAGCCAGTGACGTCGCGACGGCAACCGGTGGGACGCTCGTCGGCCCGGATGTCGATCTCGCCGGGGCGTCGTTCGACTCCCGGTCGATCCTGCCGGGTCAACTCTTCGTGGCGATCATCGCCGAACGTGACGGCCACGAGTTCGTCGGCACCGCTCTGAGCGCCGGCGCCGGAGCCGCCCTCGTGCGGCACGCGACCGAGGGCGCGACATCCATCGTGGTGCCCGACACCGCAGCTGCACTGCTCGACCTCGGCCGATGGGCGCGCGATCGTCTCGCCGCCGACGTCGTCGGTGTGACCGGCTCGGTCGGCAAGACCAGTACCAAGGACCTCGCCCGGGTCGCGCTGTCGGCGGGGCGCAGGACGGCGGCGAACGAGCGCAGCTTCAACAATGACCAGGGTCTGCCGATCACCATCCTCGACGCGCCCGACGACACCGAGGTGCTCGTACTCGAGATGGGCATGCGCGGACCCGGCGAGATCGCCCGGTTGTGTTCGGTCGGCCACCCGGACATCGGCATCGTCACCCGTGTCGCCGCGGCGCACACCGAGCTGCTCGGCGGGATCGAGGGCGTCGCTGCCGCCAAGGCCGAACTGATCGACGCGTTACCGGCGACCGGGACGGCGATCCTCAACGCCGACGACCCCCGAGTTGCGGCGATGGCATCGCGGTGCGCCGGCTCGGTACTGACGTTCGGGCGCCACGACTCGGCGGATGTACGCATCCTCGAGCTGTGGCTGGACGACCTCGCCCGGCCGCGCATCGCCCTCGCCACGCCGTGGGGGAGTGCACCGGTCGAGCTCGCCGTCAGCGGCGAGCACATGGCCGCCAACGCCGCAGCGGCCCTCGCTGCGTCCTGTGTCTGCGGTGTCGACCTCCACGCGGCCGCGCATGCGATCGGCACCGCGACGTTGTCGCCGTGGCGGATGGAGATCGGCCACACGCCTGCCGGCACGGTCGTGATCAACGACGCCTACAACGCCAACCCGGCCTCGATGCGCGCAGCACTGGAGACGCTCGCCCAGCTCAACGTCACCGGCCGCCGGGTGGCGTTGC
>JAYSYE010000529.1:0-10324 GCA_043716635.1 Deltaproteobacteria bacterium | reverse complement strand
TCGCGGCCGTGAACCAGGCGCTCACCGACCACGAGCTCGTCAAGGTCCGGCTCGGCGAGAGCAGCGGGCTCGACCGGGAGGTTGCCGCCACCGAGCTCGCCCGGGCGACGCAGAGCCAGATCGCGCAGATCCTCGGGAACATTTTTTTGCTATTCCGTTCGCATCCCGACAAGCCACGGATCGCGCTGCCTTAGCGGATCGATGTGCGCCGGTCTTCACTCGCCCGTTTTCAGCCTGTCACCGTCGCGTCACCGAGCGCGTGCTAACCCTGACCCATGCTCGTGCTGGTCATCGAGGATGAAGTCGATCTCGCCACCACCGTCGAGTACAACCTGCGCGCGGAGGGGTTCGAGGTTCGCCTCGCGCACACCGGCCGCGCCGGGCTCGCTGCCGCCACGAGTGACCCACTCCCCGACGTGATCGTGCTCGATCTCATGTTGCCCGACCTCGCGGGCACCGAGATCTGCCGCCGGCTCCGCGACGCCGAGCGCACTCGCCACGTCCCCGTGATCATGTGTACGGCGAAGGGCGAGGAGATCGATCGCGTCGTCGGCTTCGAGGTCGGCGCCGACGATTACGTCGTGAAGCCGTTCAGCGTGCGCGAGCTCGTGCTGCGCATCCGCGCCCTCCTCCGTCGCGCCGATGCCACGCGCCGCGACGACGCCGAGCCCTCGATCATCCGCTTCGGCCGCCTGCGCATCGACCGCGACGCGCACCGCGCCTGGGTGGATGATACGGAGGTCAGCCTCACCGCGCTCGAGTTTCGCCTGCTTCACCAGTTCATGTCGCGGCGCGGCCGCGTCCAGTCGCGCGATGCCCTGCTCTCCGACGTGTGGGGGATCGAGGCCGAGATCACGACGCGCACCGTGGACACGCACGTGAAGCGCCTCCGCGAGAAGCTCGGTGACGCCGGCGCGTACATCGAGACCCTGCGCGGCGTCGGCTACCGCTTCACGGATCAGCCCGACGAGGCCAGCGCTTGATCGAGCGCGCCCGGCAACACTCGATCGCGATCGCAGTCGGCATGGCCGTGCTCGCGGGCGTCACGTGGGCCGCGCGCTTCGACACGTCCGAGCCAGGGGCGGCGAGCCCCTTGACGATCGCGATCGCCGCCTTCGCGATCGCGATGATCGCGGCCACGCTCGCCATCGAGTCGATGCGCCGGTCCCTGCGCGAGGTGGTCGGCTCGCTGCGGGACGTCTCGCGCGACACGAGCCGCCGCGTCACGATCCCGGACTGCCGGCCCGACGACGAGGCGCGTCAGATCGCGGAATGGGGCGCGGTCCTGGCCGCGGACGCGGATCGGAGCCACCGCGCGCTCGCCCGGGAGCGCATCCTCCTCGCCGCGGTCGCCGACGGCATCACGCAGGGCGTGATCGCGGTCGACGCGGACCACCGCATCGAGATCCTGAACGATGCCGCGCGCCGGATGCTGGGCGTCGCGAGCACTCCCGTCGGCGAGCCCCTGATCGAGCTGGTGCGCGTGCCCGAGGTCTTCGCGCTCCTCGGTAGCGAACAGAACGCGAGCGCGGAGGTCGTCCTCGAAGGCGGGCATCGGACGCTCATCCGCGTGGCACGCAAGTGGGGCGGCGATGGCCGCGTGCTCCTGCTCGAGGACGTGACCGCGATGCGCCGCCTCGAGACCGTGCGCCGGGACTTCGTCGCCAACGTCTCGCACGAGCTGCGCACGCCAGTCGCCGTGATCCGCGCCAACGCCGAGACGCTCCTCGCTGGCGCGGCGGCGGATCCCGCGATGGCGCCGCGACTGATCGATGGCCTCCATCGCAACGCCGAGCGCCTCGCCCGCATCCTCGCCGACCTGCTCGATCTTTCCCGCCTCGACGCGGGCCAGTACCGACTCGAGTCGGCGCCGGTCCCGCTCGCCGCTGCGGTCGAGGGCGCGCTCACGGCGGTCGAGACCTCGGCCACGGCGCGCGGCGTGACCGTCGCGGTCGCCATCCCGACGGGCCTCTCGATCCGCGGCGACTCGAAAGCACTCGACCAGATCCTCGTCAACCTCGTCGACAACGCGGTGAAGTACACGCGCGCCGGGGGCCACGTCTGGATCGAGTCCCGGGTCGACGGCGAGCACGTCCGCACCGAGGTCCGCGACGACGGGCCCGGCATCGCCGACAAGCACCGCGAGCGCGTGTTCGAGCGCTTCTATCGCGCCGACCCCAGCCGGTCGCGCGAGGCCGGCGGGACGGGGCTCGGGCTGTCGATCGTGAAGCATCTCGTCGAGAGCATGGACGGCAGCGTGGGAGTCGAGCCTAATGTACCCTCGGGTAGCACGTTCTGGATGCGGCTACCGAGGAGCTAGATCATGGCAGTCCACACGAGCAAACAATTCGAAGGCGAGCTGCGCACCCTTCGCGAGCGGCTTGCCACGATGGGCGAGCGTGCCGCCCAGCAGATCACGCTCGCGATGAAGGCGCTCGGCGATCAGGACGACGAGCTCGCGCGCAGCGTGATCAAGGGCGACAGCGCGATGGACCGGGACGAGAGCGAGATCGACGAGCTCGCATTCCAGTGCCTGTCCACGCGGCAGCCGGTCGCCAGCGACCTGCGCTTTCTCACCATGGCGTTGAAGTTCGTGGTCGACCTCGAGCGCATCGGCGACCTCGCCACCGGCATCGCCCGGCGCGCGCTCGAGATCAATCGGTTGCCGCCGCTCGAGTCGCGCGTCGACCTCGGTCAGCTCGCCATGCTCGCGCAGAAGAACCTCGCCGCGGCACTCGATAGCTTCGTGAAGCGCGATGCCGATGGGGCGACCGCCGTGATCCGCGCCGACATCGAGATCGATCGCCTCAACGCGAAGCTCTTCGCGGAGCTGCTTGCCCACGTCGCCGCGGACCCCGCCACCGTCACCCGCGTGCTCCCGTTGACGTCGGTTTGCCGGTACCTCGAGCGCATCGGCGACCACACGAAGAATCTCGCGGAGCAGGTCGTGTACATGGTCCGCGCGACCGACGTGCGGCATCGCCCGCGCGATCTGCCAGAGTGAGACGCGCAGCGTCACCGGGCCGACACACAAGGGCCGCTGGCCCGTCACGAGCGGTCGCTACGTTCCTCTCATGTTCAGGACCACGCTTGTCTCAGTCGTCGCTCTCCTCGGTGCCGCCGCCGGATGCGGCAAGGGCACCGCTCCTCCAGCGGGTGGTCCCGGGAGTGGGTCGGCGGCCCCGGTGGGCACTCCGGCCAGCGGCGGGGGTGGCACCGTCACGCTGAACGGCTCCGGCGCGAGCTTCCAGAAGGCCGCCCAGGAGGTCGCCATCGAGGCGTTCCACAAGGCCAACCCGAGCATCACCGTGAACTATGGCGCCGGCGGCTCCGGCAAGGGCCGGCAAGAGTTTGCCGACCAGGTCGTGGACTTCGCCTGCACGGACGCTCCGTTCAAGGACGCCGACGCCGCCAAGGCGAAGGGCGGCGAGTTCTATTACATCCCCGACGTGCTCGGCGCGATCACGGTCGCGTACCACCTCGATGGCGTGACGACCCTGCAGCTCTCCGCGCCCACGATCGCCGGTATCTTCGGCCGCAAGATCACGACCTGGAACGACGCGGCGATCGCCGCGGATAACCCTGGCGTCACGCTCCCCGCGACCGCGATCGTGGTCGCGCGCCGGTCGGACGGCTCGGGCACCACCGAGAACTTCACGAAGTACCTCACGCTCGCGGGCGGCGCCGGCTGGACGCTCGGCAGCGGCGCGACCGTCGAGTGGTCGGCCGACACGCAGGCCGGCAACGGCAACGGTGGCGTCGCGCAGCTCGTGAAGACGACCGCAGGCTCGATCGGGTACATCGACCTCTCCGATGCCAAGGCTTCCAGCCTCACGTACGCGAAGATCAAGAACGCGGCGGGCACGTACGTCGAGCCCACGGCCGCCTCGGTGACCGCCGCTGGCGAGGGGATCAAGCTCGATGCGAAGCTGTTGTTCACCGCGCTCGATAGCAAGGCGCCTGCGGCCTACCCGATCACCGCGCAGAGCTGGTGCTTGATCTACGCGAAACAGACGGACCGGGCCAAGGGCGCGGCGCTGAAGGCGTATCTCAAGTTCCTCGTCACCGATGCGCAGGCGCTGCTGCCCGAGGTCGACTACGCGCCGATCCCGCAGCCGATGCGCGACGCCGCGCTCGCGAAGCTCGACTCGATCCAGGGTCTGTAAATGGCAGCTGCGTCCGCGCCGGCCGAGACCCCGATGGCAGCCACGCCACCGGACCTGCGCGGTCACCCGCATCGCGCGGACACGGCGTTCGGCTGGATCGTGCGCGGCGCAGCGACAATCGTGCTCGTCATCCTCGCCACGATCGCGATCGTGATGACGAGGCGCGCGGTCCCGGTGCTCTCGCACATGGGGATCGAGTTCTTCACCTCGAAGCGATGGTCCGCGCCCCAGGCCATCTACGGCGCGCTGCCGTTCCTGTTCGGAACGTTGTACACGGCGGTGATCGCGCTCGTGATCGCGGTGCCTGTGAGTCTCGGCGTGGCCCTGTTCGTCACGCAGGTGGCCCCCCCGTGGCTCAGGCGGCCGATGATCTACGTGATCGACCTGCTCGCCGTCGTTCCCTCGGTGGTGTTCGGGCTGTGGGGCGTGCTCGTGCTGTCGCAGCACTTCGGCCTCGGGCGCTCGTTCCTGACGGCCGGCATCATCCTCGCGATCATGGTGACGCCCATCATCACGTCGCTCGCCCGCGAGGTGATCGAGACGACACCCCCGACCGACAAGGAGGGCGCGCTCGCGCTGGGGGCCACCCGCTGGGAGATGATCATGGCGACGGTGCTGCCCCACAGCAAGGGCGGGCTGGTCGGGGCGGTGATGCTCGGCCTCGGTCGCGCGCTCGGCGAGACCATCGCGGCCGCGCTCGTGATCGGCAGCGCGATCGGCCAGATCACGGCGAACCCGTTCGCCGCCGGCAACTCGATGCCGGCGGTGATCGCGAACGAGTGGGGCGAGGCCGATTCCATGCACAAGAGCGCGTTGATCGCGCTCGCCGTCACGCTGTTCATCATCACGATCATCGTGAACCTCGTCGCCACGGCCATCGTCCAGCGCTCGATGCGCCGGAGCCGGGGGCTGTGATGGCGGTCGCCGTCGCACCCGTCCGCGAGGCGAGCGTCGTGAGTGACGTGCCGGACCTGCGCGCGCGCCCGAGCTGGCGCAGCGCGAAGAGCGCGATCATGACGGGGCTCATGATGCTCGCGGTGGTGGTCGTGGCGATCCCCCTCGTGGCCATCCTGTGGTCCGTGATCGATCGCGGCGCGGGTGTCGCGTTCCGCGCGTTCCCGAGCTTCTTCACCGCGGAGGTGCCCACCGTGTCGCGTCGCGTGGGGCCCGGCATGGGTCCCGCGATCGTGGGCACGCTGCTCAGCACGGGCGGCGCCACGGTGATGGCGGTGCCTCTCGGCGTGCTCGGCGCGATCTACCTGCACGAGTACGGCGCGGGCAATCGCTTCGCGAAGCTCGTGCGCTTCATGACCACGGTCATGACGGGCGTCCCGTCGATCGTGATGGGCCTGTTCATCTATCTCGTGTGGACCCTGCACTTCGGCTACTCGGCGTTCGGTGGCTCGCTCGCGCTCGCGTGCCTGATGCTGCCGGTGGTGATCGCCTCGAGCGAGCAGATGCTGCGACTCGTGCCGCCCACGCTGCGCGAGGCCGCCTACGCGCTCGGGACGACCAAGAGCCGGACGATCGCGACGGTGGTGGTGCCCGCGGCCCTGCCCGGCATCGTGTCGGGCAGCCTGCTCGCGATCGCCCGCGCCGCCGGCGAGACCGCACCGCTGATGTTCGCCGTCGGCGCCGCCAACGCCTTCAACCCGCACCTGCTGTCTGGCGCCAACACGTCGCTCTCGATGCAGATCTTCGGCAATGCCACGCTCGCGTTCACGGGCGCGCAGGAGCGGGCGTGGGGCGCCGCGCTCACGCTCGTGGGCATCGCGTTCCTGTTCACGCTCGTCGCACGCATCGCGACGGCACGGTTCGCGTTCAAGCGGTGAGGTAGGCCATGGAAGTCCCAGTGATCTTCGAGCTCGAGAATGCCGAGGTCTATTACGGCTCGTTCCGTGCGGTGCACGGCGTGACGATGAAGATCCACGAGAAGCAGATCACCGCGTTCATCGGACCGTCCGGCTGTGGCAAGACCACGATGCTGCGCGCGCTCGATCGCATGCACGACGTGATTCCCGGCGCGCGGGTCGGCGGGACCGTGAAGTATCGCGGCGCGGATCTGTACGGTCCGGGCGTGTCCGCCGTCGAGGTGCGGCGGCGGATCGGCATGGTGTTCCAGAAGCCGAACCCGTTCCCGAAGAGCATCTACGACAACGTGGCGTTCGGGCCGCGTGCGATCGGGAAGAAGTCCAAGGCCGACCTCGACGTGATCGTCGAGAAGAGCCTGCGCGCGGCCGCGCTGTGGGACGAGGTGAAGGATCGGCTGAAGGCGAGCGCGCACGGCATGTCCGGTGGGCAGCAGCAGCGCCTCTGCATCGCGCGCACGATCGCCGTCGAGCCGGAGGTCGTGCTGATGGACGAGCCGTGCAGCGCCCTCGATCCCATCGCGACCGCGCGCATCGAGGAGCTGATGCGCGAGCTGAAGAATCGATTCACGATCGTGATCGTCACGCACAACATGCAGCAGGCGGCGCGAGTCAGCGACCGCACCGCGTTCTTCACGGCCGAGATCGATCCGAAGTCCGACACGCGCGGCGGCGTGCTCGTCGAGTACGACGCGACCGCGAAGATCTTCTCGAATCCATCCGACGAGCGCACCGAGAACTACATCACCGGCCGCTTCGGATAGGCCGCCTTGCCGCCTCGGGCCGAGCTCGTGGCAACGCCGGATCGCTCGCCGCCTTACACCCGATCATCGCGGACCCAGGCGGTCGAATCGCCTGTAAGGCCCGACAGTTGGGCTGCGTTTCGTCAGCGATGATGAAGACCGCAGGCAAGCTCGTCGCGTCACTCTCCCTCGTGCTCGCTGCCGCCTGTGGCGGCGCCTATCGCTCCCACCCGGCCATCATGGTCGCGTCGGTGCAGTCGGTGTCGTCCTCGCAGATCGCGGGCGCGGAGCCGACCTCCGGGGATCCGCAGGGCGACACGCACGTGAACTACGGCGTCAATCCGTGGGTCGAGACCGCGCGCGACCACCTGTCGACGTTCGCGGCGGATGTGGATACGGCCTCCTACACGTACTCCCGGCGCGTGCTCCAGGGCGGCGCCCTGCCGTCGAAGGACGCGGTGCGCGTCGAGGAGTTCGTGAACTACTTCAAGTACGCGTTCCCGCAGCCGCAGCCGGGCTCGCCGTTCTCCGTCGTGATGGATGCGGCGCCGTCTCCACTGTCGCCCGAGCACACGATCGTGCGTGTCGGGGTCGCCACGCCCGCGAAGCTCGCGTCGGAGCGCAAGGCGGCGACGCTCGTGTTCCTCGTGGACGTGTCCGGATCGATGGACGAGCCCACGAAGCTGCCGCTGGCCAAGCGGGCGATGAAGACGCTCGTGGGCCAGCTGCGCGAGAGCGACACCGTCGCGCTGGTGACCTATGCCGGCACCACGCGCGTGGCGTTGCCCGCGACGAGCGTCGAGCACCGCGCGCAGATCCTGGCGGCGATCGACAAGCTGTCCTCCGCGGGATCGACGGCGATGGCCTCGGGACTCGACCTCGCCTACGCGGAGGCCGCGAAGGGGCTGCGAGCAGGCGCGATCTCTCGCGTCATCGTGCTGACGGACGGCGATGCCAATGTCGGTCCGACGAGTGCGTCCGACCTGCTCGCGATGATCGACAGCCGCGTGAAGGCGGGCGTGACGCTCTCGACGATCGGGTTCGGGATGGGCAACTACCGTGACAGCCTGCTCGAGCAGCTCGGCGATCACGGCAACGGCAACAACTTCTACATCGACAGCGATGCCGCAGCCGAGAAGCTATTCACCTCGGACCTCGTCGGCGTGCTCGAGGTGGCGGCGAAGGACGTGAAGCTGCAGGTGGACTTCGATGCCGAGCAGGTCGCGCGCTATCGGCTCGTCGGGTACGAGAATCGTGACATCCAGGATGCCGACTTCCGCAAGGACACCATCGATGCCGGCGAGATCGGCGTGGGCCATCAGGTGACCGCGCTGTTCGAGGTCCAGCTCACCGACGCGGCACGGGCCCACCCCGGATCCCTCGGCGTGGTGCGGATCCGCGCGAAGCAGCCCGATGCGGGCACGGCAGACGCGGCCACGGAGACGACCTTCCCGATGACGCAGGCGCCGGCGGCCTCGTTCGCCGCCGCCGCACCGGATCTGAAGTTCGCGTTCGCGGTGTCGGCATTCGCCGACCTCCTGCGTGGCGCCGAGGATGCGCAGAGCTGGTCGCTCGACGACATCGCGGCCGTGGCTCGCGAGGCCGCGGGGGCGAGCCCCGAGCGCCTCGAGCTGGTCGCGCTGATCGACAAGGCGCGTCACCTGCGCGGCGCCTCGGCCACCGTCGCGCGATAGGGCGACGATCGGATGATTCGTCGCATCTCTGCGCCGAGATGTCGCGGATGTCACCTGGCGGATCCGTCGGAACCCGGCGGGTCCCGGATGAACTCCGGCCCGGCGGCCGTGGCCGCGGGCCGCGCGCCGCGCGCCCGGGACTGAATGGCTCCGCGACGCACACCCCGGTGCCGCGGCTTCGCTCGATCAGGGTCTCGACGAGACGCTCACAGTGAAACGGCTCAGCCTTCCGTGGAAGCTTGAGCGCCAGCTCTCGTCGACGGAGGCCGTCGAGAATGTGATTTGGGCCGTCCGCTGGCTAACGCGCCGTGTGAAGCGCTAGCGAGGCGGCCGGATGATCCTGCGCTGGACCGTGACCGCGAACGCGGTCGCGACCGGTTCTAGCGGCGGCAGCTGGCATAGTGATGACCGGAATCCGAGAAGCTGGCAAAGCGAGGTCTACACGTCGTGCCCAAAGATGATGGCTTCCTGAACGTCGATCTTGAGATTGGCGCGCGCACGCGCGCTCAACTGGCGCCGCTTATCGACGGATTGCAGGGCAAGCTATTCGAGCTGTACTGCGGTCGAATCCGGGGGATCTATCGCGCGCACTACGAGGTCAGTGGATGTGGCCCTAGGAACGCGAGCGACTCGATGCGAGAGCTCGTCACCGCCATCGAGGCACTCGACGCCTCCGGGCGGCGCGCATGGGATACAGCGCGCGTTGCGCGAGTTCAACATCGGCGTGGAGCTCGCGCGCGGCGTGCGCAGCGTCGAGCTCGCGATCGATCCTGAGGTGATCAGCCGAGTCGCCGCGATCGGGGGAAGGATTGCGTTCACCGCGTATCAAGTCGCCGCAATCCCGCGAGGTCGGCTGGCGAAGACGGCCTCAGGAACCGCGGTCAAGCGGCGCCGAACCGTTGGGACGCGGAGGAAGTCCACATAGCGGTCGCCCGACCGCCAGTCCACTTTCACCACCGAACGAGACGTGGCGTCGGACGGATCCGCGGAGGCAAGTGCTCGCACGCACGCCGCGCAAGAGGCTCCGGAGGGAGGTTGGCTGTCAGGATGTCCGGCGGCCGGACATGTTAGGGTGCAGATGGAATATCTGTCGATTTTTATTGACAGCCCTGACGGGACTCGCGGCGACGGGTGGGCGATGGCACCCGGATCGTCGTCGGAGGCGCGTCATGCTCGCGGTTGCCGCAGGCAGCGGCCTGCGACGCTCGGGAACCAGTTGGAAGGCGTTTTCTCGTCGAAGAACGCAGCAGGTGAGCTCGAAAATCATCGTGCTATCGGTGGATATGCGCACGAGTGAGCAGGTGGCCGAGGACATGCGGGAGCTCGATCAGCGAGTGAAGCGGTTCGCCGCGCGGATGGCCGGCATCCAGGCCGAGGAGGCGAGGCTGCTGCGCGAGGTGGAGGAGTCGCGATTGTGGCACTGGCTCGGGATGGTGAGCCTCGCCGCCTACGTGGAGGCGCGATTCGGCGTCGGCGTGCATGCGGCGCACGAGCGGCTGCGCGTGGCGCGCGCGCTCGAGGCGCTGCCACTCGTGGAGTCCGCGCTGGCGAACGGCGAGCTCGCGTTCGGGCACGTGCGCGAGCTCACCCGGGTGGTCACGCCCGAGACGGAAGCCGAATGGCTCGACCACACGAGCGGGCAGACCGCGCACCAGGTGCAGCGCGCGGTCTCCGGCCACGTGCGCGGCGACCGGCCGGGGGACCGGCCCAGGCCCGAGGTGATGATCGAGCGCGTGTGGTTCGAGGTCACGCCAGCGCAGGCGGCGCTGCTGCGCCAGGCGCGGGCTGCCCTCGACGAAGAGCGGGGCGAGCGGCTCGACGATGGCGCCGTGCTGGAAGCGCTGTGCCGGACC
>JAYSYE010000528.1:0-3430 GCA_043716635.1 Deltaproteobacteria bacterium | reverse complement strand
TTGTCGTACTGCTTGGTCTTCACGTAGACCCACGCGACTTCGTAGAGCGCGTCCGGGAACAGATCGCTCTGGCGATCGACGAGCAGGTACGCGTCGAGTGACTTCACGAGCTGGTCGCGCTCGTAATAGAGGCGGCCGAGCGCGAGCTGCGAGAGCTCGATCACGCGGCGATCCGCGGACGACTTCGGCTTCGCTGTGGTCAGCGCGGTGAACTGGTCCGTGGCAGCGGCCACGTCCTTCTTCGCGACGTTCGTGACGGCGGCGTAGTACTTCGCCTGGAGCTCTTGCGGCGATCCGGCCGGCACCTGGCCGAACAGCCCGATCGCCTCATCGAACTTCCCCTGCGCGTACGCGAGCTTGCCGCGAACGTAGGTGGCCTCCGGAGTTTGACCCGCGCCGAGCCCGCCGAGCGCGGAGAGCTGGACATCGATATCCTGGAGATCGTTCTGCGCGATCGAGATCTCGATGATGCGCAGCAGCGACGGCTGGTAATAGCGCGACGCGAAGTTCCGCGAATCGATGATCGCCTGATACGAGCGGCGGGCCGCGCCGAGCTCGTGACGCTGATAGAGCGACTCGGCGAGGTAGTAGCGCGCGGGCTCTTGCTCCGGCCCCGGCCGATCGACGAGGTCGAACAGCATCGTGGTCGCCGAGTCATAGTCGCCGAGGCTGAACGCGACCTCCGCTTCGACAAGCCGGCGAGCCGGATTCGTCGAAGTCGCGTTCGACCCGATCGGCGGGAGGTTCGCCGACATCTTGGAGACCTCGGACTCGTAGTCCGAGAGCTTGCGATCGCGATCATCGGCCGAGGCGACACGCGGAGCCGCGAGCGCCAGGCCTACGACGGCGAGCCAGTAGGGAGCGCGGACCATCGATCAGGTCCCCGGCGTGGGCGTCGTGGCCGCGGCCGGCATCGCTGCCGGCGGGGGCGTCGCACTGGCGGGCGTCGGCGCGGGCGAGACCGTGGAGGCCTGCGGCGCCACCTGCGTGACCGTGCAGGTGATCGACGGCCGCTTCTCGAGCGGCGTGGTCGCGCCGCCCTTCTCGACGCCGTGGCAGTCGACGTTCGTGATCTGACCCTCGCCGGCGACAAACGTCTGCGTGCTGCGGGCGGTGAACGTGTACTTGGTCAGGTACTCGAACACGCCGAAGCCGTGACCCTTGTACGTGGCGGTGATCGCGAGCGAGTGCGAGCCCGGTGCGATCGGCCCGACGAAGATGTCGAAGCTCCTGGTCTTGTAGAGGCTCTCGCCCGAGGCATCGCTGCGCGCGAAGACCTGCGTGCCATCGAGCGTGTACTGGAGGGTCGCGAGGCGGAACGAGCTGCCCATCTCGTTGCCGTGCGTGATCGCGGTCTGCGAGCCGGTGCCGCCCGTGACGAGCTGCTCCTTCAGCATCGCGACGCGAGCCTTCAGCTGCCACGTCCGCTCCTTCAACGCCTGCGTGCGCTGCTCGAGGCGGCGCATGCGGATCGCCGTCGGCATCTGCTCCGGCGGAACCGTCGCCGGATCGATCGCCGGGGCGGGTGTACCGGGCACGGGCGTCGGTGTTGCGGTGGTGCCCGTGGTGGTCGAGCTGGGGGTGGAAGCCGGCGTCGTGCCGGTCGTGGTCGCTGGTTGTGCGCCCGCGGCCGAAGCCAGGAGCACCATGGAAACAGACGACACGAACGCGACTGCAGTTACTCGCATGACAGGTTCTCCACCGACCCCGCTGGTCGGCCCCGCAAGTGCGCCTCGGGCGGCCCGATAGTTGGCGCAATGTCCTTAGGAATGGAGCGGTTGTAACACCGGGCCCGAGCCGCATCAACATGCCGGCCCCGGGGACCGTTGATCTCACTCTGCGGGGGTACTGGGCCGCAAGTGTGACCAGAGTCGCTCCAGGACGGGGTCGAGACCCTGGCGCGCGGCGGCCGACATGACGCCCAGCGAGATCCCCGCGGTGGCAAATTCCGCCACGATCGCAGCTACTTCCTCGGGCTCCATGGCGTCCGACTTGTTCAGAACGACGACCTGAGGGGTATTCGCCATCTCCGGAGCGTACTGGGCGAGCTCGCGATTCAGGACTCGAAAGTCCTTCAGCGGGCTGCGATCGGGTCCGGTCGTGTACGTGGCCTCGACGATATGGAGCAGGACGCGGCACCGCTCCACGTGACGGAGGAACTGGTGCCCGAGCCCGGCGCCTTCGCTCGCGCCTTCGATCAATCCGGGGATGTCGGCGATGACGAACGTGCGATCATCCGAGATCCGCACCACCCCGAGGTTCGGCACGAGCGTGGTGAACGGGTAGTCGGCGATCTTGGGCTTGGCGCGCGAGACCACCGAGATGAACGTGCTCTTGCCGACGTTCGGGTAGCCGAGGAGGCCGACATCGGCAAGCAGCTTGAGCTCGAACCGGACGGTGCGATCCTCGCCAGGCGTGCCGGGCTCGGCGGTGCGAGGCGCCTGGTTCCACGCGGTGGCGAAGTGAATGTTGCCCTTGCCGCCGATGCCGCCCTTGGCGACGACGAACTGGGCCCCGGCGATATCGAGGTCGGCGAGGACGGTCTCGGTCTCGACGTCGTAGATCACGGTGCCGACCGGGACCTTGAGGAGGAGGTCTTCGCCACCGGCGCCGTACTGGTCCTTGTTGCGCCCGGCCTCGCCCTTGGTGGCGATGTAGTCGCGCTTGAACTTGAAGTCGAGGAGCGTCGCCATGCCGCCGTCGGCGACGACGATGATGCTGCCGCCGTTGCCACCGTCGCCGCCGGTGGGGCCGCTGTAACGGATGCCGAACGAGATGTTGCCATCGCCACCCCGGCCCGCGCGGACGCGCACGACCGCCTCGTCGATGAACTTCACGGGCGCACTCTACTGCAACCGCACGCGACGAGCGCTCAACCGGTCGAGCCAGATCTCGTCATGCGAGGCGATGAGAACGGCGCCCGCGTACGCCTGGAGGAGCGCCACGAGTGCGGTCATGCGGGTCACATCGAGGCCGTTGTCGGGCTCGTCGAGGACCAGGACCGCTGGTGCCCCGACGAGCGCGGCGCCCAGGCAGGCGCGGCGCCGCTGGCCGAGCGACATCGTGTCGAGGGTCCGGGCCGCGAGCTCGTCGAGGGCGAGCGCGGACTCGACCTCCGGGGTGACGGCGGGACGGGCACCGCGCGTCGCCGCGCAGAGGGCCCAGAGCTCCCCGCCGGTCAGGAAGCCGGGCGCGTCCGCCCCCTCGGGGACGTAGCCGAGCTGGCGCCGCGCGCGCTTGCGGGCTTCATGGCCGCCCCAGACGCTGGCGCCGTCGATCGTCACGTGGCCCGCCCGGGGCTCGAGGACCCCGGCGACGGCCTGGAGCAGGGTCGATTTTCCGCAGCCGTTGGGCCCGACGAGGCCGACGACCTCGCCCGCGCCGACGTCGAAGGTCATCGCGTCGAAGAGGACGCGGCCGCCGCGTCGCA
>JAYSYE010000527.1:0-30733 GCA_043716635.1 Deltaproteobacteria bacterium | reverse complement strand
CGCATCTGAGATGCTGGGGCCCATGCGCATCTGACGGTGTTGCAGGACCTGTAGTAGAACGCCTGGGTGCGTGTGCTCGCACTCCAGGCGCTGTCGTTCCGCAACCTCGAGCAGGTCACGCTCGAGGCACACCCGCGCTTCAACATCGTGTGGGGTGACAACGGGCAGGGCAAGACCAACCTGCTCGAGGCGATCTACACGATCGCTACGCTGCGATCGTTCCGTACCGCCAAGCTGACCGACCTCATCGCGTTCGGAGCGACCGAGGCCCGCCTCGGTGCCCGCGTCGTCAAGGATGCTCTGGTGCGCGTCTACGAGGTCGATCTGGCTCCTGGGTCGCGCAAGGTGCGGCTCGATGGCAAGGCGGTGCGGCCGTTGTCACGCTACTTCGGCGGGTTCAACGTCGTCGTCTTCACCCCCGAGGACCTGGCGCTGCCTCGCGGCTCGCCGGGCGATCGGCGTCGGTTTCTCGACCGCGGTGTGTTCAACTTCGAGGGCGGCTTCCTCTCCCTCGCGTCGGACTTCGAGAAGGTCCTGCGCACGCGAAACAGTGTGCTGAAGCAAGCAGGGCAGGGCACGCTGAACAGCAAGCAAACCGAGGATCTCCTCGAGGTCTACGATGCTCAGTTCGCGCAGCTGTCGGTGCAGATCATCGCAGCGCGCCAGCGGTTCATCGAGTCGCTCGCGCCCGAGCTGGTGAAGGCGTTCGCCGCGATCACGCGGACCGGGCTCGCAGCAGGAGCTCGCTACGTCTCGAAGCTCGTCGACGATCGCGGTCTCGCGGTGCCCGCGGTGATCATCGAGGAGCGCTTGAAGGCGGGCAGGGCCCGCGATCTGGCGTCGCAGTCGACACAGCTCGGTCCGCACCGCGATGATGTGGTGCTCGAGCTCGATGGCCGCGAGGCCGGGAGCTTCGCATCGCAGGGCCAGCTGCGCGCGATCATGCTGGCGTGGAAGACCGCGGAGCTCGAGATCCTCGGGCGCGCGCATGGTGATCAACCGATCCTGCTGCTCGACGATGTGTCGAGTGAGCTCGATCCGGCACGCAATGCGTACCTGTTCGATCACCTCGCGACGCTGGCCGGGCAGTGCTTCATCACGACCACGTCGGGCAGTCACGTACTGCTGTCGCGAGAGCGCGCGGATTACCGCATCCAGGGCGGCCAGATTCTCGAATAAATCTGGCGGTTTGGTCCATCTCGAAAGCCTCGCGGAACGCTACTTTTCGAGGGGGGGCTGTGGTACCAACATACTCGCAGTTTCAATGGCAGATCCGATCACAAGTTCGCAGACTTCGGACGCTGATTACGATGCCGGTTCGATCGGAGTCCTCAAAGGGCTCGAGGGCGTCCGCAAGCGCCCCGGCATGTACATCGGTGACACCGATGACGGCACGGGGCTGCATCACCTCGTGCACGAGGTCGTCGACAATTCGGTCGACGAGCATCTCGCCGGTCACTGCAATCGCATCGACGTCATCATCCACTACGACAACTCGATCACCGTCGAGGATAACGGCCGCGGTATCCCGGTCGACATGCATCCGATCGAGAACCGGCCCGCAGCCGAGCTCGTGATGACGTCGCTGCACGCCGGCGGAAAGTTCGGCGGTGGTGGCTACAAGGTCTCCGGTGGTCTGCACGGTGTCGGCGTCTCCGCCGTCAACGCGCTCTCGGACTGGCTCAAGCTCGAGATCCGCCGCACCGGCAAGGTCTACTACCAG
This sequence comes from Deltaproteobacteria bacterium, assembly GCA_043716635.1. GTDB lineage: Bacteria > Myxococcota_A > Polyangia > Haliangiales > Haliangiaceae > JABFXX01. The sequence continues at coordinate 29,010 of JAYSYE010000527.1, read as the reverse complement.
GAGTACGCGGCGGGCATTCCGGTCACCGAGCTGAAGCAGACCGGCGTCACCGATCGGCGCGGCACGAAGATCACGTTTCATCCCGACGCGACGATCTTCAAGAATATCCTCGAGTTCTCGTTCGACCAGCTCGCCCAGAAGCTGCGCGAGCTCGCGTACCTGAACAGCGGCCTCTCGATCAACATCCACGACGAGCGGAACGACAAGAAGGTCGAGTTCAAGTTCGAGGGTGGTGTCGCCACCTACGTCGCGGACATGAACGCGAACAAGACGGTGGTCTCGGATGTCGTCGCGTTCATCGGAACGTACGGCGAGAACGCCGCGGAGTGCACCGTCGACGTCGCGATGCAGTGGAACGACGGCTACTCCGAGCTGACCACCTGCTTTACCAACACGATCAAGAATCGCGATGGCGGCACGCACCTGACGGGCTTCCGCCAGGCGATGACGCGCACGATCAACAACTACGCGAACGAGTACAAGCTGCTGAAGGACGCCAAGGGCGGCCTCTCCGGCGAGGATCTTCGCGAAGGTTTGACCGCGGTCGTCTCGGTCAAGGTCGGCGATCCGAAGTACTCGAACCAGGCGAAGGACAAGCTGGTGTCCTCCGAGGTCGGCACCGCGGTCTCGGCCGTTGTCGCTGACAAGCTCGGCGAGTGGCTCGAGCGTCATCCGAAGGACGCACGGGGGATCATCTCGAAGGCGCTGCAAGCGTCTCGCGCACGCGAAGCGGCTCGCAAGGCGCGCGAGATGGTTCAGCGCAAGGGCGCGCTCGAGCTGTCGTCACTGCCGGGCAAGCTCGCGGACTGCCAGGAACGCGATCCGGCGAAGAGCGAGCTGTTCATCGTCGAGGGCGAATCCGCCGGTGGCTCCGCGAAGCAGGGACGCAACCGCGCGTTCCAGGCGATCCTCCCGCTGAAGGGCAAGATCCTCAACGTCGAGAAGGTGCGGTTCGATCGGATGCTCTCGTCGCAGGAGCTCACCACCCTGATCACCGCACTCGGCACCTCCGTCGGAGACGAGAAGGACATCAGCAAGCTGCGCTATCACAAGATCGTGATCATGAGCGTCGACGCGCAGGAGCACGTGTTCGTTCGCGTCGATGGCACGGTCAAGATGACCTCGATCGGCGAGTTCATCGACAACGCGCTCGAGGGCCGGCAGCCCGACGAGAGCGGGGTCACGCGGCGCGTACGAGAAGACCTCGGCGAGGTGCTGTGCTTCGGAGTCGGCGATCTGATCGTGCGGTTCCGCCCGATCAAGGCGGTGATCCGCCATCCGCTGGACGAAGCGCTGTTCGAGATTAAGACGGACTACGGCCGTTCGATCCGCGTCACGGCAGGTCACAGCATGTTCGTGCACGAGAACGGCGAGATGGTGCTCAAGCGCGGTGATGAGCTGGTTACCGGGGATCGCGTTGTCGCGCCTCGCACGATCCGGTTCCCCCAGGACGCGCCCCCTCGATTCGACCTCCTGCGCGAGCTCTATAATGATGAGACCGCGTCCTCCCAGGTCTGGGTTCGAGGCCCCGCCGTCGAGGATTGGTGCAAGGCAAAGGTCACCGCTGACTACGCGGACCGGCCACAATTCGCTGCGCCGCGCGTGGAGCTTCCACCCGAGGTTCGGGCAGAGCTGACGCGACTGCGAACCACACACGGCATCACGAACGCTGATCTGTGCCGCGCGGTTGGAATTCGCCAGCCGGTGACGTTTTATGCGTGGGAGAAGGGAACCTCGCGTCCCACGCTCCCGGACTTCGAACGGTACCTCGATGCCATCGGCGCCCCGAAGGAGAGCTTCCTCGCGCGCGTCACGATCGGGCCGAACAGGCTCGAGCGCATCTGGGCCGAGCCGTACCGCGGCACCCTAGCGACCCGCGTGCGAGACCATGTCCGCCTGTCGGCACTCGAGCCCGCAGATCTGGACTGGTTTGGAGATCGTACCGACCTTCAGCTCACGCCCGAGCACTACTCGGAACACGGCATCGGCAGGTACCTCGCTCTCACGCCGAGCCTTGCCGAGCTGGTCGGGTTCTTCGTCGCCGAGGGCTCGTGTTCGGATCGCGCCGGGATTCGCCTCGCGATCGGTCCTCGCAACGAGTCATTGCTTCCGCAGCTCGGCACCGCATTCGTCGAGGCTTTCGGTCTCCCTGCACGGGCCTACGAGAGCGATCACCGGGCCGGTGAGCTCAAGCTCGTCCATCGCGTGGCGGTCCTTGCGTGGCAACGGCTGTTCGGATTCCGTGGCGCAGAGTCGATGACGAAGCGGATTCCGGACGTGATCTGGTCGGCTCCGAGCGAGATCAAGGCGCGGTTTCTTCGTGGCTATCTGCTCGGTGACGGCACTGTGAGCAATGACAGGATGTCGTTTGCCACGTCGTCTCGTGATCTCGCGAGCGGCACGCAATACCTGCTGAGCTCGCTGGGCGTGTTCGCATCGATCTCTCGGCACGAGCCAGATGGCGTCGAGCGGACGATTCGCGGAGCGGCATGTGTCAGTCGTCATCCGTACTGGACGGTGACCGTCTCCGCCGCCGAGGATCTGTTCCGGCTCGAGTCGGTGTGGAGTGGTGTGTCCGGCACGGAGAGCTGGTCACGAATCGCCCCCAAAGATCGATCGCGCCGGTTCGCACCGATCGGTGGAGACCTGGTCTCTCTTTCGATCACGTCGATCGAGCGCGTCAACGCGAGTAACGGGAACGTGTACGATTTCTCCGTCGAAGGCGACGAGAACTTCGTCTGCGGGTTCGGCGGTTTGGTCACGCACAATACCGATGCAGACGTGGACGGATCGCACATCCGCACCCTGCTGCTGACGTTCTTCTTCCGTCACTTCAACGAGCTGTTCGAGAACGGCCACGTGTTCATCGCGCAGCCGCCGCTCTACAAGATCAAGAAGGGCAAGACCGAGCTCTACCTGAAGAACGAGCAGGCGCTCGAGGACTATCTCCTCGACAGCGTGTGCAAGGAGACCGTGCTGACCCGCGCCGGCGCCGAGCTACTTACCGGCGATGGTCTCGCCGCAGCGGTCAAGCGTATCAACCAGGCGCGCCGGCTGCGCGCCCAGCTCGACAAGCGCACCGACGGCCGGATCACGGCGCAGTTCGCCGACTCGGGTCTCACCGAGGACCACCTGAAGAACCGCGAGAAGCTCGAGCTGCTCGAGGCCAAGGTGATGGCCGAGGTCTCGCGGCGATATCCCGAGCTCGGGCAAGCAGCCGCCGAGTACAAGCAGGATCCCGAGCACGGCACCTGGGAGCTGCGCTACGGCGCCGGTCACCACGGCGTACGCCGGCACACCACGATCAGCGCGGATCTCGTCCGTGCGGCGGAGTTCGTCGAGCTGCGGACGATCAGCGCCGAGCTGCGCGGCACGCTCACCGAGCCGCTCTCGCTCGTGCACCAGAAAGACCCGGTCGTCGAGATCAAGGGCTGGGACGAGATCGCCACCGTGATCGAGGACCTCGGCCGCAAGGGTCTAGGCATCCAGCGCTACAAGGGTCTGGGCGAGATGAACGCGGACCAGCTGTGGGAGACCACGATGGATCCGGAGAAGCGCCACCTGCTGCGCGTCAAGGTCGAGGATCTCGACGCTGCCGACGGGATCTTCACGAAGCTCATGGGCGATCTCGTCGAGCCGCGCCGCGAGTTCATCGAAGAGAACGCGCTCAACGTCCGCCGCCTCGACGTCTGAGCGGAACAACTTGTGGCGCGCGCGCGTTGGGATCGCGTTGGGATCGCGTTGGGAACGATAGTTCGCACCTCGCTCGTCCTCTCACTGGTGGCCTGCGCGCACGCGTCTCCCCGCGACGCTTCACCTGCCCGCGGCACGGTCGCGCTGACCTACCTCGGCGTCGCCGGCTGGCAGATCGAAGCTGCCGGCGTGACCGTCGAAGGATCCGGCCGAGGAAGCAGCCGTCCGAGGACCTGCGTGCGTTCGTCGACGAGGTGAAGCGCTGCTCCCCGGGGACGCGCGTGATCGTGCCGCCGCACTTCATGCGGTTCGAGCTCTAGAGTGCGCGGTGTAGCGCCTCGGAGAGCAGCGGTGACGCGTGCTCCGAGTCATTGAGCCGGACCAGCTGGAGCTCCGCGATCGATGAGCCGGACAGCACGTTGAGCGTCGCGGGCGCCTGGCGGAACATCCACACGCGGGACAGCGGCAACCCGAGCACGCGGCAGATCAGCGCGCGATTGACCGCATCGTGCGCTGCAATCAGCGCGGTGTCGTCGGGCCCGAGGCGCGAGCAGGTGCGCACCAGCACCGGCCACGCACGTTCTTCGACCTCACCGAGCGTCTCGGCTCCAGGACCTGCGGGCACGTTGCGATCCGGCTCCGCGCGCCAGGTGCCGAACAGCTCGGCATGCGAGAGCTCGATGTCACTCGCGAGCTGGCCTTCCCAACCGCCATGAGAGATCTCGAGCAGGCCTTCGTCGAGCTCGAGCGGCGTGGAGCGCCCGGCGAGGATCGCCTCGGCGGTGCATTTTGCGCGCGCGAGTGGCGATGCCACGGCGATCGCGATCGGCACGTGAGCGAGCCGCGCGCCGAGCGCCTTGACCTGCGCCTCGCCATCGGGAGACAGCGGGATATCGGTCCGCCCCTGGTAGCGTCCTTCGCGATTCCACGGGGTCTCGCCATGCCGCACGAGGAGCACGTTCATGGCCGCACTCTACATCCCGTGACGCGCCGAGTCACCCGACGCTGCTCGGCACCCTCGATTCTCGCTGACATGGCGTGGTAGCCAACTGCCATGACCACCCATCGTAGCCGGATCCTCGGCATCGGTATGGCGGTGCCGAAGCGCATCATCACGAACAACGATCTCGCGGCGAAGATGGAGACGTCTCACGAGTGGATCGTCGAGCGCACGGGGATCGAGCAGCGGCACTGGGTCGAGGAAGGTGAGACCGGAACCTCGCTGGCGACTGCCGCGAGCAAGCAGGCGATCGAGCGGGCAGGGATCGACCCCAAGGACATCGACCTCATCATCTACGCGACGCTGTCTCCGGACTTCTTCTTCCCCGGCACCGCGGTGTTCGTGCAGCGCGCGCTCGGGCTCAAGGAGATCCCCTGCCTCGACATTCGCCAGCAGTGCACGGGCTTCATCTACGGGCTCTCGATCGCCGACGCGTACATCCGCACCGGCATGTTCAAGACCATTCTGATGATCGGCTCGGAGGTCCACTCGACGGGTCTCGATGTCTCCACCGCGGGCCGCGACATCACGGTGCTGTTCGGTGATGGCGCGGGTGCCGTCGTGGTAGGTCTCGCCTCCGACGACCAGCACATGATCCTGTCGACGCACATCCACGCGGATGGCAGCGAGGCCGAGATCCTGTGGACCGAGTATCCGGCGAGCGCACGTCATCCGCGGATCAGCGAGGCGGCGATGGCCGAGCGCGGCCACTTCCCCGTGATGAACGGCAAGAAGGTGTTCAAGCACGCGGTCACGCGAATGCCACAGGCGATCATGGAAGGGATGATCGCGAACAACCTCAAGTTGACCGACATCGACATGATGATCCCGCACCAGGCCAACCTGCGGATCAATCAGATGGTGGCGCAGATGATCGGCATGCCCGCCGAGAAGACGCACAACACGATCATGAAGTGGGGCAACACCACCGCGGCCTCGATCCCGATGTGCATGTACGACGCGATCGAGCTCGGCAAGATCCAGCCCGGCAACCTGGTCTGCCTCGTCGCATTCGGTGCGGGCCTGACCTGGGGCTCGGCGTTCCTGCGGTACTAGCGACGTTCAGGCTGCTGCAGCCGCGAAGATCGCATCGACTTCGGCTTCGAGCTTGTCCTCGGTGACGCCCTTCGCCAGCGCGAGCTCCTTGATCAGGAGGTTCCGGGCGGTCTCGAGCATCTTGCGCTCGCCGAACGACAGCTCCTTCGTCACGCGGAGCACGCACAGGTCGCGGAGGACCTCGGCGATCTCGAAGACGGAGCCCGTCTTGATCTTCTCCATGTACTCTCGGTAGCGGCGGTTCCAGGTCTGCGTATCCCGCGGCACATCGCGCGACTTCAGGATCGAGTAGACCTCCTTCACCTGCTTCGAGTTGATGAGCTCGCGGAGCCCGACCGAACCTGCGTTCGTGGTCGGGATCATGATCTTCATCCCCGTATCGATGATCTTGAGGATGTAGACCGCGGTCTGGTTGCCGCCGATGTCTCGAGTCTCGACGCCGACCACCTCGGCCACGCCGTGAACTGGATAGACCGCCTTGTCACCGACTACGAATTCTGGCTTCAAGCGGCAATACCCTCGTACGGAGACTATCAGTCAACCCTCGAATTGTCAACCCATCCGCATGGCCAAGCACGCGGAATCACTCGACAATCGAACTATGATCGCGTCGCGTACTCGACGATCGATGCGACCGCGAAGCCCGTGCCGCCCTTCGGCTGGGCGGGGCGGGCGCTCGTCACCGACGCGGGCCCGGCGATGTCGACGTGCACCCACGGCGTGTCCTTGGCGAACGTCTTGAGGAACAGCCCCGCCGTGATCGCGCCACCGAACCGGTCGCCGGTGTTGCGCATGTCGGCGATCGGACTCTTCAGCTGCTCGCGCAGGCGCGCATTCAATGGGAGCCGCCACATGTCCTCGCCCGTCCGCTCGGCGACGCCCATCCACTGCTTCACGAGCGAATCGTGATCGCTCATGACGCCGGCCGTGTACGGGCCGAGCGCGACCATGCAGGCGCCCGTCAGCGTCGCGAAGTCGAACATCTCGTCCGGCATGATCTTCGTGCGCGCGTACGTGATCGCGTCGCCGAGCGTCAGCCGCCCCTCGGCGTCCGTGTTGTTGATCTCGACCGTCGTGCCGTCCATCGACGTCAGCACGTCACCGAGCTTGTACGCGCGGCCGGACACCATGTTCTCGCAGCACGCCGTGACCGCATGGATCTCGTAGGCCGAGCCGAGCGTCGCGATCGCGTCCATCGAGGCGATGACCGCAGCCGCACCCGACATGTCGACCTTCATGTCCTCCATCGAGGCCGACGGCTTGAGCGAGTAGCCGCCGGAGTCGAAGGTCACGCCCTTGCCGATGAAGCAGATGCGCTTCTTCGGCTTCTTCTCGGGCTTGTACGTGATGTGGATGAAGCGCGCCTCGTGCTCGCTCCCGCGGCCCACCGCGAGGAACATGCCCATGCCGAGCTCCGCGCACTGCTTCGGGTTGAGCACCGTGACGGTGAGCTTGCCGGGGTGCTTCTTCGCGATCGCCTGCGCATCGAGCGCGAGGGCCTGCGGCGTCACGACATCCGCGGGCTCGTTGATGAGATCGCGCGCGTGGTTGATCGCCTGCGCCACCGTCTGGCCACGCAGCACCGTGGCGGCGAACGCCTTCTGCTCGGTGACGGTCTGCTTCTTCTTGCCGTCGGACTTCCAGTCCATCGAGATCGCGAACGACTTCAGGGCCGTCGGCTTCTTGTGGTCGTCACCCGTCAGGTAGCGGCCGAACTTGTACGTCCCCAGGTAGACGCCCTCGACGGCATGCTGGAGCAACGCCGACTCTCGCGTGGCTCCGAAGGCCGGAAGCACGAAGCCGACCGTCGCGGCTCCCGCCTTGTTCGCGGCCTGCGCCACCGTCGCTACAATGTCGCGGAGGCTCGGGTTGCCGAAGTCGCCGCGGGCGCCGCCGCCGATCACGAGGACGCGCCGCGCCGGGATCCGGCCGTGCGTGTGCATCGTCAGCGATTGGCCGACCTTGCCTTCGAAGCCTTCCTCGCGCGCGATCTCGCCGAGCATGCCCCCGAGCGCCGCGTCGATCGCCCTGAAGGTCTGGTCCTTTGCGAGCTCGCTACCGGGCGCCACCGACGCACCGGAGATCGCTGCTACTGGAAAAATGGTGATTGCGAGGAGGTCGACTGCGGCGGCGAGCGCCGGTCCCGCGAGCTGAGAGATCCCGATGGTGTCCATGTTGCCGAAACTCCTGGGAAAGTGGCGATGTTATACGCGTCACGTTTTGTGATGTAAAGGAACCAGAATGCCTACATTGACAGCTGATTCAGCGGATCCGTAGAGTCGCTACACACTTGAGCTCCAAAGGGGGAGTTTGAATGCAACGCAAGGTGATGACGGCCCGGCCGTCCGCGCGTACGGGTAGTGGGACCGACCAGAAGGCGAAGAAGACCGTTGCGGTCGCGTCGTCTCGAAAGTCTGAACCGATCATTCAGATGGTGGAACGGCGCTCGTCGCCGGTGCTGTCTGCAGAGCTTCCGAAGAAGACGGGAGCTCTACCCATCCCGCTGGCCACGTTCATCTTTTGACATCCGGGTGACACGCCGGCGCGCCGGTAAACCGGCACGCCGGCGACCAGCACGCCGGTGACCAGCATGCCGCGGCGACCGGTGCGCCACCGGCTGGCCATCAGGCGAGTAGCCGTGACAGGTTCTTCGCGTCGGCCCAGCGGGCCGGCGAATCGAATGCCACGGTGATTTTCGTGTCCTCGTAGCTCTCGATCAGGGCTGCGATGTCATCGAGCGCCTCCGTCCCCAGCGGGGACGAGCGTCCGAGCCCGTTGATGCGCAGGTAGAGCGATTCGACGTCGAGCTCGGCGTAGAGATCGGTGCTCTCGCCCGGCTCGACCACGAGCGGGTCCACCGCGACCGTGACGCCGAGCTCCGCGGCGAACGCGGCCGCCGTCCGGGGCTCCCAGAGCCCGTCGGGAACCCACACGCGCTGGACGTCCTCGCCGAGCTCCTCGGGGCCGACCACGTCCGTGAAGAAGGCGCGCAGCACGTCGCGATTCGCGGCGCTTGGCGCGAACAGCGCGGGCGACTTGAAGACGATGCAGCCGGCCTTCATCGTCGCGGCCGCTTCTTTCACGGACGCCCAGGCCGCGCGTCCGAGCGGGCTGTCGCGGTAGTCGCCGGTGCGGCCGTCGTTTGGCCACAGCTTGTTCGACTTCGGCACCTGCCGATGGGTCAGCACGAACGGCGCGACGAGACCGATGGCGCCGGCGGGAGCGATCTCGGCCCACCCGGCCATCGCGGTCTGCTTGAGTGGCGAAGTGAAGAGGGCGGAGAGCTCGAGATACGTGAGCTGGCTGAAGTAGCGCTCACGCTCCACGCGCTCGGGAATGTCGACCGTGCCGATGCGAACGTTTGCCATACGAAGTAGGGTTCGACCCTCGATTAAACCGCCTCGGAACCTACGTTCTCGTCGGTATCCGCGCAACGGCAAGAGCACCATGAACTCGTCCATCGACCCCGCCGCTCGCCGGGCGTTCTCCGTGGCGGTGTACGCGCGGAGAGCTGCGCGTGTGCTCGTGATCGAGCATCGCCGGCTTCAGACCTGGCTGCCGATCGGCGGCGAGCTGGACGCGGGCGAGACCCCGCTCGAGGCGGCGGTGCGCGAGCTACGCGAGGAGACGGGCATGGTCGGACGCTTCCGACCGCTCGCGAGCGCGCTCGACGGCGTTCCGGCGGGCCTCATCGGCTACGAGGAGCATCCTGCCGGCTCGAAGGGCACGCACTTGAACTTCGTGTTCGTCACCGAGGTCCCCGCGGACGCCGAGGTGGTACCCAACGAGGAGTTCGGCGCGTTTCGTTGGGTCACGCGGGAGGAGCTCGAGGAGCTTGCATCGCCGCTGAACGTCCGGCAGTTCGGTCACGTCGCGCTCGACGCCGTGTTCGCCCTCGATCCAGGCTAGAACCCTCCGCGTGCGGATCCGGCAGCACGTCAACCCGACGCTCGCGCACTACGGGACGTTTCGCGGCGAGCGGCCGCCGCTCGACGGCCGGCTCGTCGAGGTCGAGATCGGGTGCGCCGACGCGCAGTTCCTGTTCGAGCGCGCGGCGAACGATCCCTCGCGGCTCTACGTCGGCCTCGAGGTCCGCGAGGATCTCGTCGCCGTCGTGAACCGCCGGGCGAAGGCAGCGAACACGCCGGTGCATGCGGTGTTCTGTCAGGCGCAGAAGCACATGGCGGAGATCTTCCCGCCGGGGAGCGTCGAGCAGATCTACGTGAACTTCCCCGACCCGTGGTTCAAGCGCCGTCACGAGAGCCGCCGCATGGTCGATGGCCTGCTCGCGGACGGCATCGCGCATGCGCTGCGTCCCGGCGGCGACCTGTTCGTGCAGACCGATGTCTGGGACCTGGCGCTCGATGCGCTCGGCGCATTCGACGGCGACGGCGGATCGCGGTTCCGCAATCGCGCCGGCGAGTGGACGTTCTGGCGCGCCGGCAACCCGTACGGGGTGCGGTCGTGGCGCGAGCAAAACGCGGAGGAGACCGGGCTGGCCGTGTGGCGGCTACTGTACGAGCGGTCGACGCAATCTTCCGAAGGTCGTCGCTGATACCTGACAATAGGCTGTCACGAGCGGGGTAGAGGCTGCGTGCTAAGGTCATCAATCCGTGGGCAGCTATCACAGCAAGAAGAAGATCAAGGCGCCCTCGGGGCTCTTCGAGTCTCCGGAGCGGCCCGAGTCGCGCGCGCGCCCGGGCGGCGGGTTCCGGCTCCACGAACCGTTCGCGCCGGCGGGTGACCAGCCCAAGGCGATCAAGGAGCTCCAGGAGGGTCTCGTCCGCGGCGACGAGTCCCAGGTGCTGCTCGGCATCACGGGCTCGGGCAAGACGTTCACGATCGCGAACGTCATCGCGAAGCAGCAGAAGCCGACGCTCATCATCGCGCACAACAAGATCCTCGCGGCGCAGCTCTACGGCGAGTTCAAGGAGCTGTTCCCCGACGCCGCGGTGCACTACTTCGTCAGCTACTACGACTACTACCAGCCCGAGGCGTACGTCCCGACGACCGACACGTTCATCGAGAAGGACTCGATCGTGAACGAGGAGATCGACCGGATGCGCCACGCCGCGACGTTCGCGCTGCTGTCGCGCAAGGACGTGATCATCGTGGCGTCGGTGTCGTGCATCTACGGCATCGGCGCGCGCGAGACGTACGCGTCGATGACGTGTGACATCGACGTGGGAACGGCCGTCGATCGCGATGGCGTGCTGCGGCGCCTCGTCGAGCTGCAGTACGAGCGCAACGACATCGATTTCCACCGCGGCACGTTCCGCGTGCGCGGCGACACCGTCGAGGTGTTCCCGGCGTACGAGTCGGACACGGCCGTACGCATCGAGTGGTTCGGCGACACGGTCGAGGCCATCAGCGAGATCGACCCGCTGCGCGGCGGCATCAAGCGCAAGCTCGAGCGCACGGTGATCTTCGCGGCCTCGCACTACGCGACGCCGGACGATACGATGCGGCGCGCGGTGCAATCGATTCGTGCCGAGCTGAGGGACCAGCTCGAGGTCCTGTCGGCCCAGGGCAAGCTGCTGGAGCGGCAACGCCTCGAGCAGCGCACGATGTACGACCTCGAATCGATCGAGCAGATGGGCTTCTGCTCCGGCATCGAGAACTACTCGCGGCACCTGACGCAGCGCAATCCCGGCGATCCCCCGCCGACGCTGATGGACTACTTCGGCGATGACTACCTGCTCGTCATCGACGAATCGCACCAGACGGTTCCGCAGATCGGCGCCATGTTCAACGGCGACCGGTCGCGCAAGGAGACGCTCGTCGAGTTCGGGTTCCGGCTCCCGAGCGCGCTCGACAACCGGCCGCTTCGCTTCGACGAGTGGAAGGAGCGCGCGAAGCAGGCGATCTTCGTGTCGGCGACACCGGCGGAGTGGGAGCTGAACCAGGCGAAGGGCATCGTGGTCGAGCAGATCATCCGGCCCACGGGCCTGCTCGATCCGATCGTGGAGGTGCGGCCTGTCGCGCACCAGGTCGATGACCTCCTCGCCGAGATCCGGCTGCGCGTCGCGCAGGGCGAGCGCGTGCTCGTCACGACGCTGACGAAGCGCATGGCCGAGGATCTGACCGAGTACTACCGGGAGATCGGCGTGAAGGTGAAGTACCTCCACTCCGACATCGACACGCTCGAGCGCATCCAGATCATCCGCGATCTGCGGCGCGGCGAGTTCGACGTGCTCGTGGGGATCAACCTGTTGCGCGAGGGCCTGGATATCCCGGAGGTGTCCCTCGTCGGCATCCTCGACGCCGACAAGGAAGGCTTCCTGCGCAGCGAGCGCAGCCTCATCCAGACGATCGGCCGCGCGGCGCGTAACGTGAACGGGCGCGTCATCATGTATGCCGACAAGCAGACCGAGTCGATCCGACTCGCAGTCAGCAAGACCGAGCACCGCCGCGTGCTCCAGCACGCGTTCAACGTCGAGCACGGGATCACGCCGCGAAGCACGACGCGCAGCATCCTCGACGTGCAGCCCGCCGAGTCGATGCCCACGAAGGGCAAGCGCGGCGCCCAGCAGCCGATGCAACTCGGCAAGATCGACGATCTCGGGTCACTGCGGTCCGCGATCGAGAAGCTGCGCGGCGAGATGAAGCAGGCCGCGTCGGATCTGGAGTTCGAGCGCGCGGCGGCGCTGCGCGATCAGGCGCGGCAGCTCGAGCAGCTCGAGCTGCAGATGCGCTAAGACGACCGCGTGCAAGCACGGTCGGCGATCGCGGGGTTCTACGGGGTGCTCGACCGCGATGACGAAGCGCTCGCGCGGGCGCTGCTCGGGGGCGGGGCCAGGGTCGTCCAGCTGCGGTTGAAGGGGGCGGCGGCCGAGGACGTGGTCCGCATCGGGACGTGGCTGAAGGCGCTGTGCCTGGAGCACGCGGCGGCGCTCGTGATCAACGACCGCGTGGATCTCGCACTCGCGCTGGGTGCCCACGGCGTCCACCTGGGCCAGACCGACCTGCCGCTCGCGGCGGCGCGGGCGCTGGTGGGCGACCGGATGTGGATCGGCATCTCCACGCACGATCTCGACCAGGTCAGCGCCGCCGTGCGGGGCGGAGCCGATTACCTCGGTTACGGGCCCGTGTTCGCGACGACCACCAAGGCGAATCCGGACCCCGTCCAGGGCCTCGACGCGCTCGCGGCGGCGGTGCGGACCGCCGACGAGGTGCCGATCGTGGCCATCGGGGGCATTACGCCCGAACGTGCGGGTTCGGTGTATGCGACGGGTTGTGCAGCGGTCTGCGCGATCGGCGCGGTGAACAACTCGACGGATCCGGCCGCTGCAGCTCGTGCGTGCGGTCCCGGCGGGCGCCGTGATAGAGCTGAATAGACGCCCCTCCCCAGCGTCTCAGAGGTACCCATGGTCAAGCTCGGACTCATCGTTTCCATTGCCACGATCGCTGGCTCGCTCTCGTTCGCCTCGTTCGGCCACTCCATGGCCGAGGCCGGAGACGCGCCCTGTGTGACGAAGACGTTCCACACCGCGCTCGTCAAGGACGCGTGCGCGAAGGGCGGCCAGAAGGCGGCCAAGGAAGTGATGAAGAAGTTCAACAAGGAGAAGAAGATCAAGTCCTGCAACCAGTGCCACTCGAAGCTGGCGCCGAACTACGAGCTCAAGGCCGACGGGGTCGCGCAGTACAAGAAGCTCGGCGGCAAGTGACGTTGGAAGGCCGAGCACTCCTCCCTACGTGCTGCACTTCGACTTGGTCTTCGCGTCCTTCTTGAGCGCGGCGTCCAGCTCGGCCGACTCCTTGGCGACGTTGGACTTGCTGCCGAACTTGGTCTTCACGAGCGACAGATAGCTGCGCGCCTCCGTGCACGCCTTGAGCTGCTGTGCGGCGAGCGCGGCGAAGTACAGGCCGTCGTCGGTATAGGTGCTGTCGGGGAACTTCTCGAGGAGCTGCTGGTAGATGCCGATGGCCTTCTCCCACTCCTGCAGCTGCCCGTGCGCCTGGCCGCGGAAGTACAGCGCGTCATCGGCCTTGTCGCTCGTGGGATAGGTCGCGACGAGCTTCTTGAACGTCTCGACCGACTCGGCCCAGCGCTTCGCCTCGAACGCGGCCGTCCCGAGCTTCCAGAGGTCGTCGGCGGTGGAGCTCGCGGTCGGCTTGCCGTTCTCGATCTGCCCGACGCGGGCCTCGAGGGCATCCATGCGCGCGGTGGAGGCCGCGACCGACTGCTTGAGCTCGTTCACCGAGTTGTTCACGGCCGTCACGAGCCCGTTCGCGACGCGCACGTCGTTCGAGAGCTTGTCGACGTCAGCGCCGAGGTCGGCGCTGTTGCGCTTCAGGAGCTTCGTCGCGTCGTCGAGCACCTTCTGGAGCTGGGAGATCTGCTCGTCGAGCGTCTTCTCCTTGGTGTCGAGCCGACCGTTCAGCGCGACGATGTCCGCGCGCATCTTGTCGCCCTCGCCCTTGGTGGTCGCCCAGAAGCAGCCACCCATCGTCGCAGCCGCGAGTACGAGAGCCATCGAACGCATGTGATCTCCTGGTGCCACTAGTGCCATTGAAAGTCGCAGCGGCGATCCTTGTCATCCCCGAAGCCGGTCGGCTCGGTCTCGCCCTTGGGAACCACCTGCATGCGCCCCGGATCGGTCCCGAGGCGCGCGAGGTAGTCGGCCACCGCCTGCGCGCGGCGCTCCGAGAGCGCGATGTTGTACTCCTCGGTGCCGGACGTGTCCGTGTGACCCGAGAGGTAGACCTGCTTGCCGGTCGTCTTCTCGATGCACTGCTCGTTGGCATCGAGCCGGTCGCGCTCGCTCTGCTGGATGCTCGAGTCGTCGAAGCCGAAGAAGACCGTCGCGAGCGTGCACGTCGCGCCGCTCGCGTCGGCGGCACCGGCGCGGATGCAGATCCCACCGACGCAGTCCTCGTCGTCGGCGCAGTCCTCATCCTTCGCGCACTTCGTCCGGGAGCACGCGCCGGCGTTGCAGTGGCCGCCGAGCCCGCACTCGCCATCGCTCGCACAGGCCTTGCACTTCCCCGCCTGGCAGACTGCACCGCCGGTGCAGTCCATGTCCTTCGTGCACTCGGGTGCCGTCACGCACGCGTTCGCGCTGCAGCGCTCACCCTTGCCACACTGCGACGTCTCGGTGCACTCGACGCACTTGTTCTGGTAGCAGACGAGGCCCGCCTTCTGATCCTTGCAGTCCTTGTCGGCGTGACACGAGCCGGGCTGCTTCGTCTTGTCGCCGCAGCTCGTGGCCGCGAAGAGCACCACGAGGGTGGCTGACGCTCCGAGCATCGCGAGGTACGGCCGCATGGGGGAGACCCTAGTCGCGTGGCGCGGGCGGCGTCAACGTTATGGCCAGAAGGCTGGTAGGTTGAGCATCCCCATGGCACGCGCGACGATCCTCGTCATCGACGACGAGCCGAACATCGGCAAGACGGTACGGACGAACCTCGAGCTCGAAGGGTTCTCCGTGATCATCGCGAACAGCGGTGCGGCCGGGCTCGCGAAGCTCGCGGAGAGCGATGTCGATCTCGTGCTGCTGGACGTGATGATGCCCGGCGAGACCGGCCTCGAGGTCCTGCCGAAGATCCGCGCGATGCGACCCGACACGGTGGTCGTGATGATGTCTGGCAACGCCACCGTCGAGACGGCCGTGCAGGCGACGAAGGGTGGGGCGCTCGACTTCATCGAGAAGCCGCTCTACGGCGACAAGCTGCTCATCACGGTGCAGAACGCCTTGAAGTTCGCGCGGCTCGACCACGAGGTCACGAAGCAGCGCGGTCGCACCCGGCAGGACTTCGCGATGGTGGGACGCGGCGCGGCGATGCGCGCGATCCTCGACAAGGTCGCGAAGACGGCTCCGACCACGGGACGCGTGTTGATCACGGGCGAAAACGGCACCGGCAAGGAGCTCGTCGCGCGCGCGGTGCACGAGCACAGCAAGCGTGCCGACGGCCCGTTCGTGAAGTTGAACTGCGCCGCGATCCCCAGCGAGCTGATCGAGAGCGAGCTGTTCGGCCACGAGAAGGGCGCCTTCACCGGCGCCACGCAGCAGCGCCGGGGCAAGTTCGAGCTCGCGGATGGGGGCACTCTGTTCCTCGACGAGATCGGCGACATGACGCCGTCGGCGCAGGCCAAGGTGCTGCGCGTGCTCCAAGAGAACGAGCTCGAGCGCGTTGGCGGCGGCGAGACCATCAAGGTCGACGTGCGCGTGGTCGCGGCGACGAACAAGGACCTCGCCGCGGAGATCGCGGCGGGACGGTTCCGCGAGGACCTCTATTACCGACTCGCCGTCGTGCCGATCGAGATGCCGCCGCTCCGGGGCCGGCGCGAGGACATCCCGGCGCTCGCCGAGCACCTGCTCGCCCAGGTGTGCGCGGACGCGATGCGCAAGCCCAAGCGGATCGCGTCGAGCGGCATGACACTGCTCATGCAGCACGACTGGCCGGGCAACGTGCGCGAGCTCAAGAACATGGTCGAGCGGCTCGTGATCCTCACGGGCGACACCGACCTGATCACCGAGGGCGACGTGGCCGATGCGCTGCCACGGGTCAAGGCGGTCAAGGTCGATCACGCACGGGGGACGCCGTTCAAGGATCTGGTCGCGTCGGCGGAGCGCGAGATCATCGTGCAGGCGCTCGAGGCCAACGATCACCACGTCTCGAACACGGCGCGCGAGCTCCAGCTCGAGCGCAGCCACCTGTACAAGAAGATGCGGGCGCTCGGCATCGATCACCGCGCCGACGAAGACGCGTCGTCCTGACGTGACCTGACGCGAGGCCTCAGTCGGGGAGCGTGACCGTCGCGAGCGGCGCACCCGTGGGCGCCGGCCGGGTGCGGGCAGGTGAGCTCGGATCGATGATCCGCGCGCGTACGGCGGTCCCGGAGTGATCGGGTTCCGCGCCGCTCGCGTCGCTCCAGGCGATCACAAATGCGCCGCCGGGGAGCGCAGCCGCGGACGGGCCGGTCTGGTCGCCGATGGTGTTCGTCGGGATCGTGAGCTCGGTGCCGACCAGCCCACCGCTGGCCGAGACGAGACGCCCGAACACCCCGCACGCGTTGCCGTCACCGTTCGCGTCGCACGAGTGCCACACCACGAGCACCGAACCATCGCCGCGCGGCGCGACTCCGAACGCCTGCGACGAGTAGAAGTCGGAACCCGATTTCGTGGTCACCACGACAGGCGCGCCCATGACCGTGCCGGTGGCCGTCGTGCGCAGCATCTCGATGCGTCCGGGCGCAGCGTTGTCGGTGATCGACTGCCAGCGCGTGAACACGGCGAACTGGTTGCCGCCGAGCGCCGCGACGCGCGCCTGGATCACCTCGTCCGTGGCCGTCTTCGCGACGAGCTGCGTGTCGGCCGTGATCGGCGAGTTCGTGTTCGAGAGCACGCGCACACGCACGTTGCCGTCGAGGAGCCAGGCATACAGGATGCGATCGGAGCCCGACGCCGCGGAGCTCTTGACCACGGCGCCGACGACCGTGTTCACCGCGATCGGCGCGGTCAGCGTGGAGCAGTCGGGCTTCACGATGGCGGACCGGATGTTCGAGCCACCCTGGCCGCTGTCCCACACGACCGCGAAGTTCGAGCTCCCGAGCTTCGTGACGGACACGATGTTCGGGCCCGTATCGGCCGCGATCGTGACCTCGCTGCTCTTCGCGGCGCCGCTCGCGTCGAACGCGCGGCACGCCACCGAGAGCCCGGTCGACTGCGCGTTCCAGACGACGAGCTCGGTGTCATCGCTGGAAGCGACGGCGGGGGTCGAGTAGCTCGTGGTCGGGACGACCGAAGCGGCGAATGCCATCGGTCCGGCCGCCACCTGTGAATCGACGGGGACCCCGGTCGCGTCGAAGCGGCGCGCCTGGATCGCGCACGGCATCTGGCACTGCTCGCGATACGCGACCGTCCAGACTCCGGTGCTGCTCGCCGCGAGCTGGAAGCCGTGCTCCCCCTCGTAGACCGACAGCCGCTGATCGTTCGCGACCTCGCTGTTCACGACGAAGTCCACGGTGCCGAGCGTGACGGCGCCGGTCGTCGCGGCGGCATCGGGGCTCGCGGAGCCGCGGCCGACGAGGACGTGGTCGCGGTCGTACGCCTCGACCTCGAGGAGCAGGGGACCCGTGTGACCATTCAAGTCGACGGCGAAGGTGGCCGGAAACGCATGGCCGGTGAAGGCGAGGTCGTTCGAGAGCGAGACGCCGTCGATCGTGACCCTCACCGTGAGCCGGTCGACGCCATGCACCGCCACGGGCGCGGTCACGGAGACCACGAGATATGGCTTCGCGGCCGGGTCGGAGCAGCCGACCGTGGCGACGAGGCCCGCGAGTGCGAGGGCTCGCATCATCATCATGGGGGGACTGTCACGGTGCCGAGGTCCGTCATCGGGGCCCCAGGGGTGCCCGCACGCGTCGCGGCATACACGCCGACGCTGCCTCCCACGGCCACCACCGCGATGCCCGTCCAGAACCACCACTGCTTGTAGACGGGGCGCGCGCCCGCGGGGACTTCGCGCGCGCCGGTTCCGTCGCGACCCTGTGCGTCGGGATCCGGGCGCGGCGGCGGCGGCGTCAGCTTCAGCTGCGCCGACTTCTCGCGATCGATCTGCTCCTCGAGCGCCGTGATCGTGGTCTCCACCTGCTCGCGATTGTCGGCGTCCGGTTCCAGGTGCAGGTAG
The DNA here is from genome assembly GCA_043716635.1 of Deltaproteobacteria bacterium. Taxonomy (GTDB): domain Bacteria; phylum Myxococcota_A; class Polyangia; order Haliangiales; family Haliangiaceae; genus JABFXX01. Next base: position 10,628 of record JAYSYE010000527.1, on the reverse strand, counting down.
CGCTTGTAGCTGAAGACCGCGGCCTCGGTGTCCCCGAGGTTGCGCTGCGCCTGCCCGATCATGAACAGGATGCCCGGGATCGGCTTCTCCTCGAAGGCCTTCTGGTACTGCTCGATCGCCGCCGCGAACTTGCGGAGGTTGAAGAGCTTCTGGCCCTTCTCGTAATACTTCTTCGCCACCTGTTCCGCGCGCTCGTCGGCGGGGTCCTGGGCCGCGTCGGGGGTGGCGGGCCCACCTCGCTGCTTCGGTGCGGCCGCGGCCGATGCGGCGGTGGCCGCGACGAGCGCACCCGCGAAAAGGAGGGACGCGCGCATCACTTCTTGAAGGGGTCGATCGTCTCGGTCGGGTCGATCGGGCCGATCGGGCCGCGCTTGCCGGTCGGCTTGGTGACGGGTTTCGTGGCCGCCGTGTCCGTCGTCGCGGTGGTCGTGCCGGTCCCTGTCTCGGGGGGGCGTCGCTTGCCTGGGCGCTTGCCGGACCCGGTGGGCGACGCGTGCGGAGGGGTCGGGGTCGCCACGCTCGTCGGCTCGGTGGGGGCGAGCACGGCGTGGAACTCGCGCCGGGCACCACGCAGGTCGACGGTGATCACCGCGTCCCGAAACCCGGTGGCGCGCACGAGGTAGGTGCGTGCCGTGACCGCACCGCCATCGCCCGGGTCGATCACGAACGAGCACGGCGTGTGGCACAGCTCGGCCGGCTGGCCTTCGGCAAAGACGTTGCCGCTCGGCTCCGAGTCGAACTTGACCTCGAGGGCCGCGACGGTCGGTGGCGGCAGGCCCGGCTCGATCGGCTCCGCGACGGTCGGTGGCGGCGGGCCCGGCTCGGCGGCTCCCGCGAAGTCCGTCGGCAGGTGCGCGGCCACCACGCTCGGTCCCGGGCTGCCCGCATACCAGACCGCGGCACCGATCCCGAGCCCGACGGCGGCGATGCCTCCGACGAGCCAGATCCACCACGGCGTGGCCGGGTGCTGGATCCCCGTGGGCGGCACGAGGTGCTGCGGGTACCCGCGCGGGTAGCCGTGCAGCCCCGACGAGACGCCCGAGATCGCCTGCACACCCGAGGGTTGCGAGCCCAGCGTGGGCGCGTACAGCGGCGGCAGCTGCGGGGGCAGGGACGGGATGTGCGACGCGGGTCCCGTGTACGTGGGAAGCGACCGGACCGCGCTGCCACCGAACGCAGCGATCATCGACCCCGGCATCGCCGGCGCGGTCGCCGGGCTCCCGCTCCACTCGTGCGGCATCGCGCCGAGAAATCCGAGCAGCGCGTCCCGCAGATCGCCGATGAGCTGGAACCGCAGCCCTGGCTCCTTCTGCAGGCACCGCAGGATCAGCCCTTCCAGATGCGGATCGAGCTGCGCCCCGGCGGTCGTCGCGCGCGGGGGCACCGGCTGCTCGGTGAGGTGCTTGCGGACGAACTCGCCGAACGAGCGGCCGCGGAACATCGGCTGGCCGCAGAACAGCTCGTACATGATGGCGCCGAGCGAGTAGATGTCGCTCCGGGCGTCGACCGTCATGCCCCCGGCCTGCTCGGGCGACATGTATGCGGGCGTGCCGATCACGGAGCCCGCCGCGGTCTGGAAGCCGACGTCCTCGTCGTCGCGGTTGAGCAGCTTCGCGACGCCGAAGTCGAGGAGCTTCACGAGCTCCGCGCCGTCCTGGGTCGGCACCACGATGATGTTGTCGGGCTTCAGATCGCGATGCACGACGCCGACGTGATGCGCCGCTGCGAGCCCGTCGCAGATCTGGACGAGCACCGCGAGCGCGCGCGGCAGGTCGATCCCGGTGCGCGCCCACTTGCCGAGGCTCTGCCCGGACAGCAGCTCCATGATGATGAACGTGGTGCCATCGGGCAGCTCCACGAAGTCCGTGACATCGACGATGTTGCGATGGCGGACCCGGTTGACGGTCTTCGCTTCCTGGAAGAAGCGGAGCACGGCGTCGCGCCGCTTCGCGTAATCGGCGCGCAGGAGCTTCAGGGCGACCTCGCGGCCGAGCTTCACGTGCTCGGCGCGGAACACGTAGCCCATGCCGCCCTTGCCGAGGAGCTCGACGATCTTGTAGCTCCCGAGCGTGCTGCCGATGAGCTCGCCCTCCTCGCTCGCGCGCGGCGTTGGCGGGGGCCGCGTGGCAGAGGGCCGCGCGGGCACCGGCGTGCGCATCCGTGCGCCCGGGGACTCGACGCGCGTGCGCTCGTCGCGCGGCAGCTCCTCGAAGTCGAGCTCGCCGTGGGAGCCACCCTCCGCTCCGCCCGGCACATCGTGCGTCCCGATCGCGATCGAGGGCCGCGAGGGCTCGTCGCGGTCGGGCTCGCGATCCGGCTGCCGATAGATCACGTCCTCGGGCGGCAGCTTGATCTGCAGCGACTGGGTCGGCTCGCGGGCAGGGCTCACGCCTACACCGGTGAGATCCGGATACGGCGTCGGCCGGGAACGCGGGTCGCGAGTCGTCATCAGGCACGGGAGCTGCCCCCGTGCCTCACGAGTGTACGATCGGAAGCCCACGTCCAGCAACCAAACGATTTCCTATGGTTGCCCCAGGGAGCTGCGTGATGCGGGGCACGCCGCGAGGTCGCGGAGGGCGCCAGAAATTGCCAGGCGGACCTGGGGAACCTGCTCCTGCTGGAGCCGCCCGCGCAGGGCCTGCTGGGTCTCGGGCGCGCTCGCGCAGAGATCGCGCAGCGCGCGCGCGGCCGCGGCGCGGATATCACGGCTCGGATGGTCGAGCAGCGGGACGATCAAGGTGACATCGGCGGGGTCGTGCGCGCGCGCCACGCCGAGGGCCTCGATGCTGGCGCGGAGCCGAAGCACTGGCACTCCGGAGGTGGCGGTCCCGACCGGCGACAGCGCCGTGACCGCCCGGACGAGCGTGGCGTGGGCCAGCGCCCCGTTGCACGACGTGGCGCTGGCGAAATCGGGGAGCGCGCGGATCGCCCGCAACTGGAGTGCGGGCTCTGCGGGGGTCGGCGCCACGGGACACGTCAGGCCGGCGCTCGCGGGATCGACGATGCACACGAGCGACGTGAGCGCCTCGCAGGTCCCGCCCGTCACGTTGATGATGTCACTGCCCGCGGCCGCCACGTCGATCGAGGTGAGGAGGTAGTGCAGCATCTCGGACTCGGCATCGACCGGCACGTCACCCCGCGCAGGCAGCGCACAGAGTCCGAGCGCGACGAGGAGCGCGGGCCCCTTCATCGCAGCACCGGGCTCTTCAGGAGGATGTCGCGCTGCCCGGCGGACAGCACGGTGCCGCCGAGCTCCGAGTAAAACATCAGGTTGTCGGGAGCCTCGTCGCTGTCGTCGATCGGATCGAGCTGCTGAGGAGTGGGCTCGCGGTTGTGATAGAGGCCCATGTAGTGCGCGAGCTCGTGCGCGGTGAGGCGAGCGACGTCGGACCACGACCGGTAGCACAGCGTGTCCGTGCCGATGGCGATCCCGGACTGTCGCGTGTGGGCCAGCCCTCCGGGGCCGGGGTTCGGTCCGAACGCCTGCACGCCGGCCGGTGACAGCGAGCGAACGAAGTAGAGGTTCACGCCGGCGGCCTGCTCGCCGAGCGCGAGGAGCGTGCCGGGATCGTCGCGGCTGCCGAGGTCGAGCGCGTCGAGCTCGGGGTGATCGAGAATATCGTCGTACGTGATGGCGCCGATCGCGATGCCCGCGCGCGCGAAGATCGTGCGGAGCTGCACGAGATACTCGGACTGGAAGAACGGAGCGGCGGCGGCGGTACCGGCGGCGAGGCGGACTCCGCCCGAGGCGGCCTGGCACGGGTGATCCGCGAGATCGAGGAAGTGGAAGTGGAGGTCGAGCGTGGTGGCGGTATCGATGCGAATGACCGCGGTGACGCGTGGGACCGCCGTGCTCCGTGCGCCGGCCGCCGAGAGCGACGCGACCGTCACCCGGTAGTCCCCGACCTCGAGGGGCACGGTCGGCTTCGACGGGATCGCCAGCGTGGACTGCGCGAAGAGCGGAAGGTGACGGATGAGCGAGCTGTAGTAGTCCTGCGCGAGCAGCTCCGGCTGGCACGCATCTGCCGGCTTCGAGACGCAGCGCTGGAACTGCCGCATTCCGCTCGGGGCGATGACGTCGGTCGCGCCCACGAGCTGACCCGATTCGTCGACGGCAATGACGAGCGACGCCTCCTGGGCGCCGGAGGGAACGGGGAGGGAGATCGTCGCTCCCGAGCTCGGGACGGGGATCGCGAATTCGATCGTTCCGTGCGCCGGCAGGCACCCGCGCGTCGACGTGTAGGCGTACGTCGCCGTCTCACCGGGCAGCGTCGCTGCGCGGAGGTGGCCACGCGGCACCGTCTGGCAGGAGTCGCCGGCCGCGCAGTCCCGGGAGCTGGCGCAGAGGTCGAGGCAGTGTCCGAGCGCACACGTGCCATCGCGGCACTCGGAATCGAGCTCGCAGGCTCCGCCCGCCGGCCGTGCGGTCGCGGCAGGCGTCGGCGCGGCACAGCTCGCGAGGAGGAAGTGCTGCGGGTCGGTCGCGTCACCATCGATGCGACAGGCGAGACCCGGTGCACACTGGGTCTCGCTCGTGCACGCATCCCCGGTCTGGCCCGTCGCGCGCCGACACAGCCCACGGTCGTCACACGCGTAGCCGTCGCCGCACTGCGGCGCGCGCTGGCACCGCGGGACACAGGCGGCTGCCTGGCACTGCAGCCCGCCTTCGCAATCGTCGTGGCTACCACAGCGATCGCCGACAGCTCCGCTACCGCCGGCACACCCAGCGGTGGCGAGCAGCATCAGGATTCCGAATTGGCAGAGTGTGCCGTGCCGCATAGGGGACGGGCCCGCCCCGAGTATATAGTGATGATCCTCTGGGGGAATCATGACGTTTCGCGTCTCTTTGGGTGTGATCCTCGTCGCTGCTGCGTCCGTTCAGGTCGCACGCGCCGATACAGCGACCGATGCGACCGAGTCGCAGCCGACCTCGGAGTCGTCGTCCGACGCCTCCGTCGGCGTTCCGGATCCGGCCGCCGATGTTCATTACGGCGTCGGAGTCCGGTTCCGGAGCGTCCACGCTCCGAAGTCGTTCATCGAGGTCGGCGTCGACCGCGCCGCGGGCGGCGCGAGCAATCTCGGGTTCGGCCTCGAGGTCACGCGCCGGCGCAACAACAGCGAGCTCCAGCTCAGCATGGAGTTCGAGCACATCACGCCCAAGGAGGGCGTGTGGATCGCGAAGGGCGACAACGTCGCCGCGGGCGACGAGGCGGACTGGCTGCTGGAGCCGAAGCACGCGCCGAACGGCGACAAGCTCGGCTGGGTCACGTTCGAGTTCACCTACCTGAAGCACACGCCGATCACGAAGCAGATCGCCCTGCGCTACGGCGGCGGCGCGGGCCTCGGCGTCATCACGGGCAAGCTGTGGCGTTACGACGTGCCATGCAACGGGGCGACGAACGACAACCCGGAGCCGGGCTGCAAGCCGGCGCAGCTGTTCCCCACGGAGAGCGGGACGTCCGGCAACTCGCGCGGCCCGGCCGAGTACAACACGCCACCGGTGTTCCCCGTCATCAACGCGATCATCGGCCTCCAGTTCCGGCCGGTCGATCAGTGGACGATCAACGTCGAGGGCGGATTCCGGACCTTCCTGTTCTTCGGCGTCTCGACCTCGTACTTTTTCTAGGCTCTAGCGTCGCTCTAGCGCTTCCGGCGGAGGTCACCGACGCGCAGCGTGACCTTCTGCGCGTCGAAGTACTCCGCCAGCGGGATGGTGTACTTCCGGCTCGCTCCGGTCAGCTCCTTCCACTGCTGCGCGTCGATCGTCGCGTGCGTGGCGAGGAACGCGAGCAACCGGGTCTGTAGCGCGGCGAGCGCGTCGGCGTGAACGATCAGGTCGGGCTTCACGCGGATGGCGAGCTTCGCCGCGACGATGCGATCGAGCGCCGCCTTGACGGCAGGCTCGGCGAGCCCGACCAGTGCGGGCAAGTCCTGAGGCCGGGGGGGCTGCAGCGCGTAGCCGGCGAGGCGCTCCGCGAGCGCGGCATCTGCGGGCGCCAGCGCGGGGCGCAGCGGGGAGGCAGATCGCCGCACGCGATCCGCCTCCGCGACGAGCGCGCCCCGCCGCGAGAGGCCACCGAGGATCGCGTCGAAGCTTCGCGCGGGCAGCGCTGCCGGGAGCTGGGTCCGCAGCTCCTCGCGGGCGATCCCGCCCTCCACGGATGCCCGCTCGACGATCGTGCGCTCGAGCTCCGCGACGGCCTGCGCGTGCAGGTAGTGCGTCGCGTCGCCGGTCCCGGTCGCGAGAAGCTCGCCGGCAGCGACGAGCGTCTCGAGCGGCTCCGCGAGCGCATCCATCGGCACGCCCAGGCGCCGCACGAGATCGGGGAGCGCGATGCCTGCGGCGGCGGCCGTGCGCACGTCGAGCGCGATCCGCTGGTCGCGTCGCGCCCCTGCGAGCGCCGCCACCACCGCCGCGTGCTGGGCACCCGCCTTCGCCCTCGGCGCCAGCACCCGTACGATGCGGCCGCCTCCGATCGTGGTCCCGTGATCGGCCGCCTTCGCGAACCCGCGCAGGATGAAGCGATCGCCGGGGAGTGCCCCGACGGGCACGTCGGCGGACAGCCGGATCTGCGCCAGCCCCGGGTCGCCCGGCAACAGCGCGAGCGTCGCGAGAGTTTGCGACCCGCCGTGGTGAAACAGGACCTTCATCGGCTTCGTCGGCGCGAGCTGACCCTTCACCAGCGTGAGCTCGACGTCGAGGATGTGCGAGCCGGCGACGCGCCCGGGGTGTGAGAGCAGATCGCCCCGGGCGAGGTCGTCGACCGCCACGCCGCCGAGGTTGATCGCGACGCGGAGGCCCGCCACCGCACGTGTCATGGGGGCGCCGTGAACCTCGATCCCGCGCACGCGCGCTGCGAGGCCGCTCGGGATCACGACGAGCTCGTCACCGACGGCGACCTCGCCGCCGAGCACGGTCCCCGTCACGATCGTGCCGAAGCCCTTCAGCGTGAACACGCGGTCGACGGGGAGCCGGAACACCCCGCCGGCCTCGCGAGGTGGGATGGCGTCCACGATCGCGGCGATCGTGGACCGGACATCGTCGAGCCCCGCGCCCGTCTTCGTCGAGACCGGGACGATCGGCGCGCCGGCGAGAAACGTGCCCTCGACGACAGCGGCGATCTCCCCGGTGATCATCGCGCGCCATTCCTCATCGACGAGGTCGCTCTTCGCGAGCGCGATGAGCCCGCGCCGGACGCCCAGCAGCGAGCAGATCTCGAGGTGCTCCCGCGTCTGCGGCATCACGCCCTCGTCCGCCGCGATCACGAGGCACACCAGATCGAGGCCGGTCGCGCCCGCGACCATCGACTTCACGAAGCGCTCGTGGCCAGGCACGTCGATGACGGCGATCCGCCGGTCGCCGAGATCGAGCCGCGCGAAGCCGAGCTCGGTCGTGATCCCGCGCGCCTTCTCGACGGCGAGGCGGTCGGTATCGATCCCGGTCAGCGCCCGCACGAGCGAGGTCTTGCCGTGGTCGATGTGCCCGGCCGTCCCGAGGACGATCGGATACGCGGTCACGCGTCGCCGCGGCTTCCCGCGCCGCGTAGGTCTCGCTTGAGCACCTTGCCCGTCGGGTTGCGAGGCAGCTCGGCGAGAAACACGACCGAGCGCGGCCGCTTGAAGTCTGCGAGCTCGCGCCGGCAATAGTCGACGAGCTCGGGCTCGGTCAGCTCGAAGCCGTCGCGCAGCACCACGTACGCGCGCAGCGTCTCGCCCCACTCGGGATCCGGGACTCCCACGACGGCAGCCTCCAGGATCGCCGGGTGCGCGTGCAGGTGGTCCTCGATCTCGCGCGGATAGATGTTCACGCCGCCCGAGATCACCATGTCGTGCTTGCGGGACTCCAGGTAGTAGTAGCCATCGGCGTCGACCCGGCCGAGGTCGCCGACGGAGTAGTAGCCGTCGAGCTCGGCCGCGGAGGTGGCGGCGGCGTCGTCGTGATAGCCCGACATGAGCGTGGTGTTGCGCGCATACAGCTCGCCCACCTCGCCGCAGGGTACGTCGTGCCCCGCATCGTCGACGAGCCGGATCGTGTTCCCGCGCAGTGCGCGGCCGATCGTGCCCGGTCGCGCGAGGTGGTCCTGCGGTCCCGCCATCGTCACGAGGCCGGTCTCCGTCGCGCCGTAGAAGTTCCACAGCGTCGGGCCGAACACGGCCATCGTGCGACGCGCGGTCTCCGTGGCGAGGGGCGCCGCGCCGCTCATGATCCAGCGCAGCGACGACTGCCGGTGCCGCGCGAGCTCTGCGGGCGGCAGGTTCGTGATCCGCACGAGCATCGTCGGCACCATCATCGTGGACGTGATCCGCTCGCGATCGATGATCGCGAGTGCGCCCGCGGGGTCGAAGTGATTCATGAGGACGACGGTCGCGCCGAGCGCCATCGTGATCCCGACGAAGGCCGGCGCCGCGGAGTGATAGAGCGGGCACACCGTGAGGTGGCGATCGTCCGCGCGCATACCCGCCTGCAGCATCATGTCGGCGACCGACTCGAGGCCGGTCTGCTTCCACGAGCGGTTCGCGCCCTTCGGCTTGCCGGTGGTCCCCGACGTGTAAATGATGATTCCCCCGCCATCGCCCGCCCGGCTCACGGGCGGCTGGTCGGCGGCCGCGGCGCCGAGGGCGCGGTCCCAGGTCGTCGCGTGTGTGGGGAGCGGGGCGCCGCCACTCGCAGGCTGCCCGACGACGAGCAGCGGTCCTGCCTGCCCCGTGGCTGCCCGTGCCTCCCCCATCGCACTCAGGAACTCGGCGTGGACCACGGTGGCCGCGGGGGGCGCGTTCCCGAGGATGAACGCGATCTCGCCAGCCTTCAGCCGGTATCCGATCTGCACCGCGGTCGCGCCCAGCCGCGCGAGCGCGAGCTGTGCGACGAGGAACTCGCTGCCATTCGGCAGCATCAGGGCGACGCGCGCGCCACCGTGCACGCCCCGGTCGGCGAGCGCATTCGCCAGCCGGTTCACCGTCGCGTCGAGGGCGCCCCACGTCAGCCGGCGCACGCACGCGGGGTCGGTCTGCCAGCCCTCCGCGTACTCGACGAGCGCCTCCTTGTCGGGATGCGCGGCGGCGTGGAACATCACCGCGAGGTGCGGGCCGATCTTCGTCCGGCTCGCGCTCCGGACGAGCCGACCGAGAGCCGCGGGCCGGAGCAGCGTCGCGGCGCCCGTCGCGCGCAGAACCCGCCCGAAGAACACCGCCCGTTCGGCGCGCTGCCGAAGCCGCTCCAGCACGGGCCCGACCTTACTTCCGATACGGCGCGAGGGAGGACCCCATCAGGCGCTTCACCTCGTCCAGCTGCGCGCCCGGCTTCGGGGACAGCTCGAGGTAGGTCGACCACGCCTGGGCGGCCTCGCGCTCGTGGTTGCCGTCGAGGTTCATGCGGCCGAGTCCGTAGTAGGCGTCGACGAGCCAGTCCGGGAGCCGCGACCCATCCTTCTCGCCCGCGCGCGCGAGCCGGATGGCCTCCGCGTACGCGCTCGCTGCGGCGCCGGACTGATTCGCGTTGCCGTACAGCACGCCGAGCCGATAGGCGGCCTCCGCGGACGGCTCGAGCTTGCGCGACTCCTCGAACCACAGGATCGCCGACCTCGGATCCTGGAGGCCGATGCTGACGTCTCCCATCAGCTTCGCGACCTTGCCATCCGCCTTCTGCAACTTGATGGCAGCCTCGAGCGCCTCGAGCGCCTTCTGCGGCTGGTGCTGCTCGAGGTACAGGCGGCCGAGAGCCACGAGCGGTCCGCGCATCGTCGGCGCGATGGTGCGCGCCTCCAAGTACGCGCGGATCGCGGCGTCCTGTTGCGTCACCTGTCCCGACTGCGCGTCCATCGCCTCCGCCGCCCGCCCGACCGCGTCGAGGTACTGCGCGTCGTGGTCGGCCTGGACCGCCTGCGAGAACAGCTTCTTCGCCTCCGCGGGCTGTCCGGCGGCGAGCAAGCCCTCGCCCGCGAGGTAGAGCCCGGCCGCGTGATCCGGCGCAGCGGCGATGATCGCGCGGCCCTGCTCGGACGCCCGGTCCATCCGCCCCATGCGCGCGAACAGTCGACCCGCGCGCGCCCGCAGCTCGATGTTGGGCTCCTGGGCCGCGAGCAGCGTGTCGTACAGCGCCGCCGCGTCGTCGAGCCGACCGGCGGCCTCGTAGGCGCGCCCGAGCTCGATGCCCTCCTGCCAGCGCCGGGCATCCGCGTCGACGATCGACTTCAACAGCGCGACAGCCTCGTTGGACTTCCCGAGAGCCTCGAGGGCCCGCGCGAGCTGGAACTTCGCCTCGAGGTGGTCGGGATGCGCCACCACGGCCGCGCGCAGCCAGTGCTCGGCCTTGGCCGCGTCACCGGCCTGCACATATGCGATGCCGAGCGTCAACGCGAGCGCCGCGTCGCTCTCCGCCGCCGCCGAGAGCACGCTCAGCAGCTTGTCGGCGCGGGCCCGGTACGCGGCCGCCTGACCCGGCGGTGCCTTCTCGGCGAGTGCCGCGAGCGTGGACGCTGCGGCGAGGGTCGGCGCGAGGTCGAGCGCGCCGGCGATCCCGGCCGCGCGCTCGTACGCATCGGCGGCGCCCGCGGCGTTGCCCTGGGCCTCGAGCAGACGGCCGGTGACCAGCTGGAGTCGCGCCTGATCCTGAGCGGGAGGCGGGGGGA
>JAYSYE010000526.1:0-3432 GCA_043716635.1 Deltaproteobacteria bacterium | reverse complement strand
TTCGCGGCGCGGGCATTGGCCTCCTCCCGCGCTGCGGCGGTGTTCGGATCCACGTAGAAGGTCTTGCCGGCGAGGGGGCTCCCCGTGCCGGGCGGGGGCGGCGGAGGCGGCGCTGCATCGCCGACCGGGGTGAGCCGGAAGCGCTGATTGGGGCCGTCACCGCACGACCATTGCTGGAGCGTGCCCCCGTCCGCCCTGGAGAAGTCCTTGACGTCCAGGCATTTGCCGCTGTGCTCGGCCACGAGCTCCACCTCGCCGTCGCCCGTCCAGATGACCTTCCAGCTCTCGTTGGCGCTGCCGGTGCAAGGCCATTGCTGGACGCCGGCCCCGTCGGCCGAGGAGTAGTACGAGACGTCCAGGCACTGTCCGCTGTGCTTCGCGGTGAGCTGGAAGGTGCGATCCCCGATCGCGTGGAGCCTCCACTGCTGCTGGTTCGAGCCGTCGCACGTCGCCTGATCGACGCCGGCCGCCGGGGTCGTGCTGCCGGAAGAGACACCCACGCACTTGCCGCTCTGGATTCCCTCGATGGTGTAGTAAGCGTCGCTGGTGAGGGCGTCTCCCTCTCCGCCGGGATCCTCGACGCTCCCGTCGGTCGCGGCGACGCAGCCGAGGGGCGCGAGCGAAGACGCGAAGAGGGCGGCGAGCGAGACACGGGAGACGAAGGCGAAGATTCGACGGGTGTTCATGACAGCTCCTGTTCGAGGATTGATGACCACGGTGGGCGAGCGGGAGGCTCGGATCGCCTGCCAGCGCTGCTGTGGGGCGGCGCTGGGGTCCGGCACTTCGTCTCGACCTGGCGAACGGGACCCATCGCAAGCGCCGGGCCATCGGCGGAGACCCGGCCGAGCAACGAGCCCCTCGTCGCGAACCGGCGTTCGATGCGGGGATCTCCAGCGGGCGCGCCGGTCATGTCGACGAAGCGCGTCAACCGCCGGTTTACACTGTCACCTTCGCACGTGGACCAGCCGCCGGCTCGGCGCCCGGGGGCCCGCGCCAGGGTCGCGACACCCGCGTGTTTCGTGTAGCGTCCGGATCATGCGGCGTCCGCCCCTGGCCGGCTCGAGACCTCCTCGCAGATGCGCGGCGCGTGCAGGCGCGATCGGGTGACATGAGCAATCGATACCTCGCCCGCACGGCGGGAAGCGCCCTGCTCGCGCTCGGGCTCGCGCTCGCGCCCGCGCCGCTCCTGGCGCAGGCTCCTCCGCCGCGTCCGCAAGAGGCGGCGGCCAAGGCGAGCTTCGACGCCGGGCAGAAGCTCTACGACCAGCGCAAGTTCGCCGACGCGCTGATCCTGTTTCGCACGGCCAAAGAGGCTTCGGGCAGCCCCAACGCGGGGCTGATGATCGCCCACTGCCTGCTGGAGCTCGGCGCTGTCGCCGGGGCCCACGACGAGCTGAAGGCCACGATGCGCGCCGCCGCCGCGCTCGCGCCGGCCTACCCGAAGTACGCGCGCACCCGCGACACCGCCGCGACCGAGCTCGCCGCCCTCGAGCGCCGGGTCGGCCAGCTGGTCATCGTCGTGATGGATCCGGGCGCGGGCGCCGTGGTGACGCTCAACGGCTCGGCGGTCCCGCCGGCGAGCCTCGGTGTCCCCTTCGCGGTGGCCCCGGGGGACGCGATCGTCGAGCTCACCGGGCGCGGCGTCGAGGCGCAGCGGCGCGCGGTGACGGTACGCGCCGGCGAGACCAGGACCATCACGCTCGTATCGACCAGCGTGGCCGCTACCCCGCTGCCCGTGGCGCCGCCCGCGCCCGCCGGTGGAGGGGTTCGCGTCGCTGGCTTCATCGTGGCCGGCGTGGGCGTCGTCGGCGCGATCGTGTTCGCCGTCGCCGAGCCCATCGCCCGGAGCAAGTTCTCCACGCTGGAGCACGCGTGCGGCGACGCGCGTTGTGTCGATCCGAAGTTCGCCGCCGTCGTCGCCAGCGGCAGGACGACGGAGGCCGTGGGCGGCGTGGGCCTCGCCGTGGGCCTGGTCGGCCTGGTGGGCGGCGGGCTGATGATCGCGCTCGGCGGGCCCAGATCCGCCCCCGCCCGCGCGGTCATCTCCGTTTCTCCCACGGGAGCCCAGCTCCGTTACGAGCTCAGGTTCTGAGGCGTCCGGGCCACGCTCACGGCACGACGTCGACGTTGTCGAAGTGAGTTTCCCCCGGCGCGCTCGGCTCCATCTGGTACGTGGACGCGCCGAGCTTGAAGTACACCTGCGGAGACGGCAGCCAGCTCGCCTCCTCGACGAGTGTGGTCCACGTCGTTCCGTCGGGTGACGTCTCCCAGCGCACTTTGCCGTCGAGCTCGCTGATACCCAGGTACGCGTGGCTCATCGGATCATACGGGACTGCCATCTCGATGGTCTCCTTGCCAGCCAGCTGCTTCTTCGCCTGCAAGCTCCCTTCGGTCTCCAGCAGAATGACGGCGTTGTCGCTGTCGTACAGCAGCTGTAACAAGGCTACAGCCTTGGTGTTCATGCCGGGGGCCTGGGTGAGCCGGACGAAGCCCCGACATCCGGTGAGGTCGTGAGGCACGATAGCGGTGATCTCCGCGTTGGAATAAGCCATCGTGGTCGGTAGCGTGAGCACGAGCTCGTGGTTGGCGACGCCAAGCGCCCCGCCGTTGCCGTTCTTCGGAGCCCACAGCGATCCGAGCGGCGGCGCGTCGAACGTGTCGACGAGCGGTAGCGAGCACACGACGCCGCCGCCGCCGGTGGTGGTGGTGGTGGTGGTGCTGCTGCTGGTGCTGCTGGTGCTGGTGCTGCTGGCACCGCCACCGAGGCCCGTGCTGCTGCTGCTACCGCCGCCTCCGCTGCTCACGCCCGGATCGTACTTGCCCCAGTCGCGGCAGGCCCCGAGCGCCGCGCTCGCGCCCAGCGCCAGCAGCACGGATGACCTTGCGAACGTGGGGCGCGGCATCGCGGTCGAGTGTACTGCGGCGCGGTGAGCGGCGTCCACCGGCCCTCGGCCGGATCGCGCGCTGGCCGCCGCGATCGGTGCGATCGGTGCGATCCGTGGACGAGGTCGAAGAGGCGCGCTCGAGACCCCACTGGACGTCCACGCCGGGATGAAAGAAAGTCTCGCTCACGTGTCCCTTTCCCCCGCATCTTCGACGCTCACCACCCTGCGCGCGAACGCGATCGAGCTACCGAGCCTCGAGGTCGGGATCGTGGCGCCGCAGGGCACGGAATTCTCCGCCACCCTCGCGTTCGCGCCGCTGGTGGTGGGCTCGAGCCCCGAGTGCGACATCGTGCTCGCCGACTCGCGCGTCTCGCGGCTTCACTGCGAGATCCGGCTCACCGATCGCGGCGTGATGGTCCGCGATCTCGGCAGCAAGAACGGGACGTTCGTCGGTGATCTCGCCATCGTCGAGGTGCTCCTCCCGCTGGGCCGCAAGGTCACCGTCGGCGGCTCCACGCTCACCGTGCGCGTGGTCGGCGAACCCTCG
>JAYSYE010000525.1:0-30751 GCA_043716635.1 Deltaproteobacteria bacterium | reverse complement strand
TCTGCACGACGACGAGATCCTTGCCGCTCCAGTGGTCGGTCGCGTCGATCGCGCCGGCGGCGCGGAGTACGGCGCGCGTGGCGGCGAGATCACCGTGGAGGTCGCCGATGGCGACGAGCCGCTTCGGCTGCGGGTAGCGGAGCGGGACCGCGGCGAGCTTGCACGAGGGTGACGACGCGACCTGGACCCCGGCGTTCGCCGGTGACGACGACGGTGACAACGGTGACGACGACGGCGACGGCGACGACGACGACGACAGCGACGGCGACGAGGCCGGAGGTGACGACGAGACGGGCGGGTGCTTCCGATCGCAGCCGGCCGTGAACGCGAGCCCGATCGCGAGCCCGAACGAAGACGCGCGGCGCATGACTACGTGGCGGCGGGCGCGGCAGGCGGCTCGTTCGCGATGAGCCCGACCACCACCGTGATGTTGTCGTCACCCCCGCGACTGTTCGCGAGGTCGATCAGCGTCTCGGGCAGCCGCCGATACCAGGTCATCGCGATGATCCGCTCCAGCTCGTCCAGCTCCACGTAGTTGGACAGGCCGTCGGAGCACAGCAGCAGCAGGTCTCCCGGCTGGACCACGACCGTCTTCATGTCGGCCTCGATCTCGCGCTCGAACCCGATCGACTTCGTGATCACGTGGCGGAACTTGCTGCTCTTCGCCTCGGCCTCGCTGATGGCGCCGGTGCGCAGCTGCTCGGCGATCCACGAGTGATCCTCGGTCACCTGCGACAGGGCGCCGTCGCGGTACAGGTAGCACCGCGAGTCGCCCGCGTGCACCACGTGCGCGCGCCCCCCGTGGACGAGCGCGGCCGTGAGCGTGGTGCCCATGCCGCGGAGCTCCTGCTTCTGCCAGGCGGCGTCGTAGATGGCACCGCCCGCCCGGCGCACGATGCCGCGCATCAGCTCCAGCGCGGGCGAGAAGGCCGGCATGACGCCCCCCGGCATCGTCACCTCGTCGCCGCGGATGGGATCGCCCCCGAAACCCTGATCCCGTATCAGCCCGCTCGCCGGCCGGCCCAGCGATGCGAGCTCCTTGGGCGAGGCCGGCGCGTTACCGAACTCGAGGTCGACCGCCGCGGGCATCTCCTCCGTGGTTCGCATGCTCACCTGGATCTGCCGCTCCAGCGCCTTCGTGAAGTCGCCCTTCGCCGCCGCGAGCTCGCGACCGAGGTGCTCGACCGCCATCCGGCTCGCCGTCGCCCCGCCCTGGTGTCCACCCATCCCGTCGGCAACTGCCAGGAGCCCCGTCTCCGGATCCACCAGATACGAGTCCTCGTTGCGCTCTCGCTTGCGACCCGGGTCGCTCGCCGCCCATGCCCACAGCCGCATCAGTACTCCGCGCTCCGCTCGCTGATCGCGCCATCGTCGCAGCGCAGCAGCTTGCCCTTGCCCTCGACCTTGGTGAGCAGGCTCACCGGTCGCGTCCACAGCTTCGCCGCGTTCTTGAGCGTGTCGCGCGTCTGCCCCGCGTCGAGGTCGGCGCCCTCGTGCACGTGACGGAGCAGCAGCTCGCTCTTGTTGTCGAAGTTGCCATCCTCGACCACGATCACCGGCTGGCCTCGGTTCGTGAGCATCTTCAGCAGCTGGTCCTTCACCTTCTTGAACTCGCGACTCATGATCTCCCAGCTCCCGCTCCGCTCGCTGAACCCGAACGAGTAGAACTTCTGCTCGATACAGAACTCCAGCGTGAAGAACTCGTCGATGAACGTGATGTCGTTATAGAGCTTCCGCACCTCGAAGATACGGGCCCGTCCGAGGCCGGTCCGGCGGTCCCAGTTCTTCTTCACGTCCATCTGATCGCACTCGTCCCACTCCTTCCCGAACTGGCCGCGGTTCCAGCGGTCCTCGATGTTGCGGAACAGCTCGACACCGAGCTTGTACGGATTCAGGCGTCCCGGCGACGTCGCCATCACACCCGCGTTCGCGTCGGCGTAGTCGATGATCTCGGCCGCGGTCAGCGCCTTCTCCGTCAGGATCTTCGAGTGCCAGTACGAAGCCCAGCCCTCGTTCATGATCTTCGTCATCGCCTGCGGCGCGAAGTAGTACGCCTCGTCGCGCACCACCTCGAGCACGTCGCGCTGCCAGTGTTCGATCGGCGCGTGCTCGATGAGGAACGCCATCACGTCGCGCTGCGGATGATCGGGGAAGCGCTTCTTCTGCTTCTTCTCCTCGTCCTCGCGCTTCTTCTTCTGCGCCGCCAGGTACTCGGGCGGGTTGATGAAGGAGTCCATGTAGCCCTTCGCCCGGAGGCGGCCGGACTGGTCGCGCTCGTCGACCTCCTCCTCGCCGTTCTCGCCGCGTCGCTTGTCCGCCTTGCGGACGATGTACGCGCTCATCGGGTCGATGAGGTTCTCGAGTGACAGACACGTGTCGATGAAGTCCTCGACCACGTCCTGCCCGTGCCGCTCCATGTGACGGCGCACGCGGGCAGCGTGGTTCGCCATCCCGTCGATCATCTTGCGGTTCGTCTTCGAGAAGAAGTAGTTGTTCTTGAAGAAGTCGACGTGCGCGCACACGTGCGCCATCACGATCTTCTGATCCGTCAGCGAGTTGCCCTCGAGCAGATACGCGTACGCGGGATTGGTGTTGATCACCATCTCGTAGATCTTCGAGAGGCCCCACTCGTAGCTCTTGGAGAGCTGCTCGTAGTCCATGCCGAACCGCCAGTGCGGGTAGCGCGTGGGAAACCCGCCGTACGCGGCGACCTCGTTCATCGTCTTGTAGTCGAGGACCTCGTAGAGGATCGGCCAGAAGTCGAGGCCGAAATCCTTCGCGTAGGCCTCCACCTGCTGCTGCATGTCGGCGAGGTGCGCCGGGAACTGCTTGATCGTCATGGGATCAACGCCCCTTCCCGAGGAACTCCTTGATGGAGTCCATGATCGCGTCCTTGCTCTTGATCTCCGACGTCACCACGCGCTCGTCATCGTCGAAGTGCTCCGTCAGGTCCTTGATGAACTGACCCGAGCCATACGGCGACTCGACCTGCCCGTAGGCGAACAGGTTCACGTGCGGGAGCACGTCCTTCTTCAGGATCTCGACGCACGTGTGCGTGTCGTCCACCGACCAGTTGTCGCCGTCGGAGAAGTGGAACGGATAGATGTTCCACTGGGACGACGGGTACTCGTCGGCGATGAGCTTCGCGCAGAGCTTGTACGCCGAGGAGATCATCGTGCCGCCGGACTCGCGCGTCTTGAAGAAGGTGTCGCGGTCGACCTCCTTCGCCATCGCGTCGTGGATGATGTAGCGGCTCTCGATGCCTTGATATTGCGAGCGCAGCCACGTATCGAGCCAGAAGCTCTCGATGCGGACGATCTCCTTCTGCTCGTCGCCCATCGAGCCCGAGACATCCATCATGTAAATGATGACCGCGTTGCTCTGCGGCAGCGGCACCGACTTCCACGACCGGTAGCGCTTGTCCTCGCGGATCGGCACCACGATCGGGTTCTTCGGGTCGTACGTGCCCATCGAGATCTGCCGCCGCATCGCCTGGCGATACGTGCGCCGGAAGTGCCGCAGCGACTCGGGACCCACGTTCCGGATGCCCGAGTACTTGTCCTTGTAGGCGACGATCTTCTCGGTGCCCTTCGGCTGGATCCGCGGCAGCGCGAGCTCCTCGCCCAGGATCTCCGCGAGCTCCTGGATCGAGATCTCGATGTCGAGCAGGTGATCGCCGGGGCGGTCGCTCGCCTCGCCCTTGCCCGGGCCGTCCTGGTCGCCATCCTGGCCGAGCGAGTCGCCGGGCTCGCCCTTGCCCTGCCCGACGCCGCCCTGCTGCTTGTCGCCGTGCTTGAAGCGCGGGATGTCGACCGACGGGATCGGGATCGAGACCTGATCCTTGCCCTTCCGCCCGATCATCTCCCCCTGCGAGATGTACTTGCGCAGGTTCTGCTTGATCTTGCCGCGGATGATCTGACGGAACCGACCGTGATCGAGATCGATCTTCTGGGACATGTCAGGCCACCACGTCGGCGGTCTCGCCGTGCTCGTTCATGAAGCAGAGCCGCCCGCCCTGCCGCTTCGTGCGCTGCACCATCTCGAAGAGGCCGAGCGCACGCGACATGATCCCGACCGGGTCGGACTCGAGCTCGACGCACAGGCGCGCGAGCAGCTCCGCGAGGGTGTGATTCAGCTCGACCGTCACCGGCCCCTTCCCGAGCGGGTCACTCACGAGGTTGCTCCTCGCCCCGCCAGCACAGCTGGCAGGGCCCCACTCGGCTGGCTCGCTGCGCTCGCAGGCACGCTACGACTTCACGTCCCCGCGCGCGAAGATCGACGCGACAAAGTTCAGGACGTCGGTCGCGCTCACCTCGTCGTAGCCGAAGTTCTTGATGAGGCGTTGCTTCACCACGTCGATCTTCGCCTGCGTGTCGCGGTCCACGACGTTCGACACCAGCGACGTCAGCTTGATCGAGTCCTTCTGGTCCTCGAACAGCTTGCCCTCGAGCGCCTTGTGCAGGCGCTCGTTCGTCTTGTAGTCGAACTGCCGGCCCTCGATCGCGAGCGCGCCGATGTAGTTCATGATCTCGCGGCGGAAGTCTTCCTTCCGGCTCTCCGGGATATCGATCTTCTCCTCGATCGACCGCATCAGCCGCTCGTCCGGCTCCTCGTCCTGGCCGGTGTACGGGTTCTTGACCTTCTCCTTCTGGGTGTAGGCCTTGATGTTGTCGATGTAGTTCGCGCACAGCTTCGCGATCATGTCCTCGTCGGCGCTGATCGCGCGCTGGACCTCGTTCTTGACGACGTCCTCGTACTCCTGCTTCACGACCGAGAGCATCTCGCGGTAGCGCTTGCGGACGTCGTCCGAGCTGATCAGCGAGTGACCGCGCAGGCCGCTCTCGAGCTCGTTCAGCACCATGAACGGGTTGATCGCGCCGTCCGCCTTGTCCGACACGAGCGCGTTCGCGATCTTGTCCTGGATGTAGCGCGGCGAGATGCCGTCGAGCCCCTCGCGCTGGCTCTCCTTGCGCAGCTCCTTGATGTTGTCCTGCGTGAAGCCCGGCAGCGTCTTGCCGTCGTAGAGCTTCGCCTTCTGCAGTAGCGAGAGCGAGTGCTTCTTCGGATCCTCGAGGCGCGTGAGCACCGCCCACATGGCCGCGACGTTCAGCGTGTGCGGCGCGATGTGCTTGCCGACGCGCTCCTTGGTGAAGTCCTTGTTGTAGATCTTCACCTCCTCGCTGATCTTGGTGATGTACGGGATATCCACCTTGATCGTGCGGTCGCGGAGCGCCTCCATGAACTCGTTGTTCAGGAGCTTCTTGTACTCGGCCTCGTTCGTGTGGCCGATGATCACCTCGTCGATGTCCGTCTGCGCGAACTTCTTCGGCTTGATCTTGCGCTCCTGCGTCGCCCCCAGCAGGTCGTAGAGGAATGCGACATCGAGCTTCAGGATCTCGACGAACTCGAGGATCCCGCGATTGGCAATGTTGAACTCGCCGTCGAAGTTGAACGCGCGTGGGTCGGAGTCCGAGCCGAACGTCGCGATCTTGCGATAGTTAATATCGCCGGTGAGCTCGGTCGAGTCCTGGTTCTTCTCGTCCTTCGGCTGGAACGTGCCGATGCCGATGCGGTCCTGCTCCGAGAGCACGAGCCGGCGCACGCGCACGTGGCTCATCACCTTCTCGAAGTCGCCGCCGTGGTGCTTCATCAGCTCCTTGAAGATGAGCCGGCACGCGGGGTTCACGTCGCCATCGACCTTGACCTTGTGATCATCGGACGAGAGCTTGAGGTTCGTCAGCGCGGCGGCGCGCCAGTCGCGCGGGATGAGCCGCAGCGGCTCGTCGTGCATCGGCGAGTGGAACACCTCGGACCCACCGGCCAGCTCGGACAGCTCGCCCGGCAGCGTCCAGTAGTAGGTGTAAAGCGCGCCGTCCGCGGTGCGCGAGTACTCCTCGAGCCCCTTCTTGAGCTGCCGCGCGATGGTCGACTTCGCCGATCCGACCGGCCCGTGCAACAGGATGATGCGGCGCTCGGTGCCGTAGCCCTGCGACGCGCTCTTGAGCACGTTCATGAGGCGCATGAGCGGCACGTCGAGGCCGAACACGGCATCGCGTCCGCCGTGCGCCTCGTCCCGGAAGAACTTGTAGCGAACCAGCTTCTTCTTGTTATCGATGTACTCCTCGACGCCGTGCGACAGCACCATGTCGTAGAGGCGCTGGTACGCATTGCGCGTGACCTGCGGGGTCTTGCGCACGAGGGTGAGGTAGTCCTCGAAGGAGCCCTCCCAGGAGAGCTCCTTGTACGTCGCGTAGTTCTGAAGCTCGGCGATCTGTCCGACCAGGCTCATGGTCAAAAGGGTACCATGCACCCCTGGTTCGGGCAGGCCTGCGGCGCTACTCGGGAATGGCGACCCGGCGCGGCGTGAGCTCGAACGCGTGGCCGCGCGCCGACAGGTAGATGGTTCCGCCGGTCACGGCGAGCTCCCAGCCATTCATGCGATCGAGTGTCGCAGCGATCCCGTCCAGCTCGCCGGGGTCGAGCGCGATCAGCTCGATCCGATCGGCGCGGTACACCCCGCGCTCGTGGATGGCCGCCGCGAGCTCGTCCGGATTCTTCCACGCGTAGATCACCACGCGATCGCACTTCTTCGACGCCTTGTGCAGCCGGTCCACGTCCGGTGAGCCGATCTCGATCCAGGCGCGCAGATCGCCGCGCAGATCGCGCTGGACGAGCGCGGGCGTCTCGTCATCCGACACGCCGCCGGTCGTGAGCTCCACGCCCTCCGCGTGCTCGAGCGCCCGCGCCAGCACGCGCGCGACCAGGAAGCGCTCGCTCTCCGACGGGTGCTGCGCGACTCGCAGATCGAGCTGTTCGTACACCCCGCGATCGCTGTCGGCGAGCGCGATCTCGAAGCGCCGCATCGTGGCCCCGAGCGCCATTACGGGGCCCCCGACGAGTCACCGGACACGTACCGCTGCACGTTCTTCTCGTGCTCGGCCACGGTCTTCGCAAAGGCGTGCGACCGGGATCCCTTCGACGTCGCGACGAAGAAGAGGTAGTCGCTGCCATCGGGCTCGAGCGTGGCCTCGATCGACGCGCGCCCGGGGTTGCTGATCGGCCCGGGGGGCAACCCGTCGTGCGTGTACGTGTTGTACGCGTTGTCCTCGTCGTGCAGCTGCGCCGCGTGCAGACGATCGCAGCCGGCCTGCTTGCCCTGCTTCACGCAGCCGTCGATCCACTCCTTGCACGCCGCGCTCTTCACGGTGGGCACGAGGCAGCCGTAGCGGATCGTCGGATCGGTCTCGAGGCGCCGCGGCTTGAACGTCGGCGACGTGAGGCGGTTCATGAACACCTGCGCGATCCGCGGCCGCTCCGTGGGCTCGACGGCCTCCTTCTCTACGATGGACGCCATCGTGAGCACGTCGCGATCACTCCAGCTCATCGACTTCTTCAGCGCCGCCGCCGCCTTCGCGTGCTTGTTCATCACGTCGTTCCACACCTCGCGATGCTTGTCGATCAGCCGCTCGAGCACCGTCGCCGGCTTCTCGCCGACGCGGAACTGATACGTGTCGGGGAACAGCTCGCCATCGACGGAGTCGCCGGTGATCGCGAACTTCGCGAGGAACGTCTTGTCGCGCGCCAGGGCCTCGAGCTCCACCGCGCTCGCGACCTTCGCCTTGTCGATGATCTCGAAGTACTCGAGCATGTTCTTGCCCTCGGGAAGCGTGACCTTGACCGTCACCTCCTTGACGCCCTCGACGAGCGCGGCGAGCACCTGCCGTGGCGTCAGGTTGTCCTTCAGGAGGTACTTGCCGGTCTTCACGTCGGTGGTCTTGCCCTCCCACATCGCGAACAGGCGAAACCAGCTCGGCTTGGTGATCACGGCTCGCTCGCCGAGCAGCTTCGCGACCGCGGGGAAGCTCATGCCCGACGTCACGTCGACCTCGATCTCGTGCCCCGACCCGGCGTGCGGCGCGTCCGCGTAGGCAAACGCGCGATGGACGAAGAAGGCGCCGATGCCGACGATGATCGCGATCGAGCCGAGCACGACCGCGAGCGCGATCCGGAACGAGTGCTTCGAGGCCATGCCCGAGGTTATCCGCCCGGGTGCTCGCGGTGCCAGACCTGGAGCCAGCTCTGGAGGATGAGGGCCGCGGCCTGCTGGTCGATCACCTGCTTGCGGCGCGCCCGCGACAGGTCGGCATCGATGAGGATGCGCGTGGCCTCCGCGGTCGAGAAGCGCTCGTCCTGCTCGTGCACGGGCACGCCCGTCCCCAACGCGGCTCGCAGCGTCTCGGTGAGCAGGCGGACGCGGCGCGCGCGGAGCCCGACCTTGCCGGAGAGCTCGAGCGGCAGCCCGACCACCACGTCGGTGATGCCGTGCTCCGCGACCAGCGCGCCGATCGCCGCGGCATCGGTGGCGTTGCCTGCGCGGGAGAGCACGCCGAGGGGGTGCGCGGCGACGGCCGCCTCGTCCGTCATCGCGAGCCCGATCGTCTTGGTGCCCACGTCCAGGCCCAGCGCCCTCATCGGCTGCCACCTCTCATCGATTGCCACCATAGACGAGCTCGTGGCCGAAAAAAAGAAGGTCCCGAACAGGGGGCTGTTCGGGACCCGTCGCGCAGAGCGAGTCGCTGCTGATTGCCTCAAGTGGTGGGGGAGACCTGCGGAGATGAGGAGGGGGAACCGCGGATCAACCACCGAGTCGAAACCGACAACGACACGTCGCGCGTGAATAGCTTCGATTGTCACCCGCCGGGCTTGCGACCCTACGGACAAGCAGATCCATGAGCACGTACGGTGCCAGCCGCCCGCCGAACCCGATTCGGTGCGACGCGACCAGAATCCCGACGGTTAGCGCAGACGCGATGTCATGCGATGGACGCCACGACTGGGGAACGGACGACCACGTCGACACCTCGTGTCGTCATGGCACCCATCACGCGCGGTCACGCGACAGCGCCGGCCTCGAACTCGAGCGCGGTGGCCGTGAGCACGCAGGCCGCGCCGAACGGAACCGCGCGGTTCCGGTCGCCGTGACCGACTGGCGCACCGACGGCAAGTGGCATGGCCACCGTGCCCAGGCGCTCGCGTACGACCGTGAGGGCCGCGTCAGGCGCGTCGGGTACCCCGGTCGCAGGTGCCGCATCGACACAGCGGGCCAGATCGCCGAGCACCACGGCGCGCGTCGACGCGAGCGCCCCCGTGGCGAGCAGCTGCGTGAGGTAGCGGTCGAGCTCGTACGGGCGCTCGCCGATCTCCTCGAGGAGCGCGATCGCGCCCGCCAGGGGCAACGCCCACGGGGTGCCGACGAGCATGCTGGCGAGCGTCAGGTTCGCGGGCACGCAGTGGCCCGTGTAGCGCGCGGTCGGCGCGATCCTCGGGTCCCCCACAAGCGCCATCGGCGGCGGTGGAGTCGGATCGGTGAGCAGGGCGATCAGCGCCGCCACGTCCTCCGGAGGCAGCCCGCCGAGCTGGCGCACGACCGGCCCGTGGATGCCCCGCACCCCCTCGCGGTGGGCCCATGCCAGCAGCGCGGTGCCGTCCGAGAACCCCACGATCGGCTTGGGATCGGCGCGCAGCGCACCGGCATCGAGCAGCGGCAGGATGCGCGTGATGCCGTACCCGCCCCGCGCCATCACGATCGCGCGCACGTCGGGGTCGCGCAGCATCGCGTTCAGCTCGGCCGCACGCGTCTCGTCGCTCGCCGCCAGGAAGCTCGCCAGTCCTGGAGGTCGCGCGGCGAACACGCTGGGCGCGACGCGCACCGCGAACACCTCCCGCAAGCGATCGAGCCCGGCTGCGGCCCCCTGCAGCGTCACGGGACCGGACGGCGCCACGATCCCGATGATCGCACCCCGCGCCACCCGGGGCGGCGTCACGGCGACGTGCGGCGGCGCGGCGGCGGACCCGGCCTGCGCGGACACGATCAGCGCTTCTTGCGGCGGCGCTTCACGCTGCCACCCGCCGTCTTCAACCGTGCCTCCGCGCCCGCGTCGCTCGCCTCGCTCGAATCGCTCGCCTCGCTCGAATCGTGTGCTCCGGTCACGTCCGCGCTCAGCTCCCCGGAGGCATCAGCGTCCGCCTCGCTGTCATCGCTCTCGGCGGACGACTCGAGCCCCAGCGCGGCAAGGTCTACGCTGGCCATCGCCTGCGTGCGCCGACCATCGTCGAGGAGCGCGCTGAGCGTCTCGGGATCGATGGCGTCCATGACGGTGGTGCGCTTGCCGTCGTCGACGAGCTCGGGGATCGAGTGCTCCGCGCTGTCGATGATCAAGGGAGGGCCGATCACCGTCGCCGCGGCCGCGAGGTCAGCCTCGAGACCGGCGCGGTCGTCGCGTGCCGCAGCGACGGGCACAGCGGCAGGCACCGGCGCGACAGCGGCCGCCGCCGCGTCAGCGGAGCGCGTCGAGTCCGACCCGCTGCGCGAGCGTGGCCTCACCGTCGTCGGCTTCGTGCGGCCGCTGGCCGCGTCCGTCGCTGCCGGATCGAGGTCCGGCAGGGCGACACGGGCTTCCCACCACGCGACGGCGGCCGCGTCGGCCAGCACCGGAGCCACGAGCATGCCCGGCGTCCGCAGCAGCCCTCCGATCCCGATGGTGCCAGTGGTTCCGGTGGATCCTGCGGTGCCACCACGGTTCGCGGCCTCGGCCGTCGTTGCCGCTGGCCCACCGACGGGGATGGGCCCGGTCACCCCGGCCGCGCTGCCGACCTGCTCCTGGATCGAGAGCACCCGCGCCGCCAGCGTCACGCCCTCGTCCGTCGCGATCGCGATCACCGTGCCCACGGGCATCGGCGCCGGCACCTCGAGGTAGCCGCTGGTCGGTCGCACCTGCGCGAGCTTCACGCGGCGGCCGAGCGCCAGACCGCGATACGTGAGGTCGACGTAGCTCTCGATCATCGCGGCTCCAGCATACACGCGACCCTGGAGGCCCGTGCATACTCGGGAGGTGGGTCTGCTCGATCGCATCCGGCGCGCGGCGGGAGGTCCTGGCCCCTCGACCGCGCCGGCTGACGACGACGACATCGCCGCCCGGGCCCAGGCCCTGGTCATTCACGGCAACGAGTACGGCTTCGATCCGTTCGGACTCTCGCGCACGCACGTGAAGCAGGCGGCGACCGTGGCGCGCTGGCTCTACCGTCACTACTTCCGCGCCGAGGCTCACGGCGTCGAGCACATCCCGACGAGCGGCCGCGTGATCTTCGTATCCAATCACTCGGGCCAGCTCCCGTTCGACGGCCTCGCGATCGGGGCCGCGACGTTCCTCGAGCCCCCGCGCCCGCGCCTCGTGCGCTCGATGGTCGAGTACTTCGTGCCGACCGTTCCCTTCGCGTCCTACCTGTTCGCGCGCTGGGGCCAGATCGTGGGCACGCCCGAGAACTGCCGGCGCTTGCTGGCCGCGGAGGAGGCCGTGCTCGTGTTTCCCGAGGGCGCCCGCGGCATCAGCAAGCCGTACTCGCAGCGCTACCAGCTCGCCGAGTTCGGCAAGGGCTTCCTGCGGCTCGCGCTCGAGATGGGCGCGCCGATCGTGCCCGTCGCGGTCATCGGAGCCGAGGAGCAGGCCCCCGCCGTGAACGTGAAGGTGCTCGCGCGACTGCTCGGCATCCCCGCGTTCCCGCTCGTCCCGTACCCGCCGTTCATCGCGCCGCTACCACTGCCCGTGAAGTACCGGCTCTACTTCGGCGAGGCGATGCACTTCACCGGGGACCCCGACGACGACGACGAGGTGCTCGACGTGCACGTCGCCGCCGTCCGCGACCGCATCCAGTCGATGATCCATCACGGCCTCGCCGAGCGTCAGCATGTCTTCTGGTAAGCCCACCCCACCCCTCCCTCCCGTTCGCCCGGCCGGGGGCGCTGCGGCCGCCTATTTCGATCGCAGCGACGTCGGCGGCGTCACGCAGCGCATGCCGCGCATGCGCAAGGTGGTGATCACCGGGATCTCCGGGCGGCTCGGGCGCATCGTCGCGCGGCGCCTTCACCACGAGGAGGGGTTCACGATCGTGGGCCTCGACCGCCGGCCGATGCCAGGCCGCCCGAAGGACATCGAGCTCCACCAGGTCGACCTCCGCAGCAAGCAGGCGCGCGACGTGTTCCGGCAGGGGGATGTCGACGCGCTCGTGCACCTCGGCGTCATGCACGACCCGCGGGCGAGCGAGGCCGACCTGTACTCGTGGAACATCGCCGGCACCGCGAAGCTCCTCGAGTACTGCCAGGCGTACCGGGTCCCGAAGGTCGTCCTGTTGTCGTCGGCGAACGTCTACGGACCCCGCCCGGACAACCCCCAGTTCCTCACCGAGGACGCCCCGCTCCTCGCCGCTCAGCGGTTCCCGCGGATGCGCGATCTGGTCGAGGTCGACCACATGGTGTCCACGTTTCTGTGGCGCGCGCAGACGGTCGAGACCGTGATCCTGCGGCCCGTGCACATGGTCGGGCCCGTGCACAACGCGCCGTCGAATTACCTGCGCATCGCGCGCCCGCCGGTCCTGCTCGGGTTCGATCCGATGGTGCAGCTCGTCCACGTGCAGGACGTGGCCGACGCGATCACGCTGGCGCTCGCCCCGCAGCGCCGCGGCATCTACAACCTGGTCGGTCCCGGCGAGATCCCGATGTCCGTCGTGCTGCGCGAGCTCGGTCGGGAGCCGGTGCCGATCCCTCACCCGATCGCGCGCTCGGTGCTGTCGCTCGCGTTCAAGCTCGGGCTCTCGAGCTTCCCGGTTCAGGAGCTCGATTTCATCCGCTACGTCTGCATGGTGGATGGCCGGCGCGCCGCGGCCGAGCTCGGATTCCGGGCGCTGCGCGGGCTCCGGGATACCATTCGCGCCGTCCTCGACTGAGCGCGGGTCAGCGCTGGACCCATCCGGGCCGGGAGCGCCCGCGCGGGCCGGGCGGTCACGCGAGCCCGGGCGGTCACGCGAGCCCGGGAGCGGCGAGCGATGCCGCGACTTTCCGTGGCGTCTCGATACACGGGGTGTGAACCAGCAACTACACCTGCCGGGATCGGGTGGCAGGTTCCGGGGCAGTGATGTCGCGGATCGAACAGTTTCGACCAGGCAGCAGCGGCAGTTAGCGCGAGAGCTCGTGCATTCTCGCCAGCTTCGGTCGGGCTGACGGAGTGGCACGACCAATGCTCTGTCCGCTGACAACCCCATGATGACCTCGCTCCGCACCCTCGGTCTCGCCCTCGTGGCGATCATCCCGATGTCCCTCGCCGGCTGTACCCTCTACTTCGACGACGGCAGCTCGGGCGGCCGAGGCTGGGACGACGGCTCGTCGTCGAACGGCAGCGGCGGCGGGTACTACTGCTCGTCGAACCGAGATTGCGCCGCGGGCTGCTACTGCGAGGAGAGCTCGGGCACCTGCAGCGAGGCCGGCTTCTGCCAGACCAACGCGGACTGCGGCACGGGCTACGTGTGCGACGCGCCGCGTAATTCCTGCGAGCCGGGCTCCACCTGCACCGCGGACACGGACTGCGCGGCGGGCTCGATCTGCACCGA
Source organism: Deltaproteobacteria bacterium (assembly GCA_043716635.1). Taxonomy (GTDB): domain Bacteria; phylum Myxococcota_A; class Polyangia; order Haliangiales; family Haliangiaceae; genus JABFXX01. Next base: position 17,311 of record JAYSYE010000525.1, on the reverse strand, counting down.
TGGCACCTGCACCGCGTCGTGCGCCTGCACGACCGATGCGGAGGCCCAGGCCGCCGGATTCGGCTACTGCGACGAGACCCGCGGCACGTGCGAGCCCCCGGCGGTCGCCGGTAGCTGCGGTGGCACGCTCACCCCGGGCGGCCTCGGCGCGCCGCAGTGCGCGGAGGGCCAGGTTCCCCTCATCAAGGACGGCGCGTACACGGGCCAGTGCCAGGCCATCGCGACCTGCGACGTGGTCCCCGGCTGCACCGCGTTCCAGCACGAGGCGGACTGCTTGAACCCGAACGACACGGACTCGTGTGGCGCGGCCTACATCGGTCGTAACTGCACCACGCCGACCGGCTCGTCCTGCAGCACCGGCGACGGCTCGAACTGCACCTGCACGAGCTACGAGTACGCGACGTGTGCCAGCCTGACGCCGAACGGCACCCGCACGGACAGCGCCACCGGCAAGGCGCTCCAGTCATTCCAGGGTCTCTGACCCGCACGGTGGCGCCGAGTCTCTCGCCGCCACCACGACACGGGGTTCGACAGACCAGCGCTCATTCCTTGTAAAGGAGTGGGCGCTGGGCCGTTTCGGCGGGTCTCGCCAGGTTGATTGAGCGTACCTTCGCGGCATGGGGTTCCAGTTCGCGGAGACGATGGCAGGCACGCTCGAGCTCGATGCCACGCCGGGGGCGAAGCACCCGTTCCGCTTCGAGATCACAGCGCACGCGAGCTCGCTGCGCGCGCACCTGCGGGACGGGAAGGTCGAGGTCACGGGAGTGATGCACGCCCCCCCGCTGGCGGACGGCGTGCCCACCACCGGGACGATGACCATCCGGCCCATCGGGCAGCGCGTCATCCGCTACGAGCTCGCGTTCACGGGTGCCGACGGCGCGCCCTACGAGCTCGTCGGCCAGAAGGACATCCGCTGGCGCGCCGCGAAGACGACGTTCTCGGAGCTACCGGCCGAGGTGCTGGATCGCGATGGCCGCCGCGTCGCGACGGTCGCCGCGCGCTTCGACCTCGAGCACGACCTGTGGTCGTTCGTGCGCAGCTTTCGCCCGAGCTAGGCGGCCATATCGGCCCGATCGCGGGGGCGCCCCGGGCGTTCGGGGAGGCCACTTACGACGCTGGGGAACCGTGGTAAGGATGCGGGGCCCATGGCCTTTCTTCAGAAGCTCTTCGGCAGCAAGAACCAGCGCGAGCTGAAGAAGCTCCAGCCGATCGTCGACCGCATCGCGCAGCTCGAGCCGACGATGAAGCCGAAGAGCGACGACGAGCTCAAGGCCATGACCGCGGAGTTCAAGCGGCGCATCGACAAGGGCGCGACGCTCGACGAGATCCTGCCGGAGGCCTACGCGGTCGTGCGCGAGGCCGGCGTGCGGCGCCTCGGGATGCGCCACTACGACGTGCAGATGATCGGCGGCGTCGTGCTGCACCAGGGCCGCATCGCCGAGATGCGCACCGGCGAGGGCAAGACCCTCGTCGCCACGCTCTCGACGTACCTGAACGCGCTCGAGGGCAAGGGCGTCCACGTCGTGACCGTGAACGACTACCTCGCCAAGCGCGACGCCGAGTGGATGGGCCGGCTTCACGGGTTCCTGGGGCTCACGACCGGCGTGGTCGTGCATGGCATCGAGGACATCGAGCGCCAGAACGCGTACCGCTGCGACATCACGTACGGCCAGAACAACGAGTTCGGCTTCGATTACCTGCGCGACAACATGAAGCCGTCGCCGGATCGCATGGTCCAGCGCGGGCTGCACTACGCGGTGGTCGACGAGGTCGACTCGATCCTCATCGACGAGGCGCGCACCCCGCTCATCATCTCGGGCTCCGGCGAGGAGAGCGGCGAGCTCTACGTGAAGATCGATCGCATGATCCCGCGCCTCAAGCGCGAGGTCGACTACACGGTCGACGAGAAGGCGCACAGCGCCATGCTGACGGACGATGGCGTGGAGACGATGGAGAAGCTGCTCTCCGTCGATAACCTCTACGAGGCGACGAACATCGCGCTCGTCCACCACGTGAACCAGGCGCTGCGCGCGCACACGCTGTACAAGCGCAACGTCAACTACCTCGTCGAGGAGGGCAAGGTCGTCATCGTCGACGAGCACACGGGCCGCAAGATGCCCGGCCGCCGCTGGTCGGACGGTCTGCACCAGGCGATCGAGGCCAAGGAAGGCGTCACCGTCGAGGAGGAGAACCAGACCCTCGCGACGGTCACGTTCCAGAACTACTTCCGCATGTACAAGAAGCTGTCCGGCATGACCGGTACGGCCGACACCGAGGCGGGCGAGTTCCTCCAGATCTACAAGCTCGACGTGTCCGTCATCCCGACGAACAAGCCGATCATGCGTAACGACCAGAGCGACCTCGTCTACAAGAACGAGATCGGAAAGTTCCGCGCGGTCGTGGAGGACATCGAGGAGTGCCAGAAGAACGGCCAGCCGGTGCTCGTCGGCACGGTCTCGGTCGAGAAGTCCGAGGTCGTCGCCAACTTGCTGAAGTCGAAGGGCATCCCCTTCAACGTGCTGAACGCGAAGCAGCACCAGCGCGAGGCCTCGATCGTCGCCCAGGCGGGCCGCAAGGGCATGGTCACGATCGCGACCAACATGGCCGGTCGCGGCACCGACATCTTGCTCGGCGGTAACCCCGACGCGATGGCGCGCGACGAGCTGGCCGAGGAGAAGGCGAAGCTCGCCGAGCACGCCGACGAGGCGCAGTCCGCGGTCGGTGACGAGGCGGAAGGGACGCAGCCGTTTCGCGGCTCGGTCGAGCCCGCGTTCGACGAGGACAAGCGGCTCGAGGAGCTGATCGCGAAGCACAAGGCGGCCTGCGAGGCGGAGCGCAAGGAGGTGCTCGCCGCCGGCGGGCTCAAGATCATCGGCACGGAGCGCCACGAGTCGCGCCGCATCGACAACCAGCTCCGCGGTCGCGCCGGTCGCCAGGGCGATCCGGGGACGTCGCGGTTCTACCTGTCGCTGCAGGACGATCTGCTCCGCATCTTCGGGCTCGATCGCATGACGGGCCTGATGGAACGGCTCGGCCTCGAGGAGGACGTGCCGATCGAGTCGCCGATGGTGACGCGGTCGATCGAGGGCGCGCAGAAGAAGGTCGAGGGCCGGAACTTCGACCAGCGCAAGAACGTCCTCGAGTACGACGACGTGATGAACCAGCAGCGCAAGACGATCTACGCGCTGCGCCGGCAGGTGCTCGAGGGTCGCTATCACCGCGAGCCCACCGAGGACGAGGCCAAGGCGGGCATGACCCCCGAGCCCGTGACGACGAGTGGTGACTGGACGGTCGAGTCGCTCACGCCGGAGATCGAGCCGCGCGTGAAGGACATCGTCACCAAGGTGAAGGCGTTCGCGAAGCAGCGCAGCGAGGCCGAGGCGGCGGGACAGGCCGTCGACCCCCGGCCGGGGTGGCGCATCCTGCGCGGCGAGATCTGGCGCGCGTACGGGACGCTACTGGATCTCGAGAAGCGCTTCGACGACGAGAGCGAGTCCGCGCTGACCGACGCGATCGTTCGCGAGGTGGCGGCGTCGCTCGTGCAGCAGCGCGAGCGGCTCTACGATCTGGCGGACTCGCGGATGGCGGGCGTGATCGAGACGCACCTGTCACCCGACAAGGTCGATGACGAGTGGGACTGGGACGAGCTCGAGGACGCGCTGCAGGAGCAGTTCAACGTCGACTTCGAGATCCGGCCGGGCACGCCCGACGAGGTCGCGCAGCAGGCGTGGCCGCGGATCGAGGCGAAGCTACTCGAGCGCGAGAAAGATCTGTCCCGCGTGATCATCACGGGCCTCTTGCGGCAGTTCCTGCTCGAGGACATCGACCAGCAATGGATCGAGCACCTGAAGACGATGGACGCGCTGCGCGAGGGCATCGGCCTCCAGGGGTACGGGCAGAAGGACCCGAAGAAGGAGTACAAGAAGGCGGGCTACTCGCTGTTCAGCGAGATGATGCAGCGCATCGACACGAACGTCGTGACGAAGCTGTTCCGCGCGCAGCTCTCGCGCCCCGATCAGATGCCCGTGGTGCACGCGCCGAAGCTGCGCCACATCGAGGAGCACGGCGCGTCCAACAAGAGCGAAGAGGAGAACGCCGAGGAAGCGGCGGCGGCGGCCCCGGCTGCGGCTGCCAAGAAGAAGGCGCGCGGGGGAGCGGCGGCCTCCCACGGCGGCGGCGTGCGTGCCGATGGCACCGACGCCCCCGACGAGAAGGCGGAGCCGGTGCGGCGCGACCGTCCCAAGGTCGGGCGCAACGACCCGTGTCCGTGCGGCAGCGGCAAGAAGTACAAGAAGTGCCACGGCAAGGACGAGGAGACCGCCGCCTCGGAGTGATCGCTCACTCGGCGGAGGGGTCGAGGAGCCGCGCCCGCATGCGCGCGCAGTCGACGAGGGTCGCGCCGAGCTTCTGGTCCCGCGACTTCAGCTCGCCCACGAGGCTCGAGAGCGTGGAAGACAGCCTCTCCACCTCTCCGAGGAGCCGGTCGAGCAATGGCCCGTTGGACCAGGCGACCTCGCGGAACACGAGACTCTCGATGCTCGGCAGCGCAGGGAGCTGGGGCTCGACCAGCTTCGCGTCGGAAAGCCTGACACGCGTGCGTGAACCGGCGCAGGCCATGATTTGCATCCGCGACGTGCGCACTCAGGTCGGAGAACCGACGCCGCGTGGTCCCGGTGAGCGCCGAGAGCAGGTCCTCGCCGAGCAGCTGCTCCTGCTCGAACAGGGCCATCGGGCGCAGCTCCCGCACCGTGAACAGCACGGCCGTGAAGGCTTGCTGCACGGTGATGCCGAGGGCAACGGCTTCGCGGCCGTGGTCCCGTAGCGCCGCGAGCTCCACCTCCGTCGCGGCGATCGCGTCGAGCTCGGAAGCCAGCGTGCCCCGCGCGCGTGCGGTGGTCTCCAGCTCCACGAGCAATGCGGCGTAGCGTGCCGGGGCATTCGCGACCGCTCGCGCACGCTGCGTGAGCTGCGCGACATCGACCTCGATCGCGCGAAGCTCGTCCGCGAGCTCCGCGCACAGGAGCTGCGCCGCCGCGAGCTCCTGCTGCTCTCGGGACAGCTCCGTGCGGTCTGCGAACAGCTGCCGGAACAAGCTCCCGACCCCGCGCGTGCGCCGCCACATGAACTTGTAGCTGTCTTCCGTGCCGATGCGTGCGACCGAGCCCTCGAGCTCGGGATCGGCGAGCTCGATGCGCTCCTCGGGCAGCACGAGCTCGGCCAGCCGGCGCCGGCCGGTCGGCCGCGGCCTGGGCTTACCGCGCGGCGGCGTGGGGTCGTCGCCAAGCTCTGGCTCCGGCGGGCCCGGCAGCTGCTTGCCCAGCGCGTCGAGCTCACGGAGCTTGGCGGCGAACTCGAGCTGAAGCTGGTGCGGTGTCGACGCGCTCCGCTTTCGCGATGACCAGCCGGCGGCGCGCCAGCTCGACCTCGAGCTGAAGCTGCCGGTAGCCCTCGCGCAGGCGATCGCGCTCGGCGATCGCCTCGTCGGCACGCGCGCGCTCGGTCGCAGTGGTCGTGCGCTCGGTCGCGAGTGCGGCTTCGAGCTCGGCGACCCGCGCTTGCAGCGCTTCGCTCGTCGCCCGGCTCGCGTCTGCGATCACCGATCGGCTCTACCGGTCCGCGATCGAGCTGTCGAGATCTGCGGATCAGATTCGGTCGGTCAATGCGTCGTCGACCTGCGCGCGGTCAATGCCGGATCGAGATCGACGCCATCGAGCAGATCATCGAGCACGCGCTCCTCGATCGCGAGCGTCGTCGTGCCCTCCGGCACGGGCGGCAGGCGGAACGTCCCCGCGTCGAGGCGCTTGTAGAACATGCACATCCCGGTGCCGTCGAAGAACAGCACCTTGAGGCAGTCGCGGCGCTTGCCGAAGAACACGAACAGCGCGCCGCTGCGGGCATCACGCGTCAGCCACTCGCCGACGATGCCGGCCAGGCGATCGAAGCCCATCGCAGGTCGATCGGGTCGAGCCTGCGGCTCGACAAGCACTACGGCTCGACGCGGAAGTTGCGCATCATCCCGGCGTCCTCGTGCTCCAGGTTGTGACAGTGGTAAAGGAACAGGCCGGGGTGTTTGGCGAACGTCTTGCGGATCCGGACGGTCTCGCCCGGCAACACCAGGACCGTGTCTTTCCATCCATCATCGATGAGCCCGTTGCGGATGAGGTCGGCGTCCGGTCCGCCACCGCCCGAGCGCGCGACGACCTGGAATTGCGAACCGTGCACGTGAATCGGATGAGCCATCGACATCATGCCGCTGACGTTGGCGAGCTCCCATTCTTCTGTCGTACCGAGCTTCACGTGTTCGTTGGGCGCGACGCTGGTCATCTCGAAGGGGCCGCCGTTGAGTTGCCAACTCATCATCCTCATCGAGATGTCGAACCGGCGCGGCTGGTGCAAGTTCACGACTTCGTCGTCCGACGCCCGGCGCAGCGGATCGAGCGCGGCGGGTCGCTTGAGGCGCGGTCCGGTGCCCGAGATCACGAACCGACATAACCGCAATTCCGCACCGTTGGGCAGCTCGGGAGGTGATTGCCGGCCCATCATGCCACCGCGACCCATCATCATGCCGCCGCTCATGCCGGGGTCGAACGCACGCGTCTCCAGCCAAACCTCGTCGGTCGCCACTCGTCCAAAGTCGACCCAGACGTCGATCCGCTCGCCAGGAGCCAGCATCACGTAGGGCTTGTCGATGGCGACTGACAGGAGTCCGCCGTCGGTTGCGATCACGGTGATCGGGGCGTCGTCACTCCAGGCGAGGCGATAGATTCGGGCGTTCGATCCGTTGAGCATCCGCAGCCGGTAGCTGCCGCGCTCCACGCCGATCGTTGCCCTCGTGTTGCCGTTGATGAGGATGCGATCGCCCAGAAACCCGGTCATCGCGTTCGGTTCATAGATCAGCCTGCCATCACGCGCGACGATCCGATCTTGCAGGACGAGCGGAAGATCATGCTCGCCAGTCGGAAGGCCTCGTGCCGCGTCTTCGGGGTCTTCGACGATGAACATCCCGGCGAGGCCCATGTAGACCTGAGGACCGGTTCGTTGATGCGGGTGCGGATGGTACCAGTACGTGCCTGGCCGCTGATCGACTTCGAACGTGTAAACGTACGATCCGCCTGGCTCTATGGCAAAGCGCGGGTGACCATCGTTGTCTTCGGATATATCGAGGCCGTGCCAGTGAATGATCGTTGGCTCGGTCAGCTCATTGTCAAGCTTCACCCGAACTCGTTGCCCACGCTCGACCCGGATCGTCGGGCCCAGGTAACTCGATGGAATCGTGGTCAAGGTTCGTTCCGAACCTTTTAGCTGCTGTCCGTCGAATTGCCAGACGGCCGTCGATCCGGTGGCTCCATCCAAGGTTACCGCTCCGGGGCTGGCTCGAAGCCGAATATCGACGTCTACATGGGGTCCGTCGGCAAGCGCCCCGGGACCGGCGTTCGATGGCTTCCGATCACGGCCGCAGCCAACGAGGAACGACGCGGCCGCGCCACGCAGGATGTCGCGCCGGGAGACGTTCATGGCAAGACGTGGTGCAAGCCTGGTTCCTGAAACATTCCGTGCCCTCGTGGTTCTGGAAACAGCGCTGCCGATCTGGAACGCCGAACTTGGCGTGGCCAGGAGCCGAGTGACAGCAAAGGCGCCTCACGTGGATATGCGAAAATTGTGCGTGCCCTGCGCCGGATTCGCAGCTTGTGCGCGAGGTGGCTCACCGGGCGTGCTCTCGCCCGATCACCGCGATCACTCAGCATTGCTTGGTTGCTATGGAGCCCGCGGCTTCGCCGTGCGATGGCTCGCGACGCTTCGGTTCGGGGAGTTCGTGCTGACCGCCGCACCGTAGGTGCGGTCGACGCTATCAGGCGCACCGGGACCAGCGACACGCTCTCCTGGTGCTCACGCCGCAGCCGATATATCCACGAGCGCAGCGTCCACCGGGACTCCACTGCGCGAACGCCTCGTGTGCGGGCCTCGATCTTGCTTGAGCACACATGAGAATCGCCGGAGAACTTTGTCGCATGATCCGAGCACTCACACTCAGAAACCTGAACAAGCAGGGATTCGACGATCTCGATGATGCAGCCAAGTCCCGTCAGGCGTGGCCGTTACGGTTCACACCCGCCGTGAGCGTCAGCCTGATCGTGATCGGGCTAGCCCTACAGTCACCGTGGTGGCTGGGGGGCATGGCGCTGGTGGCGATGAGTGGCGCGTTGCTGCCGGAAAGCATGCTGATCGACACGCTGTACAACGTCGGCATGCGGCATCTGTTCCATGCGCCACCGTTGCCACCAACGCCGAAACCCCGTCAGTTCTCCTACCTCATCTCGACAGCGTTCTTGACCGCCTCCGCCGTCCTCTTCTACGCCGGGTTGCCGGTGCTGGGGTCCGTCGTGGGTGGGTTGGTGGCCCTCGCCGGCACCATCTTCGCCACGACGCACTGGTGTCTTGGCTCCTTCTACTACCGGCTGATCTTCCGCCATGCCGCAGCGGCCGAGTAACCGACGCACCCGGTGGGTGCGTCGGGCGGGGCACGTTCAGGCGCGGTTGGTCATCATGCAATCGCCCGCAAGTCGGGCCTTGCAGGTCTACGGACCGGGTGGCCCTCCGCCTGCCATGGACGAGGCGGCCGCCGCCTTCGAGAAGCTTCGCGGCATCGACGACGTCGTCGTAGGCGGACCCACGCCTACCTGGCGCGAGCGCGGGAAGCGTGATGCCGACGTCGTGTTCAGCGGGGCCGACCGCATGATGACCGACTACATCCAGCACCCGCCTGCGTCAGGTACTCCCCTCGGATCACGCCGCCCGAACGTCCTCGACCAGCCGCACCAACTCGGGGTGTCGTAACGCGCCCGCCTGCTGGCGGACGACCGCGCGATCGTGGACCACGACGAAGTTGGGGATCCCCTTCACCTGATAGCGCGCCGCCAGCGCGGGGAACTGCTCGGTGTTGACCTTGAGCACCAGCGCACGACCGGCCATGGTCGCCGCCGCCTTCTCCACCTCGGGCGCGACCATCCGGCACGGCCCGCACCATGCCGCCCAGAAGTCGACCAGGATGGGCAGCTTGGAGTTCGCGATGATCTCGTCGAACATGATGACGTCACCGAGGTCGATCGGAGCTGCGATGGGCTCGAAGCGGTGCTTGCAGCGACCGCACCGCCCGATCTCGGCGAGGCGCGCAGCCGGGATGCGGTTCACCCCGCCACACGAGGTACATGTTCGAAACATGCTCATCAACGTGGGCTCACAACGCTCGCAGCGATCATAGGCGTCCGTACTCGCGCCCAGGACTTCGACGATGACGCGTGGATTCGTCACGTGCGTCGGTGCGCAAGCTTCGTCATGGCGGGCAGGAGCGTGGCATCAGACGCGCGCCACACCCCGCCCCGTCCCGTCGGCGCAGCCCCCTCACAGTCCGCGCCGCATCTCGGGTTTGGTCCCGTCGCGTTCCTGCGCTTCGAAGGCGGTCCGGCATCGGCCGAGCGCGCGCCGAGGGCCGCGCGCGCAGCCGCCTGGGCGGGCCTGGCGCGCCGCGTCACGCGAGTTCGCCCAGGCACTGTGGATCTTCGGGTTTTGACGGCGGATACTTCGCCGCCATATGCGCATCGGCGTCCCGAAAGAGATCAAGACTCAAGAATATCGCGTCGGCATGACCCCCGCGGGCGTCGCCACGCTGGCTGCCAAGGGCCACACGGTCATCGTGGAACAGGGCGCGGGCCTCGGCTCCGCCATTCCCGACGAGCAGTACGTGAAGGCGGGCGCCACGATGATCCCCACCAAGGAAGAGGTGTGGGGCACCGCGGACATGATCGTGAAGGTGAAGGAGCCCATCGCGCCCGAGTTCGCGCTGATGAAGAAGGACCTCCTCCTCTTCACATACCTGCACCTCGCCGCGGCCGGCGAGCTCGGCAAGGAGCTGCTCAACCGCGGCGTCAATGGCGTCGCGTACGAGACGATCGAGCCGACCCCCGGCGATCTCCCGCTGCTCACGCCGATGAGCGCGGTGGCCGGTCGCATGAGCGTCCAGGCGGGCGCGACGTACCTCGAGCGGTATCGCGGCGGCAAGGGCGTCCTCCTCGGCGGCGTGCCGGGCGTGAAGCGCGGCCGCGTGACGATCCTCGGCGGCGGCGTGGTCGGGTCGAATGCGTGCAAGATGGCGGTCGGCCTCGGCGCGAACGTCACGGTGCTCGACGTCAACTTGAAGACGCTCGCGTACCTCGACGACATCTACGCGGGCCGGATCAGCACGCAGTACAGCGATCCGCTGTCCGTCGAGAAGGCCGTGCTCGAGAGCGACCTCGTGATCGGCGCCGTGCTCCTCGCCGGCGCGCGCGCGCCTCGCCTCGTGACCGAGGCGATGGTCAAGAAGATGGAGCCGGGCTCCGTGATCGTCGACGTGTCGATCGACCAGGGCGGCTGCGTCGAGACGGCCAAGCCGACGTACCACGACAACCCGACGTACCTCGTCCACGACGTGATCCACTACATGGTCGCGAACATGCCGGGCGCCGTGCCCCGCACGTCGACCTACGCGCTCACGAACTCCACGATCAAGTACGTCGCGCTGCTGGCGGACCATGGCCTCGAGAAGGCGGTCTCCACGGTCCCGCACGTCGAGTCCGGGATCAACACGTACAAGGGCAACGTGTCCCACGCCGCGGTGGCCACGGCCCTCGGCGTCAAGCACGTGCCGTTCCGGGCCTGAGCGCGCTCCGCGGTCCGCGCACCGGGCGAGAGCGTTGCCCAACGGTGCGAGATCGCGGCAGATCTCCGGAGCAACTTCCGGGAACAACCGGGTTGCCTGGACCGGTACAAGCTCCAGAATGCAGGCTGTGCGAGAGAAGCGAGCGGAGTTCGAGCGCCAGGCGCTGGTCCACGCGGACTCGCTGTTCGGCGCGGCGTACCGGCTGACGCGCAACCCGCGCGACGCCGAGGACCTGGTCCAGGACGCGCTGCTGCGCGCCTACCGGTTCTGGGACAGCTACCAGCAGGACTCGAACTGCAAGGCGTGGCTGCTGCGCATCGTCACGAACACGTTCATCAACGAGTACCAGCGCAAGAAGCGCAGCCGCGAGGTGCTCGATGCGGCGGCGGCGGAGCAGGAGTCGACCGACGGTGTGCTCGTGCACGCGGCATCGGGGGACCGGCAGACGCCCGAGCGCGCGCTGCTCGATCGCAGCGTCTCGGACGACGTGCAGAGGGCGCTCGACGCATTGCCCGAGGATTTCCGCACCGCGGTCGTGCTCTGCGATGTTCAGGGCCTGTCGTACAAGGAGATCGCCGACACCATGCAGACCCCGGTCGGCACGGTGATGAGCCGGCTGTTTCGCGGGCGCAAGCTGCTCGCGACCGCGCTGCGCGGGTTCGCGCGTGACGCGGGATACGTCAAGGAAGTCGTCGCCACGACCCCGGCGAGCGCGGGTCCCGCTCCGCTCGACCTGGACAAGTACCGCGTCGCGCGCGGTCGTGAGGGTTCCCGATGAGCCTCTGTCAGAGCGTCGACACGCTGGCCATGGCGTATCTCGACGACGAGCTCGTCGGCGAGGAGCGCCGCGAGCTGGAGCTCCACGCCGTGGAGTGTGCGCCCTGCCGCGAGCACATCGATCGCGAGCGGGCGGAGCTGGCGTTCGTGCGCGCTGCGCTCGTCGCGCCTCCGGCGTCCGATCTCCTGAAGCGAAAGCTCGCGCTGCTGCTCGATACCGAAGACCGCGCCGCGACGCGCGCGAATCGCTGGCGACCCGTGCAGTGGGTCGGTCGCTACGTGCTACCGGGCGCGGCAACGCTCGCAGCCGTCGCGGCGATCCTGGCGTTCTCGTTCGTGAAGCCGCGCGAGCCCGCGCCCGTGGCCGTGGTCGCGAACGAGGTGGTGCGGCAGCAGACGCGGGCGCTGCCGCTCGAGGTGCAGGGCGCGAACACGGGGCCGTGGCTCAAGGAGCACTTCGCGGCGGTCGAGCTGCCCACGTTCCAGGCGCCGGGCATCGAGCTGATGGGCGCGCGGCTGACGTCCGTGGCGGGTCACGAGGCCGCGCTCCTGACCTACCTCGTCACCGATGATCGGAGCCGCTTCAAGCTGACGGCGGTCGTCGTCGAAGGATTGAAGGGTACGGAATTGACGGGCGGCACCCCGATCAAGGTCGGCGACCGGATGCTGTACGTCCACGACGCCGACGGCCACCCCGCGGTAACGTACGTCGACGAGATGGGAATGACGTACGCCTTCACGTCGGACCGGCTCGGACCGCAGGAGCTGCTCGAGCTGGTCGTCTCGTCGGACCTGATCGGCCGCGCACAACAGGCACGCTAGGGGCGTTGAGGGTTATGCTCGCGCGCAGCGAGCATGAACCGCCGTATCCTGCTGATCGACTCCGACGCTGCATTCCACGAGGTTCTCGCGACGCATCTTGCCGCGTACCAGTTCGAGATCAGAGTCGAGGCCGAAGCAGACGAGGCGCTCGCGCTCGGAGCGAGCGAGCCGCCGGCGCTGGTGGTGGTGGCGGTCGACGAGCCCGAGAAGCACGGCTTCAAGGTGTTCCAGCGGCTGAAGAAGGGCCCGCTCTCGAAGGTGCCGGTGGTGCTCGTCACGTCCACTGTGACGCCGGAGAGCTTCGCGAAGCATCGTGGCCTGAAGACGCACGCTGACGAGTATCTCGACAAGCGCACGCTCACGCAGGACGAGCTGCTCGGCAAGCTCGATAACCTCGTCGGCCTCGGCGAGGCGTCCGAGCTGCCAGAGCCGGCTGCCGTCCAGTCGCACGAGCTCGACATGGACGAGGATATCCCGGTCGAGATCGACGACATCGCGCTGGGTGACGACGACGTCGTGCTCGACGAGGTCATGGTCGACGATGCGAGCGACGACGTGCTCGCGCCGGAGCCAGCGCGCGGACCCGACGATCGGCCGGCATCGATGGAGTCCATGGTCGGGGCCGAGACCGATGCGGCTTTCGATGCGCTGCTCGGAGGCTTCGGCGATGACGTGCCGTCCCTCGAGTCGGTGACGCCCGTCCCCGCCGCGGTGCCGATGGCGCCGAGCGTGCCGATGACGACGGGGACCGACGATGCGACGCAGGTCTCGTTTGCGAACGAGAGTCTCTACGAGGCGCCGGTCCCAGAGGTGCCGGTGCACGAGGCACCAGCGCTGGGCTCGATCTCGCTCGCGGCGCTGGCTGCCGATGCCGATGCCGATGCCGATGCCGATGCCGATGCCGATGCCGAGTCACAGCTCGTGGCGGAGACCAGTGGCTCGCTGGGAGCGATCGAGCTACCCGACGACGCGCTGGAGGCCTACGACCCTCCGACGTCGAAGCCGCTGACCCTCGCCACGTTCGAGTCGTCCCCGGCGATCTCGATCGATATGGACGAGCTGGAGGCCGTCGACGACGATTCGGGCGGCATCCCCGAGCCGGTCCATCATCCGCGCAGCGCGAGCGACGCGCGGGAGGCGCAGGAGGCGGCCGACGCGCGTGACCAGAGCCGACCGCAGTTCCTCGACGTCCCGACCGTGATCGGCCTGACGGCCCTGCCCGTGCCAGCGATCTCGGCGGCGCAGCGGCCCGAAGTCTTCGAAGCCGAGCCAGATGTCTCGGTGCCCGAGCCCGAGCCCGTTGCCTTCGCAGCCGAGCCCGAGCCCGAACCCGAGGTCTTCGCGCCCGAGCTCTTCGAGCCCGAGCCCGAGCCCGACCTCGCGGTCGAGGTTGACGCCCCACCCCCGCCCCCATCATCGCGTCCGAGCGCAGCGCCGGCACTCGACTTCGGCCTTGCCGAGATCGCGGAGCGCGCGGAGTCCGAGCAGTCCGGCGTGTCCGACCGTCGCGAGCTGCGCAGGATCGACGGGCTCGAGCGCCAGGTGAGCCAGCTCACGGCCGAGCTCGAGCGCGCGCGCACGACCGCGGAGAGCGCGACGCGCTCCGGTGGGGGGCGCGAGCGCGAGTTCCTGAACCTGCGCGAGCAGGTGATCACCCGCGACAAGGAGATCGCACGAGTGCGCGCCGACATGGCGCGGCGCGAGCTCGACGCCGCGGCGTCCGAGACGCTCGCGACCGAAGCTGCCGCCGCCCGCACCGCGCTCGAGGGCCGGCTCGCCGCCGTCGAGGCCCGCGGCTCGGCCGAGTCCGCGAAGCTCGCTGCCGCCGAGGGCAAGGAGCGCGTGCTCTCGAGCCAGCTCGAGACCGCCCAGCGCGAGCTCGAGACGCGGACCGCTGCGGTCGCCACCGCAGAGACCGCGCGGGCCCAGCTCGAACGCGAGCTCGCGAGCGAGCGAGCCTTGCGCGCGGCGAACACCTCCGAGGCGGAGCGCGCGCTGCGCGTGGAGCGAGAGCAGCTCGTCCAGCGCCACGCCGCCGACCAGGCGGCCCAGCGGCAGGCGCACGAGGCAGCCCTCGCGGCAACGCGCAAGGAGCTCGAGGACCGGCGCGAGACCGCGATCGAGGCGCTGCATCAGGAGCTGACGTCTCAGCACGTGACCGCGATCGAGGCCGCTGTGGCGGCGGCACGCAGCGCACTTGGCGCCGAGGCCGAGCAGTCGGTGAGCCAGCTCGAGTCACGACACGCGACAACGCTCGCGCAGCTGCGAGGCGAGCACGCGACGATCGTCACGCGGACCGCCGACGAGCTGCTCGCGACGACGGCCCGACTCGAAGGCACCCACGCGGCGGCCGTCTCCAGGCTGCAGACGGACCACGCGGCGGAGCTCCATGCGATCCGCGGCGAGCTCGACGCGCACATGGTGGCATCGGCGGGGGCCCACGACGCCGCGACGACCGAGCTCACGGCAGAGGTCGAGCGCGTGAAGGCCGAGGCGGCAGCGGCCGCCGATCGCGCGCGCGCGGATCTGGCTGCGGCGCACGGTCAGGCAAAGGCCGAGGCCGCCGCGGTTGCTGCCCGCGCCCATGCGGAGCTCGAACGTGCGCGCGCGGACGTGGCCGCGCTGACCGAGCGAGCGGAGGCGGAGCTCTCGGAGGCGCGACGCCAGCACGCGGCGGTGCTCGCGGAGCACGCCGAAGCCCACGAGCGAGCGCTTGCCGATCAGGCGGCAGCGCACGCGAGCGAGCAGACCCAGCTCGCCGCGCGCCACGCGGCGACCGTCGCGGCGCGCGATGCCGAGTACGCGGCGGCGCGCCAGACCGACGCCACCATTCACGCGGGCACGCTTGCCGAGGCGCGGGCCGGCGCGGAACGGCAGGCGAGCGACCACGCC
The DNA here is from genome assembly GCA_043716635.1 of Deltaproteobacteria bacterium. Taxonomy (GTDB): domain Bacteria; phylum Myxococcota_A; class Polyangia; order Haliangiales; family Haliangiaceae; genus JABFXX01. Next base: position 2,124 of record JAYSYE010000525.1, on the reverse strand, counting down.
GCCGCTCTCGACGGGCTGCGCCGCGAGCTGGCAGACGAGCGCTCGGCGCGTTCGAGCGACACCCAGCTCACGACGGCCGCCGCGCAGTCCGCCGAGCAGGCGCATCGGGCAGCGCTCGATGCGCACGCCAGCGAGCACACCACGGCGCTCGCGGCGATCCGTGCGCACGCGGAGCGCGAGCTCGCCGAGGCGCACGCGGCAGGCGATCGGGGTACCGCGGCACTGCGCGAGCAGCTGACCGCGGCCGAGCGCGCGCACGCCGAGGCGATGACGCAGGCCGGGGCGGACCGGGCCAGCTCCGACGAGGCTCACGTCACCACCGTGGCGAATCTCCAGAGCCAGCACGAGCGCGCCCGCGCCGCCACCACCGCCGAGCTCGAGCGCAAGCTCGCGGCCGCGACCGGCGAGCACGAGCGCGCGCTGGCCGCCGCGAAGCTCGAGCTCGAGCGCGTGCTCGCGACGACGATCTCGGAGCACGAGCGTGCCCTGGCGGCCGCGACGACAGAGCGCGACGAGCTCGCGCGCGGGCTCTCCGCGGCTCGCGATCAACTCAAGCGCGCGGAGTCGGAGCTCGCGGCCGCCGTGAAGACGATCGCCGACCGCAACGCCGAGCTCCGTGCGCACGCCGATGCGATCGGCGAGCGCGACGCGCGCATCGGCGAGCTGCGCAGCGAGGTCTCCGCGATCGAGCAGGAGAACGCGAGCTACCAGGAGCAGGTCCTGCGCGCGTACCAGAAGATCAAGGGCGACGAGGCGATGGTGACCCGGGCGAAGAAGGCGATGGCCATCGCGCTCACGGCGCTCGACGAGCCCACGAAATCCGACGGCTAGACCGCCGTCACCTCCCCGCCGTCACCGTCCCGGGCGACTCCGGGTCGGGGCGGACGGGGCGGCGGGTCTGCGCGCCTGGATCCGGGGTAGGTTCGCACCATGATCAGTGCGGCGCCGGGGTTTCCAGGGATCGACGGACCGGACGGGTGGGTGCAGAGCACGAAGGGGCCGCGGATCTGGATCGTCCCTCCCGACGGCGGCGGGCGCATCGTCGTGGCGCCGCTGCAGGGGCACTCCTCCGCGGCCTCGCTGGAGACGTTCGTGGAGCACGTGCTCGACCAGGAGCGCTCTCAGTTTCCCCGGTTGAAACAGGCACCGCCCGTCCCGGTGACGAGCGTGCAGTCCTGGCCGGGGCTCGTCATCGATGTGGCGGCGTTCGCTTCAGCCACCGACGCCGAGCCGAGCGAGTGGCGCACCTACGTGGTGTATGGCTCGCCCGCGCTGTTCGCCGTGCTGTTCCTGCAGAGCAAGCCCGATCGGTTCGCGGTCCTGCGACCGGTGTTCCTCGAGGTCGCCTCGCGCGTCACGGTCCCGGACAGCGGTGATCGGCCGGCGCCCGAGCGGTATCACGCGTCCGAGGCCCTGTGACCCACGCGCCGGGCGCGCGCACCGTCGAGCGCGCGCTCGATATCGCGGCTCCCGTCGAGTGGCTGTTCGACCTGACGCAAGACTACGCCCGCCGGCTCGACTGGGATCCGTTCCTCGTCGAAGCCACGCTGCGTGGCGGGAACACCGCGGGCGTGGGTGTCCGGGCGTGGTGCGTGAGCAAGTTCCCCCGCTGGGGCATGGAGACCGAGTACGTCACGTTCACGCGGCCGAGCGTGGTGGCCATCCAGATGACGTCAGGCCCGCGCGTGTTGAAGCGGTTCGCCGGCTCGTGGCGCTTCGCCGCGCGGTCCCCCGTGCTCACGACCGTCACGTTCCGCTATCGGTTCGAGACGTCGCCCGCTCTGGTCGCGCCCATCGCGGCGCGCATGTTCACGTGGGACATCGGCAAGCGGCTCGCCGGTCTCCGCGACTACGCGACCCGTCACGCGCCGCGCCACGCCTGACTTTCGAGCGGCGGGTGGAACGCTCGCTCAGTCGTTCCACGGCAGGTGCCGAGAGATGTCCGCCATGCTGGGCAGGTGCGGCATCGGAATGGTCCCGAAGCTCGGCATGTGCGGCATCGGAATGTCGCCGAAGCTCGGCATGCGCGGCATGCGCGGCATCGACGGTAGCTGCGGCATCGATGGCAGATGCGGCATCTGCGGCATCTGCGGCATCTGCGGCATCTGCGGCATCTGCGGCATC
>JAYSYE010000524.1:0-30906 GCA_043716635.1 Deltaproteobacteria bacterium | reverse complement strand
GGCTGCCTTCTTGGGTGGCATGCGCCGCACTGTAGTACGGTCGCGCGCAGTCATGCAGCCGACGACGTCGTTCCCCAAGGCCGAGATCAAGGTCCTCTTGCTCGAGAACGTTCACCCCGTGGCCGTCGCCGCGCTCGCCGCGGAGGGGTTCCAGGTCGAGTCGGTGAAGACGGCACTGCCGGAGGCCGAGCTCGCGGAGCGCGTGAAGGACGTCCACATCCTGGGGATCCGGAGCAAGACCCAGATCACGCCGCGCGTGCTCGACGAGGGCCGCCGCTTGCTCGCGGTCGGCGCGTTCTGCATCGGCACCAACCAGATCGCGAACCAGTACGCCTGCCAGCGTGGCATCCCCGTGTTCAACGCGCCGTTCTCCAACACCCGCTCGGTGGCCGAGCTGATCATCGCCGAGATCGTGATGCTGTCGCGCCATCTCGGCGATCGCTCTCGCGAGGTCCACCAGGGCGTGTGGAAGAAGGTGTCGGTCGGGGCGCACGAGGTGCGCGGCAAGACGCTCGGGATCATCGGCTACGGCCACATCGGGAGCCAGGTCGGCGTGCTCGCCGAAGGCTTCGGCATGCGCGTGGTGTTCTACGACATCATCGCGAAGCTCCCCATGGGCAACAACCGCGCGATGGGCAAGCTCGAGGAGGTGCTCGCGGCGAGCGACTTCGTGACGCTGCACGTGCCGGAGACGCCGCAGACGAAGAACCTCATCGGGCCGGCGGAGATCGCGGTGATGAAGCAGGGCGCATGTCTGCTGAACGCGAGCCGCGGGACCGTGGTCGCGATCGACGCGCTCGCGGAGGGCATCAAGCGGGGCCAGATCGGAGGCGCCGCCGTGGACGTCTATCCGGACGAGCCGGAGAGCAACAGCGATGGCTTCACGTCGCCGCTGCGCGGGCTGCCGAACGTGATCTTGACCCCTCACATTGGCGGGTCCACCGAGGAGGCGCAGGAGGCGATCGGCCGCGAGGTCTCGGCCGCCCTCGTCAAGCTCGTGAACACCGGTGCGACGACGGGCTCGGTCAACTTCCCGCAGATCGAGCTGCCGTTCGCCCGGGGCACGCACCGGATCTTGAACGTCCACAAGAACGTCCCCGGCGTGCTCCGCGACATCAACAAGATCGTGTCGGACCACCACGCGAACATCCGGGCCCAGATCCTCGCGACCGACGCCGACATTGGCTACCTGATGATGGACATCGATCAGGATGTCTCTCAGGACGTCAAGCGAGGCATCGCGGCGCTCGAGACCGACATCAAGACGCGGATCCTGTTCTAGTTAGACGACCCATTTCGCAACGCGGCAGTTCTTGTGAGTGCCTGGTCGGATGCCGTTGACGGGTGCGTGCGCTCGTTCTCCTTCGCGAGCCCTGGCGCTCACCGCCTGCGGGGTCGAACTTGCTCACCCCTTCGGCGCCACGCAGTGGCTCGGCTTCCACCCCTACCAGCCGGAGGTCGTCGCCCAGCTGGTTGTTGTGCACGAACCAGACCTGGAATACGGGCGTCATGCTGAGGTTGCGCCCGTGCCTGCGACCGCCAACCAGGAGCGCACGTCGTCGATCTGATCGAGCAGACCTGCATACGTCGTTGGCTCACGTGCTCGCTCGAGGAGTGCGATGGCACCAGGATCGGTCCTGACGCGTTCCTCGACAATCCAACGGAACCCGGCGTCGGATGGCTCGGTCACTGCGAGGCCGCAAGCCAGCATTCACGAGGTCGGGGGCGCACTTCGTGCGACATGCGTGCTCTTGCGGAGCTGCGTGCTGCCACGTACTACGCACGTCGTCTGAGTGCGACGATGGTGCTGTCGGGCCCGTCGAGCTATCTTCGGAAGGCGTGCACATCTCCGTCTTCGACATCTTCAAGATCGGCATCGGGCCGTCGAGCTCCCACACCGTGGGCCCGATGCGCGCGGCGAGACGGTTCGTGGAGCGACTCGTGGCGGACGGGAGTCTCGAGCGTACGACCAGCGTGAAGGTCGAGCTGTTCGGGAGCCTGGGATTCACGGGCCGGGGGCACGGCTCCGATCGCGCGATCATTCTCGGTCTCGAGGGCGACGAACCGGCGACCGTGGATATCGACAGCGTGGCGGCGCGGGTCGCGGCGGTTGCCGAGAAGAAGCAGATCTCGTTGCTCGGCCAGCGCACGGTGGCCCTCGACCCGGCGACCCAGCTCGTGTTCCACCGCCGCGAGAAGCTGCCGCTGCACTCGAACGGCATGCGGTTCACGGCCTTCGATGCGGTCGGGGCGACGGTCGTCGAGCGCATCTTCTACTCGGTGGGCGGCGGGTTCGTCGTCGATGGCGTCGGCGCGCCCGCGGACGGCAGCGTGCCCGCCGAGCAGGTGGTGGTGCCCTACCCGTTCAACTCGGGCGACGAGCTCCTGAGGCTCACGAGCGAGCACGGGCTCGCCGTCTCGAGCCTGATGCTCGAGAACGAGAAGGCGCACGTACCCGAGGCCGAGGTGCGCGAGGGCGTGCGCAAGATCTGGCGCGCGATGGAGGCGTGCGTGAAGCGCGGCTGCGAGCGCGAGGGGATCCTGCCGGGCGGCTTGCGCGTGGTGCGGCGCGCGGCAGCGTTGCACCGGCGCATGAAGAGCGATCCGGCCGGCGCGAGCGATCCGCTCGTGATCATGGACTGGGTCAACCTGTGGGCGCTCGCCGTGAACGAGGAGAACGCCGCGGGCGGCCGCGTGGTGACGGCCCCCACGAACGGCGCGGCCGGCATCATCCCGGCCGTGCTGATGTACTACCGACGGTTCCTGCCGAACGCAGACGATGAAGGCACGCTGCGCTTCCTGCTCACGGCCGCCGCGATCGCCGCGCTGTACAAGAAGAACGCCTCCATCAGCGGCGCAGAGGTCGGGTGTCAGGGCGAGGTCGGCGTGGCGTGCTCCATGGCCGCGGGGGCACTCGCCGAGGTGATGGGCGGAACCCCGGCACAGGTCGAGAACGCCGCGGAGATCGGCATGGAGCACAACCTCGGGCTCACGTGCGATCCGATCGGTGGCCTCGTGCAGGTGCCGTGCATCGAGCGGAACGCGATGGGCGCGGTCAAGGCGATCAATGCGGCTCGGCTCGCGCTGCAGGGGGACGGCACGCACAAGGTCTCCCTCGACAAGGTGATCAAGACCATGTGGCGCACCGGCGCGGACATGAGCAGCAAGTACAAGGAGACCGCGCGCGGTGGTCTCGCCGTGAACATCATCGAGTGTTAGTGCGCGAGCGCGCGCCATCACGACGGAGGTTCCGGGCTAGATTCGATCCCAGTGGAGCTCACCGGCCTGGAGCCGCGGCGCAGCGACCTCGCGCGCGGGATCGTGATCGCGCGAGGTGCTCGCCCGCTCGATCGTGACGAGCAGCGAGAGCTGTGGGCGACGCTCGCCGTCGCGGGTGTGACCGAGGCTCCGGAGGAGGCGGGGGCAGAGCCACGCGAGACCAGCGCGGGCGATCTGGCTCGCGACCGTGACGCCGAGGACGCCGAGGACGACGACAAGCCACCGCGCCAGTGGCTCGCGGCGTCGTGGTTGCCGCCGCTGCCGAGCACGCTCGATGCCCAGCGCCTCGCGTTCGAGGCGGTCGCCGCGCAGTACGGGCTCGAGGCGATCTGGTGCGTGAAGATCGAGACGGCGGTCGACGGTGTCGTGTGGCTCGAGGAGACCGCGATGTCGGAGCCGAGCTCGGACGACTCCGATGACGATCCGCCGACGGGCGAGACCGAGGTGGTCGATGCGGTCTTCGACGAGCGCCTCGAGGTGATCTACTCGGCGCCCGATTCGCCGTCGATCCCCGATCTCGTCGCGGTGCAAGACGGCGACGATGGTGACGAGGACGACGACGATCCGGACGAGGACGACTTCGAGGTCATGGAGCCGGAGAGCCACTGGCGCGGCGGCGGCCCGCCGATGGAGCAGCAGGTGCCGTTCCCGCTCGAGCGCTACCCCGAGATCCTCGAGGAGTCGCAGGGCGAGCGGTTCGGCATCGCGCTGAAGCTGACCGGGATCCAGCTCCCCGGCGAGGAGTCCGTGATCAACGCGTTCTTCGCGCTGTGGCTGTCCGTGTACCAAGACGAGCGCGCGGACGAGTTCGAGCCGTTCCAGCGCGCCGATGTCGTGCACGATCGCCGGCATCGCTCTGCGCTGATGTGGGTGGAGCGCTTCGGGGTTCCCGCCACGCCCAGCGAGCAGGTCCACTTCCTGATGTGGATCGTCGCGCGCATCCACGAGATCACCCCGATCGCGTGGGCGCGGTTCGAGACCGTGGACGAGGCGGTGCGGTCGCGCGCGGACACCGACGACGACGTCGAGCCGTTCGTGCTTGCTGGCAACCCGTTCGCGGACCGGTTCCGGCGCCACGGCGAGGAAGGCGCGCTCACCTGGTCCGTCGGTCAGAGCGCATGGAGCAAGCGCGAGCTCGCGGGCATGGTCATCGAGGTCGCGCTGGAGCACGACCCGGACGATCAGGCGACGGCGCTGATCGCGGAGCGCTTGCTGCGGCGCGCGCTCGCGCTTGATCCCGAGTCCGATGCGACCGGGTATCTCGCGATCGTGCTCGTGCGGCAGAAGCGCATGGACGAGGCGATCGCGCTCGCGGCCGCCGCGCCCTCGGTCGACGTCCGGTTGCTCGTGGTCGGCGAGATCGCGGAGCAGGCTCCCGCCGCGCTCTCCGACGCGCTGGTGCTGCTCGACCCACCGACGATTGCCGGCAACGAGCCCGAGGAGCTGGCGGATCTGGTCGCCTCGGTCGCGCGCCATGCACCGGCGACGCTGCCGCAGATGCTCGCGCTGCTACCGCCGGACTCGCGGCTCATTCCGTACCTCTACAACTCGAGCTTCACCGTCGAGCGCCCGCAAGGGCTCGCGATCCTCCGTGCCGTGCTCGCGCTCCCCGCACCGCCCAAGGCTGTCAGCGAGGCGCGCACCGCGTACGTGATGGCGTGGAACAACGCGTGTATTCACGCGCACGCACTCGATCTGTTCGAGCTCGCCGTGGAGCTGGCCGTCGGGGGCCAGCCGTACGGCCCGGAGAACCCGTACATCTTTCATTCGGCGGCGTGTGCGTTCGCGGCCGTCGGCGACCTCGATCGCGCGATCGAGCAGGTGCGGCTCGCGATCGAGCACGACTACGAGCATGCCGAGAAAATGGAGACGGATACCGATCTCTCGCGCCTCCACTCCGACCCGCGCTTCAAGGCCCTCTTCACCGAGTGGCGCGACGAGCGGCCGGACCTCAACTGACCGGCGACCGCCGCACTGCGAAACTCAGCTCGGGCGCAGCATCGCGCCGGAGACCTCGGTGCGGATCTGTCGCGTGGCCTCGTCGTAGTGCGACCAGCAGACGGGCGCGTAGGTCTCCTCGGCCCCGAGCTGCACCTGCGGCCCCCGCACCGTCGGCGTGCCGTTCACGAAGCGCAGGTTGCAGATCGCCTTGCGCTGGCAGTACTGGCACGTGACCTTCACCTCCTCGATGCCGTCCGCGAGCTCCATGAGGCGCTGGGCGCCCGGGAACAGCCGCGTGCGGAAGTCGGTGCGCAGCCCGTAACAGATCACCGGTACGCCAGGGTCGACCGTGATCCGGCGCAGGTCCTCGACCACCGACGGTGACAGGAACTGGGCCTCGTCGACGAGCACGCAGTCGAGCCCCACGAAGTCCTGCGGGTCGAGCGTGGTCTCGCTATCGACGAGGACATCCGCCTCCGCCTCCAGCCCGCTGCGCGACGAGATTTTGCCTGGCCCGAACCGGGTGTCGAGGCGCGGCTTGAGCAGCAGTACCCGCTTGCCCTGCTTGCGATAGTTGTGAGCCACCGCGAGGAGGTTCATGGACTTCGCGGAGTCCATCGTCCCGTACCGAAAGTAGAGCTTCGCCACGGCCCCGAACCTAGATCGACGCTGTGACAGCGAGCCGCGTCGCCCCGAATCGCCGCTTATTCGCCGGCGGCGACCGCGAACGTGAGCCCTGCGCGGCGAAGTCGTCCGAGCAGCGGCTCCGCCATCGCCGTCACCGGTGTCAGCTCGCCGCCCGCTGCCGGCAGCGGGTCCAGCGCGAGGCACAGCGCGCTCTCGCCGAGCATCTTCGACGTGGAGCCATAGCCCGGATCGGCGCGGTCGCTCGCGACGTACTGCAGCCGGTGTCCGCCCCCGGTGCCGACGAGCCGAACCTTCCAGTGGCCGTGCTCGCGGGTCTCCTTCGAGGGCCCCTCACCCGGCTGCGGCGCCCGCTTCGCCACGATCTCGCGCAGGGCCGGGTGCTTCAGCGCGAAGGCGAGCGCGCCCAGGCCGGCCGTGAACCCAGCCGCCATGACGAGCCCCTTCGCGCTTCCCGGCGTGGTCATCACCTCGCGATAACGAAACCCCGCGCCCCACGGCAACCCGGCGAGGGCATGGCTGCGCCGGACGATCCGCGTGTTGTAGGGCGCCATCACGAATGGCACCGTGAACATCTTCATCTCCGCATCCCACCCGGGCCTCGCCTCGTCCGGGACCGACGGTCGCGCCCCCGTCGCCGTCCCATCGGGCCGGGGGTCGAGCGCGTAGGGGTCACCGAGCAGCTTGCGCACGTCGCGGCTCGCGCTGGCGGCTCGGGCCATCCCGATGCCGCTCGCGACGGTGCCGCCCGACACGCCACCCGAGGTCTCGCCGTAGTACGCGGTCACCGATTCTGCCGGTGCCCCGAACCGCGCGATGAACTCCTGCTGGAGCGCCCACGTCCCGAGGTCGCTCGGGATCGAGTCGTAGCCGCAGCTGTGCACGATCTTCGCGCCCGTCTCCCGCGCGCGAGCATCGTGGGCGTCGATCATCTCCCGGTGCCACTGCACCTCGCCGGTCAGGTCGCAGTAGTGAGTGCCCGCGTCCGCACAGGCGGCGACGAGCTCGCTGCCGTACTGCGCGAACGGGCCCACGGTGGTGCATACGACCTTCGCGCGCCTCGCGATCGCATCGAGAGAGGCGCGATCGGTCGCGTCGCCCACGAGGACGGGTACGCCCAGCCCGAGCGCCTCGAGCTTCGTCGGGTTGCGTCCGGCGATCGCCCACGTGGGCCGGTCGGGATGTCTCGCGAGGTACCGGGCCACGAGCGAGCCGGTGAACCCGGTCGCTCCGAACACCACGAGGTCAAAGTCGCGCTTCATCGTCGCACCCTACCGGAGCAAGCCTCGCGCGGTAGAGTGAGCGCGTGGTTTCGGGGAGCGACTCGCGCGAGGATTCACTGATCGGGCGGCTCGCGCGCCGCCTCGTGGTCCGGCCCGTGCCCCCGGGCGACGCAGGGCGGCAAGCGGCGGTCGCGGTCGTGCTGCACGAGCTCCCGGGGCTCGGTCCGCGCGTCCTGTTGATGAAGCGCATCGAGCGCGCAGGAGACCCGTGGTCGGGCCAGATCTCGCTCCCGGGGGGCGGATACCACGCGGACGATGGCGACCTCGTCACCACCGCGATTCGCGAGACCCGCGAGGAGCTGCTGATCGATCTCGCCACCCTCCCGGGGACGCGCGTGCTGGGTCATCTGCCGCCGATGCATCCCCACGCCGCCGGTCCCCGTGGCATGGCCGTCACGCCCGTCATCTTCGCGACCACGGTCGAGCCCGAGCCCGGCTGCGGTCCCGAGGCCCAGGCGGCGTTCTGGCTGCCGCTCGCCCGCGCCGCCCGCGGCGAGCTCGACGACACGTTCGTCTATCCGGGGACGGGGAACCGGTTCCCGAGCTGGGCCTACGAGGGCCACACGATCTGGGGTCTCACGATGCGGATCCTGGCCGATACCCTGGAGGCGGCCGGCCGTGTGAGCACCCGGCCCGGTTGATGGCTCGCGCGCGCTGACCCAGAACCGGATGCAGATTCCATGGCTCGCCCCCAAGATGCGCGAGTGGCCGACGACCACGCAGATCACCTCGTCATCGACCCTGCACGGCTCGAGCAGGTGCTTTACGCCGTGGAGGTCGCGGATGGCCGGTGAATCGGTGCTGGTCGTCGACGACACGCCGCTGAACCTCGAGCTGCTCTCGGTGCTGCCCGTCGATACCCGCATGTTCCCGACCCACGTGGCGGAGTTGCTCGCGCGCGGCCGGACGGCGACGTCGTGAGCCAGGCGGTCCTCGTCATCGACGACAATCCGATCACGCGCAAGTTCGTTCGCGTCGCGCTCGAGTCGGACGGCCTCGTGGTCCACGAGGCGGCGGACGGGGCGACGGCCATGGCCATGTTCCGCGACCAGGCGCTCGCGCTCGTCCTGCTCGACCTCCTGCTGCCGGACACGGATGGCTTCGCGTTGCTCGCGCAGCTGCGCGCGCTGCCGGGCGGTGTCGACATGCCGGTGCTCGCGTTCTCGGGTCTGCTCGCGCCCAGCGACGAGGCCCGGGTGTCCTCGGTGGGGTTCGACGACATGGTCACGAAGCCGGTCGAGGCGAGCCGGCTCGTGCAGATCGTGCGCGGCCACCTGCCGTCGATCGAGCCGATGCCCCCGCGCCCGCTCGTCCCGCGCACGCTCGTGATCGCCGACGACGATGCCGTCCAGCGCAAGCTCGTCGGGATCCGGCTGCAGCGCGCCGGGTTCGCCGTCACGCTCGCCGCCGATGGAGAGGAGGCGCTCCAGCGTGCGCGCGAGACCCGACCCGACGCGATCGTCTCGGACGTGCTGATGCCACGCCTCGATGGGTTCGGCCTCTGCATCGCGGTGCGCAACGACCCCGTGCTGTCGACGACGCCGGTCCTGCTGATCACGAACAGTTACCTCGATAGCGAGGACCAGGCCCTCGCGGCGCGCGCGGGCGCGAACGCGCTCGTGGTGCGCACCCCGGAGCTCAAGGACGTGCTGCTCGCGCTCGACCGCACGGTCGGCATGGCCGCCAGCAAGGGTCCCGCGCATCCGCCACGCTCGCGGTCAAAAAAGACCCAGCAGATCCACATCACGCCGCTCGACCCGGATGTCGAGCGCGAGCGCATGCGGCGCGTGATGAACCAGCTCGAGCGCCAGGTCGCCCTCAATGCCGGTATCAACCAGCGGTACGCGCTGCTCTCCGCGGAGCTCTCGGTGCTCTCGGGGATCTCGTCCGCGGTGGCCACGCAGCGCGACCTGCGAACGGCGCTCGACCAGGTGCTCTCGTCGTGCTTCGATGCCGGCGGGATCTCGCTCGGCGCCCTCTACCTGCGCGAAGGGAAGGAGACCCGTGCGCTGCGTTACGGCGCGTCGGAGGCATGGACGGCCGCAGAGGTCGACGGCTTCTTCGGTCATCCGCAGTTCCTCGAGGACGCGATGGCTTCCCAGACCGCGGTCGTGCTGCCGTCGAGCGCGATCGCGCTGGCGGCGGAGGCAGCAGTCCTCGAGCAGTCTCGGACGCGGTCGATCATCATCGCTCCGCTCGGGCATCAGGGTCAGCCGATGGGGGCCCTGATGCTCGCGTCGCGCGCGGCTGATCTCGCGAGCGCCGATCGCACGGCGTTCGCGCTCGCGGTGGCCGGACAGATCAGCCTCGCGCTCGCGCTGGTGCGCAGCTTCGACGACAAGGACAAGTCGGAGCGCGAGGCGCAGTCGAACAACGCCGTACTGCGGTCGATCCTCGAGAGCATGGGCGACGGCGTCCTCGTCTGCAACGAGCGGGGCGAGCTCACCCACAGCAACGGTGCGGCCGTAGAGCTCTTGGGCATCGACGCGACCGCGAAGGTCGCCGAGCCCTGGCTGTCCAGCGGGCTGTACCGCGCCGACAAGTCGACGCCCCTCTCCGCCGACGAGTTCCCGCTGCGCCGGGCGCTACGCGGCGAGAGCGTGAGCGGGGTCGAGATCTTCGCGCGCGCGCCGGAATCCGCGGACGGGCTGTGGTTCAACGTGAATGCGCGGCCGCTCACCCACGACGGCGCCGTCGTGCGCGGTGCGGTGGCGGTGTTCCGGGACATCACGGCCGAGAAGGCCTCGCGCGTGCAGCTGCTCGTGAGCGATCGCATGGCATCGCTCGGGACGCTCGCTGCCGGCGTGGGTCACGAGATCAACAACCCGCTGATGGCGGTGCTCGGCAACCTCGAGATGGCGCTCGACGAGGTGGCCGAGCTCGCGAAGGCGAACCCGGGCTTGCGGCTGTGCGAGCTGGTGGACGAGATGCGCGACGCCAAGGAGGCGGCCGAGCGCGTCCGCAACATCGTCCGGGACCTCAAGCTGTTCTCGCGCAGCGACGACGAAGCCCGTGGCGAGGTCGACATCGAGCGCACGCTCGAGAGCTCGATCCGGATGGTGTGGAACGAGATTCGCCACCGGGCGCGCCTCGTTCGTGTCTACACGCCCGTCCCCCGCGTGCAGGCGAACGAGTCACGTCTGGGCCAGGTGTTCTTGAACATCATCATGAACGCCGCGCAGGCCATCCCCGAAGGCCGCGCGAACCAGAACGAGATCCGGATCGGGACGAGCGTTGCGTCGGATGGGCGGGTCGTGGTCGAGATCGGCGACACGGGCGCGGGCATGCCTCCCGACACGCTGCGGCGCATCTTCACCCCGTTCTTCACGACGAAGCCCATCGGCGTCGGCACCGGGCTCGGCCTCGCCATCTGCCATCAGCTGGTGACGGCCATCGGCGGCGAGATCAAGGTCTCGAGCGTCGTCGGCTGGGGCACGACGTTCTCCATCGTCCTGCCTCCGAGCTCTGACGGCACGCCCGCGGCGCCAGTCCCGACGGCGGCGGTCGCGGCCGGGCGCCGCGGCAAGATCCTCATCATCGACGACGAGGTGATAGTAGCGTCCACCATCCGGCGCGCGCTCGGCGACCACGACGTGACGAGCTTCACCGACGCGCACGACGCCGAGGCCCTGATCGCCAGCGGCCATCGCTTCGACCTCATCCTGTGTGACCTCATGATGCCAACGGTGACGGGCATGGACTTCTACGAGGCGATCATCGAGATCGCACCTGACCAGGCGGAGCGCATCGTGTTCATCACCGGCGGAGCATTCACCTCCCAGGCGCGGGCGTTCCTCGACCGCGTCCCGAATCAGCGGCTCGAGAAGCCGTTCGAGCTGGAGCGGCTGCGCTCGTTCGTCAACGCGCGGGTGCGGGGCTCGTGATGCCGCACACTGCTAGCGTCCTCACTCCGGACGATCTCGCGCAGCTGCGCGAGTTGTGGCGCTTTGCCGAACCGCGCCTGGCTCGTCTCGGTACGGCCCTGGTCGGGAGCGGGGGCTCCCCCGAGCGCGAGGCCGCACTGAGTGGGCTACGCGCGCAGCGCGAGGCAGAGGGGCTCGGGTCCTCGCTGGCCCTCGAGCGCGCGGCGCTCTTCGAGGACCGCTGGGAGCCGTACCTCGGTCATCTCAACCGGCTCGGCGCGCGGTACGCCGAGTCGGGCATCGGCTACTCGGCGTGGTTCGAGCTGGTGATCGCGCTCCGCGATGGGATGCGCGAGCTGGTCAGTGACTACGTGGAGGAGGATGCGCCGACGCGCCGGCCGCTCGGCTCGCCGGTCACGCGCGGGGTCAACCGGCTCCTCGACATCGTCGTCGAGTCGATCGTCGAGGGCTATCTCGCTTCCAAAGAGGAGCGCACGCGCGCCGAGAGCGAGCATGCTCGCGACCGGCTGCGCGAGACCGAGGCGCAGCTGCATCGCGCCCAGAAGCTCGACGCGGTGGGGCGGCTCGCGGGCAGTGTCGCGCACGACTTCAACAACGTGCTGACGGTGGTCGAGAGCTACGCGTGGATTCTCGAGGAGAGCTTCGAGAGCGCCGACCCTCGCCGCGCGGACATCGTGGAGATCCGGCGCGCCGCCGAGCGAGCAGGGGTCCTGACCCGGCAGCTCCTCGCCCTGTCACGGCACAGCATCACGGCGCTGCAGTCGGTGCTGCCCGACGAGGTCATCGCGGGCTTCGTCCCGATGCTCCGCCGCCTCGTTGGCGAGCACGTCGATCTGGTCGTGCACCGCGGCACCGCGCCAAACGTCATCGCGGATCCGGGCCACATCGAGCAGGTCCTGATGAACCTCGCGATCAACGCGCGGGACGCCATGGGCGAGAGAGGGCGCGTGACGATCGAGACCTCGGATGTCGAGATCGATGCCGAGGAGGCAGCCGCTCGTGGCGGCGCGCCAGGGCACTTCGCGGTGATCGCCGTGACGGACACTGGCAGCGGCATGGATGCCGAGACCCAGCGCCGGATCTTCGACCCGTTCTTCACGACGAAAGAAGCGGGCAAAGGTACGGGCCTCGGGCTCTCGATCGTGCACGGCATCGTCACGCAGGCGGGCGGCTCGATCGAGGTGTACAGCGAGCGCGGGCAGGGGACCACGTTCCGCGTGAAGCTGCCCGCCGCGCTGGATGGCACGCCGGCGCGGCCGGTGCACATCGAAGGGCCGGCGCCCGAACTACCGCCGCTGACCGTGCTGGTGGTGGACGAGCAGGAGGACGTTCGCCGGGTGGCGTCGCGCATCCTGACGCAGGCCGGTTGCGCCGTGCTGCTCGCGAGCACCAGCGCGGAGGCGCGCAAGGTGTGCGTGAGCCACGACGGGACGATCGACGTAGCGCTGCTCGACGTCATCCTGTCCGACGGGCGCGGAGACCTGATCGCGGCGGAGTTGCGATCGCTGCGCCCCGAGCTCGAGATCGTGCTGATGTCGGGCTATCCCGCGGGCGCGCTCGGGCCCACGGGTACGGTGCCCGCGAACCTCGTCGCCAAGCCGTTCACGCCGAGCAAGCTGCGCGCGGCGATCGCGCGGGTCGCGGGCGCCGTCGGCGAGCCGAAGCGGCGCTCCGAGCCGTCGCTGCCGTCGCGCGTGCTGGTGGCCGACGACGACCCGACGCTGCGGCGCATGCTGGTGCGCTTCCTCCGCAAGGTCGGGTACGAGGTGCACGACGTGGACACCGGGCGTGCCGCGATCGCGGCCCTCGAGACGGGACGCTTCGATGTCGTGCTCTCCGACGTGCACATGCCCGACGGCAGTGGGCTCGACATCCTCCGCGCCGCGCGCCGGGTCGACCTGGACGTGCCGGTGATCCTGATCTCCGGGATGCCCGATGTCGAGACGGCATCGAAGGCGCTCGAGTACGGCGCGTTCCGGTACCTGACGAAGCCGCTCGACCTGCAGGCGGTCGACAAGCTCGTGCGCCACGGCATCCGCGCGCACGCGCTCGCCCGGCTGCGGCGCGAAGCCATGTCGGTCACCGGGGCCGCGAGTGGGGCGGCGGACCGGGCAGGCGTCGAGGTCCGGTTCGAATCCGCGCTCGACCAGCTCTACATGGTGTTCCAGCCGATCGTGCACGCGTCGACCGGTGAGCTGTTCGGCGTCGAGGCGCTGATGCGGACCCGCGAGCCATCCATGCCTCATCCCGGTGCGATCCTCGATGCGGCCACCACGCTCGGGCGGCTCGCGCAGCTGGGGCGGCGGGTGCGGACACTGTCGGGACTCGCCCTTGCGGCGCGCCCCGACATCGGCGCGCTGTTCGTGAACCTGCATCCCGACGATCTGCTGGACATCGACCTCCTGGACCCCGCGGCCGCTCTCACCGGCATCGCGCCGCGCGTGATCCTCGAGGTGACAGAGCGCTCGTCGCTGACCACCTCCACCGAGCTGAGCTCGCGGCTCGCGCGCATCCGCAAGCTCGGCTTCCGGGTGGCGGTCGACGATATCGGCGCGGGCTACTCGGGCCTCACGAGCTTCGCGGACTTGATTCCGGAGGTCGTGAAGATCGACATGTCGCTGGTGCGTGACGTCCACGCGAGCACGCTGAAGCAACGGACGATCGCCGCGCTGTGCAACCTGTGCCACGAGGTAGGCGCGATGGTGGTCGGGGAGGGCGTCGAGACCGAGGCCGAGCGCGAGCAGCTCGTGGCGCTCGGCTGTGATCTGCTCCAGGGGTACCTCATCGCGAAGCCGCACCCGGAGCTACCGGCGCCGCGGGCTCCGCGCCTGGAGCCCTCGACACCCGCGGCGAGCGGTCGACTCTCGCCATGACGGATCCACCCATGCAGGAGATGATATTCTCGTCGCTCGTGTCCGACTCCCATTCATCGCCGGGTCACCGCGCGGATCCTCGGCTCCTCGCGGATGTCGTGCTGGCCGCTGCCGTGCGCTCGCGCGCCGATGCCGTGTTTCTCGAGCCGTCCCAGGACGATCCAGACCGCTACGTGATCACGGTGGAGCGCGGCAAGGCGGTGCTTGCGACGGCGAACATCGACGCGGCACTCGGCAGCGCGTGTGTCGCGCGGCTCGCGTTCCTGGCGGACCTCGACCTCGCGGCCCAGCATGCGTCGAGCGGCGTGCTGCCTGTGAAGTCGGGGGCGCGAGAGGTCGAGGTCGTCGTCACGATCCGGCCGGGCTCGGAGCTGCGTGCCGACCTCATGGTGTCCCAGCCACGCCGCGCCCGGAACGCGGAGGTCTCCGATGCGCAGCTCGCGCCCGGCGTCCTGCTCGGGCAGTACCGCATCGTCGAGTTCCTGGGCGAGGGCGGGATGGGGACCGTGTACCGCGCGGAGCACATCGCGCTCGGACGGCAGTACGCGCTGAAGGTGCTGCTCGCCCGCGTGGTCCAGCGTGAGAAGTCAGCGGCGCAGCAGTTCCTGCGCGAGGCGCGCACCGCCGCACGGGTACGGCATCCGAACATCGTCGACACGGTCGATTTCGGTCACCTCGACGACGGTCGGCCCTTCATCGTGATGGAGCTCCTCGAGGGCGAGAGCCTGGCGGAACGCGTGGAGCGCAAGGGTGCGCTGCCGCCCGCGGAGGTGATCTCCATCGCCCGACAGCTCGCGCTGGCGCTCGGAGCGGCCCACGATCGCGGCGTCGTGCACGCCGACGTCACGCCCTCCAACGCGCTCGTGATGGCGATCCCGGACACCGACGAGGTGCTCGTGAAACTCGTCGATTTCGGGCTCGCCACGCTCGCCGGCGAAGGCCTGCGCGACGAGAACCCCGAGTTCGTGCTCGGCACGCCCGCGTACATCTCGCCCGAGCAGCTCCGCGGGCTCGCGCCGACCGACAAGTCCGACCAGTACGGCCTCGGCGCCGTGCTGTTCGAGCTGCTCGCCGGGAAGCCGCCGTACGTCGACGACGATCTCCGGAAGCTCTGCATGATGCACGTGCAGGCGCCGATCCCGGTGGTCGAGAGCCCGCATGGACCCCTCCCGCCGAAGCTCGCCGAGCTGATCACCACGTGCCTGCAGAAGACTCCGCAGGCGCGGTTCCCTGGCATGCGCGCCCTGCTCGCGAGCCTCGACGAGATCGATTCGGTCGCCCAGCGCCGCGGCTGGAGAAAGTGGCTCGCCTGATGCGCCCGATCGTGATCTGTGTCGACGACGACCACGAGATGCTGTCGACGGTCGTGCGCTGCCTCAAGCGCGAGCCCATCGAGGTCCGCTTCACGCTGTCCGCCAGCGAGGCGCTGGGCTGGGTCGCGGCCGACGAGATCGCCGTGCTCGTCAGTGATTACGACATGCCGGAGATGACGGGCGCGCAGCTCGCGGGCCATGTGAGGCGGGTGCGGCCCGAGACCGTTCGCATCCTGCTCACGGGCCAGCGCTCGCTCGAGACCGCGATCGACGGCATCAACCAGGGCGAGATCTTCCGGTTCCTGAACAAGCCGTTCGATAACGACAAGCTCCGCGCGGCCGTGATGGCGGGCGTGCAGCGCAATCGCGAGCTCGTGGAGCTGACGGGCGACCGGCAGCGCCGCGAACGCCGCAGCGCATTGAGGGCGGCCCTCGAGTCGGAGTATCCGGGCATCGCGCAGGTGAGTCGCGAGCCGGGGATGCCGCACGACGTGCTCGAGAATCCATGGGCCGAGGCCGAGGCGCTGGGCCTCGAGGGCTTCACGGCGAATCTCGAGCTGCAATGAGCGCGCGCTCGGCGGCGCTCAGCCGATAGACCGCCGCGACGCGCTCGGCGAGCTCGGCGTCGAGCGCGGCGGTCGGTGCCGCCGCGGCGATGCGCTCGTCCACGAGCGCGACCAGCGCGCGACGCGCGTGGCCCGTCGGGAGCGCCACCGGTAGCGCGCGCAGATACGGCAGCTTGGGCCGGACGGCGCCGTGGAGCGCGGGCGGAAACCGGCGGCGGGCGTACCAGGCGTAGAGCGGCGAGGACAGCACCGCGAGGATGCAGCGGTCCGTCGTCGGGAGCATCCACACGGTCGTGTCCGGCACGAGCGCCGCGGCTTCGTCGAGGCACGCGATCGGCTGGGTCTGGATGTCCTGGTAGAGGATGCGCGGCGTCCGCGCGTGGACCATCGGACCGACCGGATCCTGCAGCTCGAACCAGCGATAGTTCCCGCGCTTGCGCCCGGCCCACGGCGCGTCGGGGGCGAGCGTCGACGGTCGCGGCTGGAGGGCGGTGCGAAACGCCGCGAGGTGCGCGAGGACCCGGGGCCACCGGTCGAGATCGAGGTCGCGGCCGCGCTCGACCAGCAGCACGAAGCGTTCCGCGGCCGGAGGCGCGTACCGGGTGAGGTCACGCCCCCGCACGAACGGCTCGATCAGCGCGGCGGCCGAGGGCTCGACGGCGAGCAACGCATCGCGGGCCGCGCGATCGAGGACGAACGCGCGATTGCACCCCGTCACGAGGCCGCGCGCGGGCTTGCCCGGCACCACCGCATGGAGCGGCGGAAAGTCGCGCTCGAGGCGGTCGAGGAGCGCGCGCTCGGCGGCGCCGTCGAGGTGCCAGGGCTCGGCCGTCCATCGCGCCCGCTCGTGCGGTGTCCCGGGTGCGGCGAGCGCGGCCTCGACGGTCTCGTGTGGCGCCGCGCGGTGCGCTGCAATCGGCGCCGCGGTGGACATGGTCGCCGGCGCGATCGTGCCCCACACGATGCACGGGTACGCGTGAACGGTGAAGTGTCCGGCGGGAAGGTCGACGATGCCCTCGATCGATGCGCGCGCCGCGAGGAACGCCCGCAAGCCGCGCCCGTAGGCTGCGGTGCGCCACTTCGTCGGGACGATGACGCAGTAGCGGCCACCCGGGCGCACGATGCGGTGTACGAGCTCGACGAAGTACACGTAGAGGTCCGCGCCTCCCGCATAGCTCGCGTACGTCTGCAGCGCGGCCTTGTTCGCGAGTGACTCCTGCCGGACATACGGCGGGTTCGCGATCACGGCGTCGAACGGCTCGCCCCACGCGTGGGTGAGCGCGTCGGCGACGACGAACGCGCTCGCCGGTGCGCCCGTCGCCTGCTGCGCCACGGCGAGCGCGCGCGCGTCGAGGTCCACGCCGGTGATGCACTCCGCGGCCACGATCGCGCGCGCGGCCTCGAGCGTCGCCGCACCGCCCGCGGCGAGCAGCGCGGCGCCGAGGAAGGCGACCACCTCGACGAGGAACGCGCCCTCTCCCGCGGCGGGATCGCACACGCGCAGCGCGCGGAGTGCGGCGGCATCGCGGCCCTGGACGAGTGGCGCGAGCGCCTGGCGCACCATCGGGGCCGCGATCGCGGCCGGCGTGTACACGACGCCGGGCGGCGAGCCCGCACGCGCGCGGAGAGCGGGCATCAGTGGATCGCGGCGAGGATCTCGTCGGTCGTGGGGCGGTCGTCGGGGCGGTCTCCCACGCGCTTGTACGCGATGGTGCCGCCCTTCTCGATCACGAAGACGGCGGGCCGGGAGATTCCGGCCGCGTAGTCGTCGACGCCGAACTTCGTGATCACCGCGAGCTGCGGATCGCTGTAGAGCTGGAACCGAAGTCCGAACTTCTGGCTCATCTTCTGCTGGTCGGCGATCGAGTCCACGGACACCGCGACGATCGTCGCGCCCTTCTGCTCGAAGTCGCCGAAGTGCTTGTTGAGATCGTCGAGCTGGTGCTGGCAGTAGGGGCACCAGTGGCCCCGGTAGAACACGAGGACGACGCGGTGGTCCTGCCACAGGCTCGCGAGCTCGACGTTCGTGTTCTGCGCCGAGGTGACCATCCCGCCCGGGGCGATATCGGATCCGCCCGCAGCCTCGCGCACGACCACCGGTGCGGTCATGGGCGGCTGTTGCGCCTCGGTGAGCTCGGGCTGCGGCGCCCTCACCGGCGGGGCCGGCGTGCACGCGACCATCACGCTCAGCACGACCAGGGCGGCTCTCATGGCCCGACCATACCTCACCACCCGCGGCCGCCCGCAAAGCAGAAAGGCGACGCATCGCTGCGAGACCGTTCTGCTTTGCGGGCGGCTCGCTGCGGGTGCTCGACGCCGAGGGCGTTCGGGGCGTGCTCTCGCGCGACCTCCGCGCCGCCGCCGCCGAAGTGCTGGCTTGCGCGATCGTCACCGATCGTACTGTGTGGTGCTGGGGCATGAACACCGCCGGCTAGCTCGGTCGTGGTTCTGTTGGCGCAGACTCCCAGGTCGCCGAGCAAGTTCAGCTTGCGCTCACGCGCCAGCAGAGCGAGCGTGAGCCAGAGCCCACGCCAACGACTGACCACATGAAAGGACCGACCGGTGTACAAGCTGCGCGCCGTACCGAAATCAGACGACATCTTGCCCGCGGGTCCGCCCGTGACGATCGCCATCAGCCGCGAAGGCGACCTGACGATCCACTGCGACGACGATGCGACCTACGAATGGGTCTCGTCCCTGCTCCGCGAGCGCCTCTTCGTCCAGGGCAGTGGGTTCCCCCGGTTCAAGCGGGACGCCAGCGGGGCCCTCGTGCGTGACGCCGCCAGTCGCCGCTTCATCGTCGACGGGTACGTCGATCTCAAAGCGCCGGCGCCTCAGTTGCTGCAGGCGATCGAAGACAGCCTCGAAGGCATCGGCCAGTTCGACCTCAGCCACGTCCCCGACGTCGCCGGTGCCGATCCCGCGTCGAGGCCGCCCGGCCGCTGAGCGGCGCCGGCAGGGGTTGCTCGGGCCGCGAGCCTCCCGACGGCGAGATCGCTCACACGCCTGCACGCCCTCCGTCAACCGCTTCGGTTCTTGCCAAGCCCAGGCTGCGTTCGTCGCTCCGAAAGCCGCATCGACCGGCCCATCCTCTGTGTTTCCGGTACAGTCCACGGCTCGAAACGATGCAGCGTCCACGAGTTTTGCTAGTGGATGATGATCAGCGCTTTTGCGGCGTGGCTCGTTCCCTCCTGCAAGAGGATTTCGAGCTCCGGTTCGCGCACGGTGCACGGGCTGCCGAAGAGATCTCCGCGCAATGGATTCCCGAGATCGCGGTGGTCGACCTCGGGCTCCCGGATGGCGACGGGATCGACGTCATCGCCAAGCTATCGACGCTGTGTCCCGGCACCTCGGTGCTCGTGCTCTCGATCGCGAGCACCGAGAGCCGGATCTTTGCGGCATTGCGAGCCGGCGCTTGCGGTTACTTGTTCAAGGAGGACATCGGCCGCCTTCGACGCGCGGTCGCCGAGGTGCTCGCAGGCGAGTCCCCCATGTCGCCCGGTGTTGCCAAGCTCGTGCTCCAGCAGCTGCGCGGAAGTCCACGTCCGATCGCGGGACTCGAGGCACGCGGGACGTTGACCACGCGTGAGCTCGAGGTCGTCGATGCGCTGCGCGGCGGCCTGAGCTACGGCGAGGTTGGCGAGAGACTCGGCATCTCGACGAACACGATCCGGACGTACATCCGATCGGTGTACGACAAGCTCCAGGTGTCCTCCAAGACGGAAGCCGTGCTGGAGGCGTTACGCCGCGGTCTGCTGGCTTAGCGGTCCGCGCCATCAACCACGTGTCCATCTATCGGCGTTGGCCGTCGGTCCATGCAACGCCGGTCGAGGTCAGCGATCCAGCTCACCTGCTGCGCCACCTGATCAACGTCGGGGTCGTCGCGGCTGTGCTCTCGCTGGCTCCCGTCACACGCGCGACCGGAATCCCGCCCGCAACGGTGTTCGCGCTCGTCGGATCCCACCTGCTCTGGACGGTCTGCGTGATGTTCGTGATCCGGCCATCCGCCGCGAGCGCCGCTCGCTTTCATGTCGCGCTCGCGGGAACGATCGTCCTCAACACCTCGATCGTGATCGCCTTCTCGGTGCTCGGGGGAGAGCCTCGCACGCCCCTCTGGATGCTGCCCGTGATGTACGCCTGCTTCAACGGAAGCATGCAGTCGCTCGAGCCGTCGCTCGGCGTCTTGCTCATCCACGTGGCGATGCCGCTGCTCGCGATCCCGGTCTTGCTCGCACGCGGAGCCGATACAGGTTGGAGCGTCGTGGCGCCGGTGCTCTGCAGCGCGGCGTCCGCCGTCGCGTTCAATCACCTCGCGCAGGTCAGTGCGGGTTGGCGTAGTCACCGTCGCGAGAATGACGCGTTGCTCGCGGAATTGCGCGCCAGGCTCGACGAGGATGGGCGTGCGCGGCTCGCCCGGGATGTCCACGACGGACTCGGATCGAGCCTCGCGTTCGTCGGGCTCTATGGCGATCTGATCGAGCGGCACGCCGACCGTCCCGACGAGCTGCGGGCGATTGCTGCCATGGTACGAGATGCCGCGTGCGACGGCGGCACCGAGCTGGCCTCGTTGATCGCAGCGATCACACCGGACGCGACCGCGCTCGATGCGATCGTCTCTATCATGGTCGACCACGCACAGCGCGCCGCCCTGTCGAGCGGCATCATGATCGATATCCGGACGCTGCGGGGCGGCACGCAGCTGCTCGAGGGCTCGTCGCGTCTCGCGCTCGTGCGCGTGTTCCAGGAGTCCCTGAACAATGCACTGCGCCACGGCAACGCCAAGCAGGTCACGGTCGAAGTGGCGGTCGATGTGGCAACGATCGGGATCGACATCACCGATGACGGGAAAGGGTTTGACGCCGCGGCGGTCCCACGTGGTCGCGGCCTCGACGGGATGCGTGCACGTGCCTTCGAACTCGGTGGCGAGCTCACGGTCTCGACGGCTCCCGGCCACGGCGCTCGCATCCGCATGACGCTGCCGCGCACCGGACGGGCGAGAGCGTGAACGCGGAGTCCCGCTACGTGTGGTGGCCGAGCTACCGCGCCAGCAACATCGGCCGCGCCGACCCCCGATTGATCCCGACCCACCTGCTCACCGTCGGCGTGCTGACCGGGGTGCTGTGTCTACCTGCGGTCACGCGGGCGACCGGGATCGCCGTACCAGCCGTGCTCGGGCTGATCGGTTCGCACCTGGTGTGGTTCGTGTTCAGCGCCCTGCTCGGCCGCGGGCTGACGACGCCCCGCCGCGCGACGCTGGTGATGGCAGGCAACCTCGTCGTCAACTGTGGCGTCGCCGTTGCGATTCCGATTGCCACCGGCGATCCACGCACGCCGCTGTGGATGTTGCCAATCGTCTACGCGTGCCTCAATGGTGCGATGCAGGAGACCGAGCCCTGCATCGCGTTCCTGCTGGTGCATGTCGTCTCGCCGCTGCTCGGGTTGATATTGTACTTCGGCCACGCACCGGCGACGAGCTGGACCATCGCCGCGCCCGTGCTGTGCGCAGCACTGTGCGGCGTGGGCTACAGCCACCTCGCGATGGTGAGCGCACGTTGGCGAGAGCTACGGAACGAGCAGAAGGTAGCGCTCGCATCCGTCCACGCCGTGATGGCCGCACGGGACCGCGAGCGGTTACTCGGAGACCTCAGTGACTCGGTGGGCTCGACGTTCGCGGTCGTTCGCTTGTATGGCGACCTGATCGAAGCGCACATCGATCGTCCCGACGAGCTCCGCACGCTCGCAGTCTTGGTGCGAGAAGCGGCACGCAGCGGACTGGACGATCTGCGTGGCGTACTCGGCGCGATGTCTACGGCGGGCGACGATATTGCCGGGCTCGCATCGACACTGACGCAGGGCACCGCACGGATCCAGCAAGACAGCCCGCTACAGGTGAGCGTCGCGATCACCAGCGGTGCGAGCGTGCGCGTGGCGACGCCGCTCCGGCTCGTGGTGGTGCGCACGTTCCAGCATGAGATTCGCGACGCGCGCAGCCGTGCGACGCCGTCACGCATCGCGGCGAGCCTCGCATCGGACGGACGGCATCTCACGTTCGAGATCGCCGGCGCGGGCGACGACGCGACCCGCGATTCTCAGATCCTCGAGCGCATCACCGAGCTCGGCGGCACGTTCCATCGGACGCCAGCGACGGCGAGCGCCACGACCGTACGAGTCTGGCTTCCACACGCCGGTCGGGCTCGAGTGTGACGCGATGCCAGGTCAGAACGAGGCCCACACGATCTCCGCAAGGAGACCGGTGCTGCTGTAACTCGTGTTCACGCCTTCCAGCTGGAAGTCGCCCGTTGCCTGCGCGCGCCCTTCGAGACGCAAGGTGAGATCGCGGGTGGCGCTGCGTGCAAACACAAACGAGATACCGGCGACCGCACGCCACGCGCTCGCATCGACGGACATATCGTTGTGACGAATCGATCCGTGCACCACGCGGCCACCACCTGCGTGCACGAAGATCCGACGCGTCAGTGCGAATTGACCGTACGCCACGATCGGCACACCCGAGTAGAACAGCGCGTTGTCGCCGAAGATGTGGTCGTTCGAGTAGCCGAACTGGAGCCCGACGCCCCAGCGCGCCATCGCCATCGTGAAGTCGGCGTGTGCATCGATGCCGAGCCCGGTGCCCGAGCCGATCGTGCCGGCACTTCCGGACACCACGCCCGCGCGTGCGCCGATCTGCGCTCCGAATGATCGCTTGCCGCTGTTGTAGCCGCGCGTGGTGCACGTTGCCGTCGCCGTTCCGGGCCCGTCCGACGCGCAGCCCTGACTGATGCGGTCCTCTCCATTGAGACCGGGGCCATAACCGCCGAACGCGCCGGCACAGCCGGTTGCAACCATGGCCGCTGCAAACAGCGCGGCTCTCACGACACGACACTCAACTCTCTCGATGTGCACGTCGCCCAGCTTAGTCGTGCGCACCGCGGACCTGTATCGCATGACCATGCGGGTGAGCACCGCCGCGGACTGCGGCAGCGCCGGCTGCTTGCGCTCGCTCGTCGGTGCAGGGCGACGCGCGCCGTCGACCACGCCGGATCGCATGGTGATGCGATACCCGCTGCTTGGCAGTCCATCTACGGTGGCCTTGATCATGCGCGCCTCCTGGCTGGTATTACCGTTCCTCACCGGCTGCCTCGGCGTCTACGCCGAGGTCGCCACAACCACACTGCCGTCGGCGACGATCGACGGCTCGACGAACACGGGTGCGACGAGTGTCGGCTTCAACATTGGCGCCGACTTCGGATCGACGCGGATGCGCTTCGCGCTCGGCTACGCGTCGGACACCACGACGTTTGACGGTGGCAGCGCGAAGCTCGGCGCGTCGAGCTCGCGGTTCGACTTCAACATCTTCTCGCTGACCGATCGCGCACGCATCCGGCTGGGTCTCGGGTTTGCGCGCGGTAGTGGATCGTCGGAGGCCGGCGGCATGAAGAGGACGGACAGCGAGGGCGGCGGCGTGTTCGCCGGCCTCGACGTCACTTACTTCCTGACCTGGAAGCTCGGACTCCATGCGTTCGTCGGACCGACGTATATGTCGCAGACCATCCCGGGCGGCAGCGTGAGCGGCACCGGCGCGACATTCCGGATCGCCGCGTCGTTCACGTTCGGCGACGTTCGCCCGGACACCACCCTGTTCATTCCTCTCGAGAATCGAGACATCACCGGCCTGCTCGAGGCGGGGGCCGAGGCCGCGGGTTGTCGTGCGACCCGCGACTCGAATCCCAGCTCGGGTTACGCGTTCCTGCACGTCACGTGTCGGGGCCGCGAGGTGCTCTACCTCCAGATCGCGGAGGGCATCAGTGCGCGCTGCTTCGACATGTTCGAGCACGAGTGCAAGGCGTTCACCGCACGTCTCACCGATGCCACCGCCCCTGCGGTCACTGTCCCCGCGGCACCCGCGCCGGCACCCGCGCCGGCACCGGCACCCGCACCCGCACCCGCACCCGTACCAGTTGCCGAGCCGATACCGCCCGCGACACCAGCTGCCGAACCCGTCGTCGCGCCGCCGCAGCCCTGACGTTCAGCGCTGCTTCGCCGGTTTCGCGCACGCCCCCGGCGGCCGGCCGAAAAGCAGAAAGGCCTCGCATCGCTGCGAGACCTTTCGAACCTGGTGGAGACGTGGGGGATCGAACCCCAGACCTCTAGAGTGCGATTCTAGCGCTCTCCCAGCTGAGCTACGCCCCCAGGTGCGCGCTTAGTTATCAGCGGCGCAGAATGCTGTCAAGGTGCTGGTGTTCGATGGCGCTGAAGAAGGACCGACTCGACAAGCTGCTCGTGGACCGCGGGCTCGTCGCGAACCGCGAGCGGGCGCACGCGCTCGTGATGACGGGCGACGTGCTCGTCCGCGGGCAGCCCCAGACGAAGCCCGGCACGATGCTCGACCCGCTGGTCGAGATCACCCTGAAGGCCGAGGATCACCCCTACGTCTCGCGTGGGGCACTGAAGCTCGTGCAGGGCCTCGACGCGTTCGGGATCGACCCCGCGGGCATGGTCGCGCTCGACATCGGCGCCTCCACGGGCGGGTTCACGGACCTGATGCTGCGGCGCGGAGCCACGCGCGTCTACGCGATCGACGTCGGCTACGGGCAACTGGCGTGGTCGATCCGCCAGGACGCGCGCGTGGTC
Source organism: Deltaproteobacteria bacterium (assembly GCA_043716635.1). GTDB lineage: Bacteria > Myxococcota_A > Polyangia > Haliangiales > Haliangiaceae > JABFXX01. The sequence goes on along the minus strand of JAYSYE010000524.1, from coordinate 6,491 downwards.
GTGCTCGAGCGCGAGAACGTGCGGAACATGGATCTCGCGAAGGTGCCCGAGCCGTGCGCGCTTGCGGTGATCGACGTGTCGTTCATCTCGCTGACGCTCGTGCTGCCGCGGGTCGCCGAGCTGATGCGGCCACCGTCCGGCAAGCCCGTCATCGCGCTCGTGAAGCCGCAGTTCGAGGCGGGCCGCGAGGCGGTCGGCCGTGGTGGGGTCGTGCGCGACGAGGGCGCCCGCCTCGCGACGATCGACAAGGTGCGCGACTGGGCGACGGCGGCGGGCTGGGGCATCGGCCCCGTGGTCGAGTCCCCGATCACGGGACCCGCGGGCAACGTCGAGTACCTGCTGCTCCTGCACACGCCCTGAGCTGGCCACGAGCGGTCAGCGCGCGAGCGTGCGGCTGAGCGCGATGAAGTGGCGATCGCGCGCGATCCCCGCGACCTTGTCGTAGAACGGGCGCGGGCCGATCCAGGCGACTTCGCAGTGGGAGTGCCGCGCCGCGACGTCGAGCAGGCACGCGAGCAGGAGCACCTCGCCGAGGCCCTGGCCGCGATGCGCAGGCCACGTGCCCGTCGGCCCGAACCAGCCGAGGCCGCGGTTATTGCCATCGTGCGCGGCGAACGCGCAGTACGCACCGTCGTTCGTCGCGACGTGGACTCCGGCCGGGGACTCGCCGAGCGCGCGCGCGAGCTCGAAGGGCCACGCGCCGCCGAACTCCGCACCCACGGCTCCGAGGAGCGCCGTCTCGTCGGGCCGCGCCCGCCGGATCTCGTAGCCGCGCCCCGCCACCGCCCGCGTGAGCTCGGCGATCCGGTCCGCCGAGACCCGCGGGTTGTCGCGCACCGCGATCAGCACGTTCGTGCGCGGCTCTGCGGAGCGCACCCACCCGCGGCGCTCGAGCCACGCGATCGTCTCGACGTTCTCCGCATCGATGCCCGGCGCGAGATAGTTCCCGGGCTGGTCGAGCGCGCGCAGCTTCGACTCACCAGAGGCCAGCGCGGTCGCCTCGCACGCGGCGAGCAGCGCGCTCCCGATCCCGCGCCCGCGGACCGATGGCTCCACCGCGAGCACGCGGATCCACGCCGCGGCCACCGTCGCCACCCCCACCAGCTCGGTGCCCTCCCAGGCGCCGAACGTGGTCGCGGTCCCGAGCGGTGCGGCGCCGAAGAGCTTCTCCTCGGCCACGTCCGCCGCCCGGTCGAATTCGCACGCATCCGCGAGCACGCGCGTCGCCGTTTCGAGGTGCGCTCGCGCGAGCGGCTCGATCCTCGTCGTCCGCCCGGACCCGGGCCGGCTCACACGAACAGCGTCGCGTCGCCGACCGGCACCCCGGTCGCGTCCGCGCCCACCACCACACCGGGCCACACGACCGCGCGCGCGAGCGAGCGGGTCACTGTCGCGCCTGCGCCGATCACCGCGTCGGGTCCGATGGTGACGCCTGCACCGATCACCGCGTCGTCCGCGATCGTCACGGGCTCGACGATCCTCGCCGTCGGATCGACCATCGCCGTGGCCGCGACGCGCACGAGCGGTACCTGCGGCGGATGCCGCAGCCGCGCTTCGCCCCGGGCCTCGAGCAGCGCGAAGTTGCTCGCGAGGTAGCGCTCCGGCGTCGAGTGCTCCGCGAAGTAGCCATGCTCGTGCTCGAACGCCGCGACGCGCTCGCCCCCGCGCAGCCACGGCAAGTACCCCTGGCGGATCGAGTCGCACTCGCCGTCGGGCAGGCGCGCCATCACCGACGGCCGGGTCACGTGCACGCCGCAGAACATGTGCTCGCCCTCGCCGAGCACGTCCACCACGTGCGGGCCGCGTTCGTCGATGGCCACCTGCACGGCACCCCACGCCCGCGCGTCCGACACGCGCCGCACGACCATCATGCCGAGGCTGTCGCCGACCCGAAGGTACGCCTCGAGCAGCGCCGTCACGTCGAGATCGAAGATCAGCTTGCCGTTGCAGGACACGAACGGCTCGTCGCGGCCCCCGGGATCGAGGCGCCCGAGCGCGTGCTTGATCCCGCCACCCGTGCCGAGGATCTGCGCCTCGTGGATGTACTCCACGCGAGCCCCCCACCGGCTGCCATCGCCGATCTCGGCCACGATCACGTCCGCGCGATGGTGCGTGTTGATCACGATGTCGCGGATCCCGTGCGCGACCAGGTTCGCGATCCCGTACGCGAGGATCGGCACGTTGCACACCGGGAGCATCGGCTTCGGACGCTCGGCGCCGATCGGCCCGAGCCGCGTCGACATCCCCGCGCACAGGATCATCGCCTTCACGGCGTGCAGCCCTGGGCCGCCAGCGCCGCCGTCTTCGAGATGCAGGTCGCCGTCGTCTTGCGCAGCATGTCGAGCGCATGCGCCGAGTCGAGCTTCGTCGACTGCGGGCTCGCCGCGATCTCGGTGGTCACGCGCACGGCCTCGGGCAGCGAGCGCGCGAGCTTGCACTCCTCGGCCACTGCCGGGACCGTGGCCGCGCACCCACACACCTGGGTCACGTACGCCGTGCACGCATCCTGACCGAGCGTGATCTCCGCGGTCGGAAGGGGGGCGCCGCGTTCCTCGCCCGGGTCGGCTGCCGGGGCCGCTTTCTGCTGCTTGCAGCCGGCCCCGAACGTCGCGACCACCGCACCGAGCGCCGCGACCACCAACCCCGCGCCCGCCGCCCTCACTGCGCCTCGACGCGCACGAGCACCACCGAGATGTTGTCGATCCCACCCTCTTCGTTCGCGGCCTGGATCAGCCGCTCCACGGCACGGTCCAGATCCCGCTCCATCGCGAGGATGTGCTGCATCTGGTCGTCCTTCAGCATGCCGGTCAGCCCGTCGCTGCACATCAGGATCGTATCCCCGATGTGGGGCTTCTCCGTCAGGATGTCGACCTGGACGCTCTCCTTCATCCCGAGCGCGCGCACGATCACGTTCTTGTGCGGCCAGTTCTCGGCCTCCTCGGGCGTGACGCGCTTCATGCGAATGTAGTCGTTGATCAGCGAGTGATCCTCGGTGAGCTGCGTCATCTCGTTGCCGCGTGATCGATACACGCGACTGTCGCCGACATGCCCGACGATGATCGCGTCGTCGAGGAAGTAGGTCGCGATGCAGGTCGTGCCCATGCCCTTGAAGCGCTGCTCGCGCTGCGAGCGCTCCCAGATCTCGAGATTCGCGAGCATGATCGCCGTCGTCATCCGGTTCACGTGCGTGCGCAGGTCGCGATCGACCTTGTAGGGCCAGGTCAGCGTCTGCTGCTTCGCGGTCTCCGTGAAGTGATCGTTGATCAGCTCCACGGCGAGGCGGCTGGCGACCTCGCCCGAGGCATGACCACCCATCCCATCCGCGACGATCGCGAGGCGCTCGTGCTCGGGCAGCGAGATCGAGTCTTCGTTGTGGTCGCGCTTGCGGCCGATGTGTGTGGCACCGGCAAAGCGGACCCGCATCGTGTCGAGCGGGAACGAAGTGCTCATTCGCCGGCGAGCATACCGCAAGCCTGGCGATCCTCGGACGGGCGAGCGAGCCCAAGCGATCCACGCCTGGCCGGGCAACGCTAGCGCCGTTGCCGCGTTGACTCGGGCGCCGACGCCTTCCATCCTTGTCGCCACATGTGGGGCTACGCGCACGGCAACGCGACCGCGGTCGGGGTGGTGGTGGTGGTGGTCGCGATCGCGGCCATCGTGTTCGTGGCGCGGCGGATCTGGAAGCGGTCGAGGTAGCGCCGCATGGAGCTCGCACGCGGCAGCGTGGTGGATCGGCCCTGGGGCCGCACGCTCGGAGCCCTGGCGGTTCGCCGCCTCACCGGCCAGGTGACCGTCATCGCGGACGCGAAGCACTACTTCGTCGCGTTCGTCGACGGGACCGTCGTGAGCGCCCTCTCGCCGCTCGCGGCGGATGCGGCCGTTCGCATCGCGTTGACGGTCGGGCTCGTGTCCTCGACCCAGGTGAACGACATTGCCCGTCGGCAAGCTTCGGCGCCCGCGCGCGACGAGGTGGACCTGATCGCCGAGATCGCGAAGCTCGGGCCTGACCATGCGATGCGCTTGCGGCGGCGGGCGGTCGCGCAGCGCGCCGCGCGAACCTTCTCGCTCGAGCGCGGCGAGTTCGTGGTCGACGATCGGGTGTCGCTGCCCGTCGTGGAGGGCACGGCGCTCGACTTCCGGACGGTCGTCTACCTCGCGGCGCGCAGCAACCTGTCGGAGGGCCGGCTCGCGTCCGATCTCGCCCAGATGGGGCGCTGGTTCCGGCTCAAGCCCGAGGCGATCGAGGATCTGCCACTGTACGGGTTCTCGGCGAACGAACAGCCCATCCTGGATCGCCTCGCCGATGGCGCGGGGCTCGCTGACCTCGAGGCCACCGTGCTCGATCCGCGCGCGGTCCACACGGTGCTCTACGCACTCGTGTCGTGCAACGCGTGCGAGCTGGAGGGGGCCATCGCGAGCGCCGCCACCCCCGCGCCGGCGGCCGTGGCCCAGGCGCCGGCGCCGCCAGCGTCGATGAGCGCGAACGCGATGAAGCGACAGCCGGTTCCCGCCGCCGATCCCGGGATCGAGGGCGCGACGATTCGCAAGCCGTCGGTGGTGGACGCGCCGACCGCGCGCCTGGCGCAGCGGCCCCCGGAGCTGCGCCGAGGCGATTTCGACGCGCCCACGGTCACGCGCCCACGCACGGCCTCGCGCCCACCCCCGCCGCGCAAGAACCAGGCAGACTCCGCGCAGGCGTCCGACATCCTGTCGCTGATCGGCGCCCGGCTGCGGCAGCTCGAGCAGCATCCAGACCACTACGCCTTGCTGGGCGTGACCCAGGACGCGACGCCGGAGACCCTGCGCAAGGCGTACTTCGCGCTCGCGCGCCAGCTGCATCCGGATCGCCTCGCGTCGCTCGGCATTGCCGACGTGGATCGCAACGCGCAGCGGCTGTTTGCCGAGGTGAATGCGGCGTTCGCGGTGCTGAACGATCCCGAGCAGCGCGCCGAGTACACGAGCATCCTCAAGCGCGGCGGCTCGGCCGCGGTACGCGCTGAAGAGACGCGGGCGGAGGAGATGGCGAACCGGGTGATCGACGGCGAGGAGGCGTATCGCCTCGGCGAGCAGGCGCTGAAGCGCGACCAGATCCCGACGGCGATTGCCGAGCTCGAGCGCGCGATCCAGCTGAACCCGGACGAGGCCGACTATCACGCCACCCTCGCGTGGGCGCGGTTCTGCGCGGCCCCCGACAAGATGGCGATCGCGGCGACGACCCGCGCCTCACTCGGCAAGGCCATGCTGACCGCGCCTCGCGCCGTGACCGCGCGCTTCTACCTCGGCCGAGTCGAGCGCATGCTCGGCAAGGATCTGGAGGCGCTCGCGCTCTTCACCGAGGTGATCCGCATGCAACCCCAGCATGCCGAGGCCCGGTCCGAGGCCCGCGTGATCGAAGCGCGGATGAGCTCGAAGAAGAAGTAAGGCTGCGGCTGCCGCTCGGCAGCGATTTATTCGACGTCGTCGGCAGCGGCGGCGCCGGTGGCGATGCCCGGCGGAAACCACGCACCCACGGCCGCGGCGAGCTCGCTCGCATCCTCGGCGGACAGCGTCACCGCCGCGTGCTTCTTCCAGGCCTCACGAACGTGCTGCAGGCGGATCATCGCGAGCTTCGCCGGCTTCCAGGTGCCGTTGCTGCCCCGCTCCTCGTACGCGATCAGCACCGTCGCCCAGCCGCGCGCCTGCAGGACCTTGCGGTGCAGCGTCCGCCGCACCGTCTCGCCATCCACCTCGAGGTCGTACGTGACCTCGTCGAGCTCGGCGACCAGCATCAGCGGGCGCGCCTCACCGGGCCGCTCGTGCCGGCGGCGGGGGCCTCGGGGAGCTCGGCCGCTGCGAGCTCGAGCTCCGTCACCCGCAGCTCGCCGCTACCAACATGCTTGCGGACGCGCGCCTGCATCTCGAGCGGCGTCCCGTTGGTAGTCACGCGCACCACCAGCTCCTCGCCAAGCTCGAACAGGTACGCCGACCGCACGCGCGCGAGCCCGTCCGCGATGCCTAGCACCTCGAACACGTCGTGCGCCTGCCCGTCCTCGAGCACGATCACGGATGGTTCCGAGGCCGGTGCCATGCTGGACGGGTAGCACGCGCAACGACCCGGCCTCAAGCACTTCTACCCCGTGGACCGCCGCGGTACGCTGAGGCCCACGAGTGCTCAAGCCGGTCGAGAAGCAACGGGTCGCCGAGGAGATTGCCGAGCAGCTGCGCGGGCTCATCCTCGGAGGGACCTATCCGCCGGGTAGCAAGCTGCCGCCCGAGCGCGAGCTCTCGAAGCGCCTGCGCGTCAACCGTGCGTCGCTGCGCGAGGCACTGAAGAAGCTCGAGCACCTCGGCCTGGTCCGGATCCGCCAGGGCGACGGCACGCGCGTCCAGAACTTCATGGAGACAGGCGGCATCGAGCTCGTCCAGCACCTCCTTCCGCTCGCCGGCGCGAAGCCCGAGCTGATCCGCGACCTCCTCGAGTTTCGCCAGATCTTCGGCCGCGAGATCGCGCG
>JAYSYE010000523.1:0-3450 GCA_043716635.1 Deltaproteobacteria bacterium | reverse complement strand
TCATGCGCTCGCGGATGTCGTGGTCGTCGTAGGGCGTGGCGCCCCGCGCGTGCGCGCTCGCGGGCCACGCCTTCGCCTCGGCGAGGAGCGCGACCGCGCTCATGATCTGCCCGGGGGTGCAGTACCCGCACTGGAACCCGTCGTGCTCGACGAACGCCTGCTGCACGGGATGGAGCACGCCGCCGGTGGCGAGGCCCTCGATCGTGGTGATCGCCTTGCCCTGCGCCATCACGGCGAGGGTCAGGCACGAATTCACGGCGCGCCCGTCGAGGTGCACCGTGCACGCGCCGCACTGGCCGTGATCGCACCCCTTCTTCGTGCCCGGCATGCCGAGCCGCTCGCGCAGGGCGTCGAGCACCGACACGCGCGCGTCGACGGTGAGCGACTTGTCGACGCCATTGATCTTCAGCGTGATCGCGTACTGCGTCGGCAGCGGCGCGGCGGGCGCGGACGGCACCGGCGCGGGGGTCGGGATCTCCTTCGTGCCCTTGCCCTTGCACCCGAGCAGCGCGACCGCGAACCCGGCCGCGATGCTGCCGATCGCCCACTCGCGCCGCGAGAACAGCAGGCGCGAGGCCGCCACCACGCCCGGGCGCTGCAGCACCTGCGCGCGGGACACGAGCGCGGCACCGGCGGCGGCGAGCGCATCGCCGAGCGTGGACTCCAGCGCGCCGTCGATGCTCGTCGACGTGTGCTTGAAGCGCAGCGCCCCCTCGCCGTCGAGCACGATGACGGCGTCGCATGCGCGGTCGATCGCGTGGCGCTCCGCCATCGCCTCCACCGTGGCGGGGCCGGGCTCGAACCGCTCGATCTCGTCGTCGGGGCGGAACGACCAGGCGCCCGCGTCCGAGAGCACCATCATCACGCTGCCGAGCCCCCGCAGCTCGGACCGGATCCGCGCGAGCTCACCGGCCACCTGGAGTGCCGGGTCCCACGCTTTTACGAACGCGAGCACGCGGGGACGCCCGTCGAGAGTCGAGATCATGGACCTCCGTTGTAGGGCGACCGCGTGCGGCGATGCAGCACACCGCGGGTGAGGGCGCGGTGAGCACGCGCCACGCCGATTGCGTGTAACCGGCGCACTGCGACGCAGGCGCTCGCGAAGCGGTCGTGCGGCGCCCGCTTTCGCGGTATCACCTCTACGATGTCCGACGCCGATCGCCGCGTGCACCTGCCCGTGATCGAGGCTCAGTCCGCGCTCTCGGCGCTGCCAGAGGGCGCACCCACGCCCGTGCGCCGTCGGCACCCCGAGTGGATCCGCGCGACGCTGCCCACGAAGCCGGCGTTCTTCGAGCTGCGCGCGATGGTGAAGGAGCTGAACCTGAACACCGTGTGCGAGAGCGCGAGCTGCCCGAACATCGGTGAGTGCTGGACGCGGCGCGCGCTGACGATCATGATCCTCGGCGACATCTGCACGCGCTCGTGCCGCTTCTGCGACGTGACCACCGGCCGCCCGCTCCCCGCCGATCCCGACGAGCCGCGCCGGGTGGCCGAGATGCTCGGGCGCCTCGACCTCGAGCACACGGTGATCACGTGCGTCGATCGCGATGACCTCGCGGATTTCGGCGCCGCCCACTGGGCCGAGACGATCCGTCGCGTCAAGGCCGCCTGTCCGACGATGACGCTCGAGATCCTCGCCGGGGATTTCAAGGGCAAGACGGACCTCGTCGACATCGTGCTGGATGCCGACCCCGACGTCTTCGCGCACAACCTCGAGACCGTCCCGAGGCTCTCGCGGCAGGTGCGCGTGCAGGCCAGCTATCCCCGCAGCTACCGAATCCTCGAGCACGCCCGCAAGCGCGACGCCGTCACGAAGACCGGGCTGATGCTCGGGCTCGGCGAGACGCGCGAGGAGGTCGAGGCGGTGCTCCGCGAGCTTGGCGGCCTCGGCGTCGACATCGTCACGCTCGGCCAGTACCTCGCGCCGAGCAAGCAGCACCTCGCCATCGAGCGCTACGTGCACCCGACCGAGTTCGCCGAGCTCGAGGCGTTCGCGCGCGACGTTGGCATCACGCACGTGGTCGCGGGTCCGCTCGTGCGCTCGAGCTATCACGCCGACGGGCAGGCCTCGCTCGTCCGCGCGCTGCGCGCCGACAAAGCAAAGGCGTAGTCGCGGGCTGCGACTACGCCTCGGCTCGATCTCGGGTCGATCCCGCATCGCGCTCGTCATCACGCGACGAGCGGCCGACGGAGGTCAGGTCAGACGCTGATCAGAACGGGGCCGCCGAGTACGGGAACGCGGCGAGCGGGTCCGGGTGACCCTGCTGCGTGTTCGACGCATCGGGGGTCGAGAGCTGGCCTGCCGTGGAGCCCGCCTTGGAGTACGCGACGCCGTCGCTGACGAGCGCGCGGAACTGCAGCGGCGCGGTGGGGGTGATCGCGGCGCCCGCGATCAGATAGTTGTACGTGTCGTCCATGACGTCATCGGTGAGGTAGCGGCCACCGCACAGCAGCGGCGCATTGGTGCCGCCGCACAGCGACAGATACGTGCTGGCGATGGCCGTGTCGATGCGCGTCACGTCCGGCTCGAACTGGCCGAACACGGCGTCCGCGTACGCCTGCGCGCCGGCCGCGGCCGTCGCCTTCAGCGTCACGCCATCCGCCTCGAAGACGGCCGGGCCGACCTCGGCGCACGTCATACCGGCCGGCTTGAGGCCGGTGGTAGCCGTGAGACCGACGGCGCCGTTCACGAGGCACGTGCCGAGGTAGACGGCCTTGAGGACCGTCTTCGCCTCGCCGACGACCGCGTCGAGCGTGGCGGGGGGGACACCCGTGAACTTCGGCGCGGTGCCGTTGTAGCCCGCGAGGTACGCGTTGTTGAGCAGCAGCGCCTCGGCGATCGCCGGACGAGCGAGCTGCTCCACCTGGCGGTACGTCTTGGCGGCCGGCGGCGCATCGGGCGTGGCCGAGCCAGCGGCGTCGATGACGGGGCAGCTGTCAGTGGTCTCCTTGTCGTCGCCACAGGCCATCGTCGTGAGCGAGAGTGCAGCGAGCGTGCTCGCGGCGAACAGAGTCTTGAGGGTATTCATGGTTGGCTCCTTACTCGCCCACGGAGATGGTGGACCACGTGTCGAACACGGTGCCGCCGCCCAGCGAGGCGATCGGCACGTTCAGCACGATCGCGGTGACATTGAGGTTCTTGACGAAGTCCGGGGCGCAGCTGGGCGGGTTCCACAGGTTGACGGCATCGCCATCCGGGATCGTGTCCGCCGTCAGGAGAGCGTCGCCGCGGCAGTTCGGCGCGAGTCCGGCCGTCGCGTCACCCTTGCCACCCGGGCCACCGAAGAAGCGCTGGGCGAGGAACGTGCGGACCTGGAAGAAGCGATTCACGTCGAACGTGAACGAGTCAGCGCGCTGGCCGACGAAGAACTTCGCGTCGATGCCGCCGACGGCGCCGGTGTTCGCCACGATCGTGCCGGCCTTCGAGGCCGCGAACGTGGTGCTCTTGCC
>JAYSYE010000522.1:0-3471 GCA_043716635.1 Deltaproteobacteria bacterium | reverse complement strand
GCAAGGGCACGGATCCCGTGCCGGCCGGACTCGATGCGGCCGTCGTCGACAAGCACTGCGCCGAGATGGCGAAGCGCTACGTGCGGTTCAGCAGCAACTATCTGGCACCGGCCTCGGCGTTCTTCGCGGCGCTGCGGCCCGCGGGGATCCCGACTACGGTCGTGTACCCGTTCGGCGGCGGCGACCTCGCCAGCGCGCTCGTGACGTACCCGGATGCCCGGGAGATCACGACGATCTCCCTCGAGCATGCCGGGGATCCCACGCGGCTGGCGAAGCTCGCGAAGAAGGGCGCACTGTCGGGATCGCTGTCCGCGTACCGCACGGCGGTCGAGGGGCTGCTCGCGCTCAACGACTCGACCAGCGACAACATGCAGGACCTCGAGCGCGGCGGCATCCCCGGTCAGCTCTCGTTCCACCTGACCGGCATGGCCGCCCTGGGCTACGAGCCGGTGTCCCTGAAGTACTTCCAGCTCGGGCCCGACGGCGCCGTCCGGTACGTCACGCAGGCCGATGTCGACGCGCTCGCGAAGCACCTCGCGAAGAAGAAGCAGGGGACCTGGACGGACCCAGACTTCTCCGAGGCGTACGCGAACATGGAGCTGGCCTTCCGCAAGGTGGGCGAGCCGCACGCGCCGCTCGTGGTGTTCCATCACATCGCGGCCAACCTCGGGGACAAGGCGTTCGTGGGGTCGGCGCTGCAGAAGCACCTCCAGGCGAAGGGGAAGATCGTCGCGATCACGAAGGCGGCGAGCTATCTGCTGTGGTCGAGCGGGTTCTCCGGCATCCGCGACTACCTGCTCGCGAACATGGTGTGGATGGCATCCGATGCCACGGGCATCCCGCCGAAGCAGGCGAAGAAGGCAGGCTTCCAGCAGATCACCTACGGCCGGTTCAGCGGGCCGTTCCTGCCGGATGCGCCGCCCGATGTCGCGGCCGACATGGTCGCGATGTGGGCCAAGCAGCCGTCGCGCAAACTGCCGTTCCGGTACGGCTACCCCGACAGCGAGAAGCATCTCCACCTGATGATCACGAAGCTGGCAGATGGGGCGCCCGCGACGGCGCCGGCGGCTCCGAAGCCCGCTCCGAAGCCGGTCGCGAGCCCGGCCCCGAGACCGTGACCATCCCGTGAAGCTCGCCGCCGCGCTCGTGACCGTGCTCGCGCTCGCCGCGGGCGGGCTCGTGCAAGCCGACGATCAGGCGACGCGCGCGGCAGACCCGGCGGCGGCCACGGCGACCCCGCCCGTCGTGGTGCCGGAGCCCGCCCCGGCGCCATCCCCGACCCCGGCGCCGACCCTCGATCCGGCCGCCAACCCGGCGCCGGACCCCGCGCCCAACCCGACGACAAACCCGAGCCTCGATCCCGCCGTGCCGGCGCGGGGGCCGGTGCCGCGGCCGGTCATCAAACCGCGCCGGAAGTCGGTCGCGGCCACCGTCGACCCCGAGACCGGGCGCCTGCAGAAGTCCGAGGACGAGGTCGCGGGCGGCAAGCACTGGCGCATCAAGACCGAGCAGGGCGCGGTGCACGTGTGGGTGCCCCCCGGCTACGACCGCGCGACCGCAGGCGTGGTGGTCTACGTGCACGGGTACTACGTCGATGCCGACCAGGCGTGGAAGGAGTACGGCCTCGCGCGGCAGTTCAAGGCGAGCAAGCAGAATGCGATGTTCGTCGTCCCCGATGCCCCGTCGGGCAACGACGAGGAGGTCAGCTGGCCCGCGCTGACCGATCTGCGCAAGGCGATCACGCTCGCGAACATCCACCTTCCGGACGGCCCCACGATCGTGATGGGCCACTCCGGCGCGTTCCGCACCGTCATGAAGTGGATCGACCACAAGGCGGTCAGCGAGATCATCCTCCTCGATGCGATGTACGGCGGGCAGAAGCAGTTCGAGGACTTCATCGCGAGTGGCAAGCGCGCCGACGATCACAAGCTGATCGTGGTCGCGGCCGCGACGGCGGCGAAGTCGCGCGACTTCGCGCAGCAGTACAAGTTCGCGGTCGCGCGCGAGAAGTTCCCGGCCTCGCTCGGCGAGTTCTCCAAGCGCGAGCGGCGCGCCAAGCTGCTCTACGTTCACTCTCAGTACCAGCACATGCAGATCGTGACGTCGGGGAAGGTCATCCCGATGCTGCTCCGCATGACGCCGCTCGCCGCGCTGTAGCCGCCCCCACCGCGCGGACCGGTGACGTGGCGCGGTCACGACGGCTCAGGAACCGGAGTCGACCGTCAGCTTGGCCCCGCGGGGGAGATCGATCGTGAAGATACAGCCATGGTCGCCGTGGTTGCGGACGTCGAGCGTGCCGCCATTGGCTTCGATGGCACGCCGGCTGATGGAGAGCCCGAGCCCGATGCCACTACGGTCGAAGCTGTCCTGCTCGAACGGGCGGAACAGCCGCTCGCGCGTGGTCTCCGCGATGCCACCGCAGTGGTCCTCGACCTCGATCAACACGCGATCGGCGGCGGCCCGCGCGATCAGCGAGACCCGCGTCCGCGGGTGCGTGAACTTGAACGCGTTCTGGACGAGATTCGCGATCGCCGACGACACCATCTGGCGGTCGGCGTCGATGACGAGCCCCGGCTCGCTGCTCGTGCGGAATGTGAGGCCGCGGTCGCTCGCTTCCAGCGAAGCCGCGGCGTGCGACTCGACGAGCAACTCGTCGACCGCGACCGATTCTCGCCGTACCTTGAGCCCAGCGGTCAGCCGCACATCGGCGAGCGATTGATCCACCAGCACGCGCAGTGCGGCGAGGCTCCGCTCGAGCACCGAGCCGGTCGCGCCCGAGATCGCGACGTTACCGACCTTGATCGCGTGGAACGCCAGCGTCGCCGCGTTGAGGAGATTGCGCATCTCGTGCGCGAGGTAGCCGAGGCGCTCGTTCATCGTGGCCGCGCTCTCGTCGGAGATCGCCCGGTCGCGCCGGCGCGCGAACTCGGTGACCGAGTCGGCGATCGCCTGGTCGAGGCAGCGATTGAACGTGTGAAATTCGTCGACCGAGATCGGAGCGCGCAGCTCGTGCGCGAGCTCGGTGAGGGACTGGCACAGATCGCCGTAGTCGTGAACGACCTGGTCGACGGTGAAACCCTTCGACAGCAAGTCGCCACCGTGTTTCTCCGCAGTCCGGCCGATGTCCGCATTCAGCCGAGCGGTCGTCGCGCTGGTGGCGTCGAGTTGCTCCGCGTTCAGCATGGCGATCAGCTGGTCGAGGAAGGCCGGGATTCCGAACTCGAGCTCGGACCGGGTCGGCTCGGCGCCGGGGCGCTGCGCCACCTTGACTCGGCAGCGCCCTACGAGCTCGTCACGGTTTGCACGCAAAAACTCGTGGAGCACAGGTCATGCTAACGCGTCGGCCGCTTCGCCATTCGATGTGAGGTGGGTTTCGCCGTGACGCGAGTGATACGCCTCGGCGCACAGTGCGCCCGAGCCCACTCCATGGCTCGACCGCGACCGCGACCGCGACCGCGACCGCGACCGCGA
>JAYSYE010000521.1:0-3473 GCA_043716635.1 Deltaproteobacteria bacterium | reverse complement strand
GCGGCCTTCGGCAGTACGGAGACGTCGCGGTTGAAGAACATCGGCTGCGTGAAGTACGGGCCGGCCCCGGCCGTGCCACCGCCACCACCACCACCACCGCCACCCGTGCCGGTGTCGCTACCGCCGCCGCTGCCCGTGTCGCTTCCGCCGCCGGTATCGCTGCCGCTACCGCTGCCGGTCCCCCCGCCGGCGTCGGTGCCATCCGTGGTGTCATGGGGTGCAGGCGGGCCGCTGTAGTTCTGGCCCGGGTCCACGCTGCCCGCAGTGCAGGCAGCGACGAGAACGAGCGCGAGGAAATACGTGCGAGCCATGCCGCACGTTGTAGTCACGGCGCGCAGTCATGTCGCTGTGGGTGTTCGCGCGCAACTGTGAGGACTTGCGGTTCACGGAAGAACTCCGAGCGCAGGATCTCCACGACCTACGTGGTCTCTGGAATTCAATTAGTGAGCTGCGGTACGTGCCCGCGCGCCGAGAAAAGGAAAAAAACCTCTGCGACGAACCCGTAGGGAGACGGATCTCTGGGTGCTACGCCGCGAGGTCGGGCCGGTCACGGCACCGACAAAGGCCTGGCCCCCGACGCGGTCCCACGGGCGGAGCCGCCGGCAGATCCGCCGCCCGAGCCCTGCCCCGCCGTCCCGCTCGGCGCCGGCCGGCCGATCGCCTTGCAAGCGACCGCATCCATCGCAGCGCACGCCCTCCCCAGCCAGACTCCCGCCGCGGCCTCGGACCTGGGCAGTCCGGTCCCGCGGAGGTACGCGTTCGCGACCTGCCGGCACGCCGTGCCCTCGTTCGCGGCGCAGCCACGGGTGTAGTGCGCGACCATCGCCTTGTAGGTCGTTGCCGGGTCGAGCGCCTTGGGTGCCAGCGAGGCGTCGAGGTCGCCGGCGTTCGTGCACGCGAACGGCGCCCCGAGCGAGCATGCGCGGTCGAGCACCTTGGCCGCGCGCCCGAGGTCGGCCTCGATGCCTCGACCATCGCGCAGCAGGAGGCCGAGGTTGCGACACGCCAGCCCGTAGCCCCCGTCGCACGCCTTCTCGAACAGGGGAACTGCCGACGCCGCGTCGCGGGGGATGCCACTGCCTTCGGCGCGTGCGAGCGCGAGTGCGTTACAGGCCGCGAGGTTCGAGCCATCGCACGCTCGCCCGAACAGCTCCGCTGCGCGCGTGCGATCCGGGGTCACACCCAGGCCCTCGCTGTAGAGCACCGCGAGGTTTCTGCACGACTCCAGGTCGTGCGCCGTGCACTTCTGGTCCAGCGCCTCGAGCACCTGCTTCGTGGCCGAGCCGGCGCCTGCGAACGGCTCGACCTGCGCGAGCGCGGCGCCCGTCAGAGCGCCGCCGTCGACGGGATCCATTGGATCAGAGCCGGCGACGGCGCCGCCGACCGCCGCGTCATGTGGACCCGCGGTCGAGCCGGCGGAGCCCCGATCCAGCTCGGCGGTCGGGCGGGCATGGTCACGGCATCCGACCGTGGTGAGTGCAGCGCCCACCGCCAGGACGAGCGCCCCGGACCACCGCGTCGTCACGGGCCTCGATACGAAGGTCGCTTGCACGCCGTGCTCGTAACACGGCCCGCGCGCCGGCACACGAGCGGCGCTCGCGCAGGCGAGGCGACCGTGGCGATCAGCGCGCGGGGATCGCGGTCATCGTCGACGCTGCTCCCTGGAGGACAGCGGCGCGGACGAATGCGTAGGCGCGGTCGGGCTCGCGACCGCCGTGAGGGGCGAGGCGGCTGAGGGCGAGGACTGTGAGCCCGGTGGCGAGGGCGAGGACGGCGCCGCGACTGCCGCAGGCGCGGTGGAGCGCGACCCCGAGCACGGCCGCGACGACGAGGAGGTACGGGACGATGCCGGCGACGCCGGGGACACCCAGCGCGGAACCGAGGCTGGGCGCGGCGAGACCATCGCGGAGAAGCCGGAACGTGATCTCGTAGAGGGGGTGGTGCAGCGAGTCGGGCCAGTACGGGAACGTCGCGGACGACAGCGAGTAGATCACGACGCCGACGACGATCGTGCCTGCAGCGACGCCGAGCGCAGGCAGCGCCCACCGCGTACGAGCGCGTGCATCCGCGAGCCACTGCAGCGAGGCGCAGACGGCCGGCAGCAGGAACGGGAGCATCGCAGCGATGTAGCGCGGCCCGACGCCCCAGCCGCCACGCCAGAAGTTGATCGACGAGATGAAGAGCACGTAGATCACCGCGACCGCCGCCCCGACCAGGGCCGTGCCGCGCTCGCCGATCCGCACGAGCACCCACGTGCCCGGGAGGGCAAGCAGCCACCACGGCGACAGCGCGACCAGCCCGTTATCGAGGTGAACGAGCGACCCGACGAGCGCCTCCCAGCGCAGGGCCGTGATGCCGAGGAAGCCGTGCTGGTGATACATCGCGAACGTCGTCGACGCGTTGTAGCCGGTGCGCCACGGGCTGCCGAAGCATGCCGCGTGATAGGCGAGCAGGATCGTGATCGGGACGAGCGCGCCGACGGTCGCGAGCGCGATCGCGCGCCCGAGCCGGGCCCTCGGCAGCGCGCGGGCCAGCCGGACCGTCACGTGGATCGCGACGGGCACCGCGGCGAACAGCGCCTGATAGTCGACCAGAGGCGCTGCGCCTGCGAGGGCGCCTGCGATCGCCATCGCGCGCAGCGGGCGCTTGCCGTCGGCGACGTCGAGCGCGACGATCCACGCGCTCGCGACGCACACTGCCCCGAGCTGGTGCGAGTAGAACAGGATCGAGTACGTCATCGCGAGGGAGCCGAGCCCGTACGCGACGAGCACCAGCCGGCGCACCGCGGGATCGGGCGCATACCTCGACAGGAACCGCGCGAGCAGCGCCAGGAATGCGAGCGCCGGCACGATCCCCGCGAACACCCGTGCGATCCACATCGCCGTCGCGAGCGAGGGCGGTCCGCCGAGACGGCTCGCGATCCAGTACGGCGGGGCCGCGAGCATGGACGAGCCCGGTGCCTTGTTGGAGTACTGATGGCCCGCCGACGGCGAGACGTCGGCCGTGCCGCCCCACCGGGCCACCCCGCGATCGATCGCGAAGCTGTGCTCGTCCGCGATCGCCTTCACGAGATAGACGCGCGGCAGCTCGTTGGCGCTCGTGATCTTCGGAAAGTACGGGAACACGTACAGGTACGCGACCGCGATCCCCACGAGCCAGCCCCAGTCGCGAGCCCACCGGCGCCAGCGGGACCGCGCGCCCGAGCTGACCGTCGGGGCGCGCGCACCACCCGCGCGCTCGCCGTCCGCAGACCCGACGTCCATGCCGTCCTCGGCTTCGCGCGCGCTGCCCACCGGATCGACGGACGTGATACCACCACATCGCAGGCCTTGACCGACGGCGACCCACTCGAGCCTCAGATCTCGGCTCTCGCGTCCGCGCCCGCCCCGGAGCCCGCCGCGCCGGAGCCCGCCGCGCCCGCGCCCGCCGCGATGAAGGGGCTTTCGGCGATTAGCCCAGGTAAGCCTGCGCCG
>JAYSYE010000053.1:0-2416 GCA_043716635.1 Deltaproteobacteria bacterium | reverse complement strand
GCGTGATAGCCGCACGAGGTGAGCGAACCAACGCCCGGCAACGTACGGCGCGGCGTCCTGGCGCTCGTCGCGGGCAACATCTACTTCATCTTCGCGGGCATCGCGATCCAGTTCGGGCTGCCGGCCGTGATGTCGCGCGCCCTGTTCGGTGCGTACTCGCTCGTCAACCAGATCGCCTCGCTGTTCAACAACGTCGTCGTCACGGGCACGATGCAGACGGTCTCGAAGTTCGCGGCGCAGGAGCCCGACAGGGCGCGCGCGGTCCAGCACGCGGGGCTGCGCATGCAGGTGCGCCTCGGGCTCGGCATCGCGGTCGCGTTCATCGCCGCCGCCCCGCTGGTCGCGTGGGGAATGCACGACCCGAGCAAGACCGCGCCGCTCATGCTCGCTGGCCTCATCATCGCCGGGTACGCGTTCTACGCGGTGTTCGTCGGCGCCGCGAACGGCATGCACCAGTTCGGCAAGCAAGCGGGCCTCTCGGTCGTGTTTGCGACGATCCGCGCCATCGCCCTGATCGGCATGGCCGTGCTCGGCGCGGGCGTGATCGGCGTGATCGCGGGCTGGGTCGCGGCGGTGGCCTTCATCCTCGTGCTCGCGATCCTCTGGGTCGGCACGCCGGGTCGGATCGCCGCGGGCGATCGGCTGCCGGTCGCGCCGATGATCAAGTTCTTCGTCGCGGTCGCGATCTACCTCGTCCTGTTCAACGCGCTGATGTCTGTCGACTCGTTCCTCCTCAAGCGGCTGATGAGCGAGCACTACGCGGCGCACCTCACCGACCTCACGTCGTCCGTCACCCGCGTGCTGCCGTGGCTGCCGCGGGTCAGTGGCTACCACCCGGATGTCAGCGCGCTCGCCGACATCCAGGTCGGGTACTACGCGGCCGTCCAGAACCTCGCCCGGCTCTCCTACCAGATCGTGCTCGCGGCGACGTTCGTGGCGTTCCCGCTCGTCTCGCGCTCGACGTTCACGAACGACCGCGAGACGACGCGTCGCTACGTCGAGGTCACCGCACGCTACACGCTGATGGCGGGCGCCGCGATCGCGGTCGTGATGGCGGCCAACCCCGGTGACGTCCTCGGGCTCATGTACGCACCGGACTTCGTCGCGCTCGGCGGCGCCGCGCTGCCCGCCCTCGCGCTCGGCAACGTCGCATTCTCGCTGATCGCGATCGCGGGCACGATCCTCAATGGCGCGGGCCGGTCGCGCATCGCGCAGTATCTCGCCGGTGGGACGCTCGCCATCGCGATCGTGGGCAACTACATCGCGATCCCCCTCGCCGCCGACTCCGGCCACGTGCTCGCCGTCGCGGGCGCGGTCACGGGCGGCTCGATGCTCGTGGGCGCGATCGCGTGCTCGCTGGTGCTCCGGGCGCAGTTCGGCGGGTTCCTGCCGCTCCTCTCGGTGCTCCGAGTCGCCCTGGCCGTGGGCGCCGGCATGGGGGTTGGTCACGTCCTGCACTTCCACGGCAAGGTCATGACGCTCGTCGAGGCCGTCGTCGTCGCCGCGGTCTACGTGGCCGTGCTCGTGGTGACCCGAGAGCTCGGAAAGCGCGACCTCGACGCGATCGTCGCGGTGCGGAAGCAGCGCGCCCAGGGCGACGAGGCGGCCCCGTAGTCGCGCCCGGCGCGCGCGTGCGCTCGGGCAAGCTCCCCGATCAGCGGGTGTGAGCGGTCACGTCACTGTGCGGCGGACCGCCTGAACGCGACCATGGCGGCATCCCACTGATGAGAGGTCTCCGACACCCGCGGTGATTCGACCTTCCCCGGGCCATCTACTCGGAACCAGACGCTCTGATACGTGGTGGCCGAGGCGATCGGAATCGTGGCGGTCCACCCGCCCGGGATGGGATTGCCGAACGAGTTCGGGCTGCCATCGGCGACCGCGAACAGGACGAGGTCGCCGGCCGAGCCGGTCGTGACGGTCCCGGCGGACGCGGGACTGGTCGTTCCGGGCAGGACGGTCGCGCCGTCGAGCACCACCGGGGTCGCCAGGCCGCTCCACTCGCCCACCCACATCGTGGGCGGGGATGCGGAGCCAGGCAGCGAGATCGTCACGGCAGCACCCGAGCCGTCGGTGACGCCGAACCACACCTCGATGTTCAAGAAGTGGGTCGACAGCGCGGCCCGGGTCCACGTCGCGCCGCCGCCCGTGACCGACTGGAGCGCGTTCGACGGCATGCCCCCGACCATCACGAGCACGTCGCCGGAGCGAGGTGGCATCGGGAGGACCGCGGTCAGCGTGTCGGCACTCTGGCCATGCGCCGTCACCTGCTGGACCAGCACGACGTCGGGCTGCAATGGCGGGGCGTCCGGGGCGGCGTCCGTGAACCCTGCGGCGTCGCCCGGTCCGTCCAGCACCGGCGTGGCGTCCGTCACCGCATCCGGCACCGGGGGACTTGCCGTGAGCTCGCACGTGA
>JAYSYE010000520.1:0-3474 GCA_043716635.1 Deltaproteobacteria bacterium | reverse complement strand
CCGCTCCGTGGCCGCGAACCTCGGTGGCCTGGGCATGGTGATCGGCCACGAGCTCACGCACGCGCTCGACGACGAGGGGGCGCAGTTCGACGCGGCTGGCAACCTCGCCACGTGGTGGACGCCTGCGGACACCCAGGCGTTCGGGGCCGCTACCACGTGCGTCGCCGATCAGTACTCGACCTTCGAAGCCGCGCCGAAGCAGTTCGTCGACGGGCGCCTGACCCTCGGCGAGAACATCGCGGACCTCGGCGGGGTAAAGATTGCATGGCGCGCCTACCGCACGCTGCGCACGGGCGCGCCGCTGCAGGATGTCGCCGACGGCTTCACCGAGGACCAGCAGTTCTTCCTCGGAGTCGGCCAGGCATGGTGCGCGAAGACACGACCGGCGCTGCTGCAGCAGCTGCTGACCACGGACCCGCACGCACCCCCGAAGTTTCGCGTCTACGGCGCGCTCCGTAACCTGCCCGAGTTCGCCGCAGCATTTCAGTGTGCCCCGGGCACGCCGATGAATCCCGCCCACTCTTGCTCCGTCTGGTGACCTCCATGCCGCTCGTCCGCCCCCCGCTCGTCTCGCGCGCCGCCCTCGCGACTCTCGCCACACTCGGGTGCGCAGCCTGCGGCTCGCACGCGCCGCAGGTTCCCGCAGCGCCGGCAGCAAGCTCCATCGAGGCCTCGCCGCCCGCGCCCGCACCCGTCGCGACCACGGCGCCGGTCTCCCGTCCGCCCGTGGCGCCCGACGCGGCGACGACGTTCCTCGCGCGCTGCCGGAGCTCGCTCGAGGACGCGCGGACCCAGCAGGCGCTCCTGCTGGGGACCACCGGACCTCACACGATCGCGAACACGCTGGAGCCGTTCAACGAGATGTCGCGGGTGCTCTCGAACGCAGCCGCGCTCGCGAGCCTCCTGGAGGAGGTCCATCCCGACGCGGCCGTTCGCGACGCCGCGCGGACGTGCGAGGCGGAGGTCTCCAGGCTCAGCACCAGCTTGCTGCTCGACAAGGTGATGTACGAGACGCTGGCCGGCGTCGACGTGAAGGCCGCCGATGCGGCCACGCAGCGGTTCGCGATGACGACCTTGCGCGACTACCGGCGTGCCGGCGTGGCGCTCGACGATGCAGGCCGCGCGCGGATCCAGGCGATCGCCGACGAGCTCACGACGCTCGGCCAGACCTTCAGCAAGGCGATCGCGGAGGACACCCGGAGCATCGTGGTCACGGATCCGAAGCGGCTCGCGGGACTCCCCGCCGACTGGATCGCCGATCACAAGCCGGACGCGAAGGGGGCGGTCACGATCACCACCGACTATCCCGACTACATCCCGTTCATCACGTACGCGGAGGACGACGCGCTTCGGAAGGAGCTCTACATCGCGTTCCGCAGTCGCGGCGACGCGCACAACGAGGCCACGCTGCAGCGCGTGCTCACCCTCCGCGCCGAGGAGGCCAAGCTGCTCGGGTTCCCGAACTGGGCGGCGTACCAGAGCGACGACAAGATGCTGCGCGGTGACAAGGCCGCCGCCGCGTTCATCGAGCGCATCACGAGGCTCGCGCGGGCGCGCGGCAAGCGCGACTACGCGCAGCTGCTCGCGCAGCTCGAGAAGCACGACCCGAAGGCGAGGGCGGTCGGCGACTGGCAGAAGGCGTATCTCGAGAACCAGATCAAGCGCGAGCAGTACGCGGTCGACGAGACCGAGGTGCGCAAGTATTTTCCGTACGACCAGACGCTCGCCGGCCTGCTCGCGATCACGGCCGAGATGTACGACATCCAGTACCAGCGCGTGACGGACGCGCAGGATCCGAAGCCGTGGCACCCCGATGTCGAGGTCTACGATGTCGTGCGCGGCACCACGAAGCTCGGCCGCATCTACCTCGACATGCATCCGCGCGCCGACAAGTACAAGCACGCGGCGCAGTTCTCGATCCAGTCGGGCGTGGCGGGCAAGCAGCTCCCCGAGGGCGCGCTCGTGTGCAACCTCCCGACGGGCAGTCAGCTCATGGACCATGGCGATGCGGTGACCATGTTCCACGAGTTCGGCCACCTGATGCACCACGTGCTCGGCGGGCAGCAGCACTGGATCGCGCAGAGCGGCGTGGCCACCGAGCAGGACTTCGTCGAGGCGCCGTCGCAGATGTTCGAGGAGTGGGGCTGGAGCTACGAGACCCTGTCGCGCTTCGCGAAGCAGCCAGGCACCGGGACCGTGATCTCGAAGCCGCTCGTGGACGCGATGCGCCGGGCCGACAAGTTCGGCATCGGCACCGACACGCTCCAGCAGATGTTCTACGCGGCGATCGCGCTCGAGTTTCACCGCACCGATCCGGCGAAGCTCGATCAGCTCGCGACCGTGAAGCGATTGCAGGCGAAGTACACGCCATTCGCGTACGTCGACGGCACGAAGTTCCACACCTCGTTCGGACACCTCATCGGCTACTCGTCCATGTACTACACGTACATGTGGAGCCTCGTGATCGCGAAGGACCTGCTCACGCCGTTCCAGAAGCAGGGGCTGATGAACCCGGCCGTCACGCACAGGTATCGCGATGCGATCCTCGCGGCCGGCGGCACGAAGCCCGCCGCCGACCTGGTCGCCGACTTTCTCGGCCGCAAGTACGACTTCAAGGCGTTCGAGCGCTACCTCGCGAACTAGGCCCAGTGCTCGGTTGAGTTGATCCAGTGCTTGCGGCGTGGATCGCCTTCTGATCTGCTGCCCTGGATGGATTTTCATCCGGTCGAATTTCGCGAGCGAGTGGTCGAGGCGTACAAGGCCTTCCGCCATCACGGGACCCGACCTTGAGGCGATGCTCGCGGTGGTGGCCGATGCCACCGCCGGCGAACTCGCGGCGGAGTTCTACCGACGACGTCGGCAACGCGTGCATGTCTCAAGCATCAAGCGCGCGCTTCGGCGGCATGGGTACGTCGTAAAAAAAACGCCGACGGCCGTTGGAGAGTCTGCGACCGGACGTCGCCGCCAAGCGCGCGGCGTACCTGACCGCGGTGCGTGACATCGCGCCCGAGCGGCTCGTGTTTCTCGACGAGTCCGGCCTCAACCTATCCATGAGCCGCAGCCATGCTTGGGTCCGGCGCGGGTGCGAATTGATCGATCGGATTCCGATGAACTGTTGAACCAACCTGACCTTGCTCGGCGCGATCCGGCTGTCCGGCTGGGTCGTGCTCACCAGCATGTACGCAACCGCGAATGGGGACCGGTTCGTCGCTTGGATGCGGACCTATCTGCTGCCCAAACTGGCTCCTGGCGATATCATCGTCATGGACAACCTGCGCGCTCATCACGATCGGGTGCAGATCTTCTGCGACGAGAAAAACCTGATCGATTCCGCGAGGTTGGGTTCGGACGCGCTGTCCGGATCGTTCGAGTGCGGTCCCCGCGCTCTCGAACGCGTAGGCGGCGTGCCACAGGTATTCGAGTACGTGGACGAGGTCGAGGACGATCGTGATCGCGACGCCGACGCGTTGCGCG
>JAYSYE010000519.1:0-3474 GCA_043716635.1 Deltaproteobacteria bacterium | reverse complement strand
CAGCTCGCGCCGTGCCGAGGATCGGCTTCCTCGGATCGTACTCGATCGCCAACGCGGGTGACGTCATCGTCGGCCTGGCGACGCGGCAGGCGGTGCGCGCGCGCGTCGACTGTGACGAGGTGGTGCTCGCGGTCGAGCTGCCCGGGACGATCTGGCACCACGACTGGACCGGGCTCCAGCGTGTCCCGCCGGGCGATCTCGAGGGCGACTTCGCGGCCGGCCTCGATGCCCTCGTCGTCGGGGGCGGAGGCATCCTGATGCCACTGCCGGGATTCGGGCCGTTCGTCGCGCCGTCGCGCGTGCCCACGGCCTGGAATGCGGTGTGCTCGCAATCGACGCCCGCGTTCGACCCGGCGCTCGCGTCCTTCTATGCGCGTGTGGGCGCGGCCGCGGCCGGACTCCGCTACGCGAGCGTGCGGAACACCACGACGGCGCGGCTCGTTCGCCACGCGGGCTATGCGGGCGCGCTCCACGTCGTGCCGGATCCCGCGCTGATGTTCGAGGCCCCGCTCGATCCCGGGGTGGCGCGCGCCGTCGCTCGGCGGACCGAGCGTCCGCTGGTCGGACTGTCGGTGGGCAATGCGCTGCTCGATCCCCGCGCCGGCGCCTTCTACGCCGAGCTGCTCGGCGACCTGGAGCGTCGGGCCGCCGCAGGTCTCATCGAGCTCGTCGTCCATCCGTTCGGACGGGTGTACGGGGATGTCGAGCTCGCCCGCCGCGCCGCCGCCGCGATGCCGCACGCTCGCCTCGTCGGCCTCGACCTGGACGCCACCGCCACGTGGCAGCTCGTCGGCACCTTCGATCTCGCGATCTGTGCGCGGCTACATGCGGCGATGGCCGCCTACGCACAGGGCGTCCCGTTCCTCGCGTGCGACGAGTACCTCGCGGATACCACGGCCACGAGCAAGCTCCGCGAGCTCGTGATCGACCGGGAGCTGGAGGCGGCTTACCTGTCGCCCTTCCTCGGAGGGCGCGTGGCGGCGCGACTCGAGCTGGCGCTCGGGCAGCGCGCGATCCTCGCGTCACGCATGCGCGCTGCGCTGGCGATCGATCGCGCAGCGCTCGCCCTTCACTTCGATCGCCTCGTCGCGGCGCTCGCGCTCCCCGCTGTCAATCCGTCCAGTGCAGGAGCGCGTTCACCGAGCGATTGAGCTCGACCTTCGGCAGCGCCTCGATGCTCGCGAGGACCGCCTCGTAGGCCGGAGCGAACAGGTCCCACTCGGCGATGCGGGCATCGAGCTGCACGGCGTAGTAGTAGGTCGCGTCCTGCAGGATCGTCTTCACCATGCCGATCGGCGTCCCGTCGAGCTCGCGGCCCTCCACCCGGGTCGACCAGCCCGCGAGGCCGGGGCGGATGGTCATGTACACGGGCGCGATCGGTGGATCGCGGTGCGCGAACGGATTCTCGTCGATGAACAGGAAGCGATCGACCGCGCCCGGCACGAACCACTTGAGCGGGCGTGCGTCGTACACGGTGATCCGACCCGAGACGCGGGGGAACTCGGCGTTGAGCCAGCACACGCAGCCCGGACGCTGGAGGCCCTGGAAGTCGTACGGCGGCTGGTACAGGTAGCGGCGGCGGCGAGGCGCGCCGAGCCCGAGCGGGTAACAGCGCGCAACGGTGCGGACGAGGTCGCAGAGCCAGCTCTCGCGCGCAAGTCCGGCGCGCCCCTCGACGAACGCGTAGCTGTCATCGCCGACGATCATCGCGAACGCGCGGAGCTCGGTCGGCTCGCGCGCGAGGATGAACCCCGCCTGTTCGCCCTCGGCCGTCGCGAAGCGCTCGAGCGCGCCGAGCGGCGAGTCCCCGACCAGCTCGCGAAAGGGTCGCACCGGACGCTGCTGGGTGCGTACGCGCAGCCACTCGCCGCCCGGCGCCGGGGCCGCGAGCACGACGCCATCGGCGACCCAGCGCCGCGACCACTTCGAGAGGATGGCGAGGTCCACGGAGCTACAGGCCCGCCCAGACCAGGGCGAGCGCGGGCACCTCGCCGGCGCCGAAGTCCGGCTGGGCGTGCACGAACAGCGGCTGCATGAAGTCGCAGGCAGCCGTGAACTCTGCGAGGTCGGTGGCGCGGATCACGACGACTCCGCCGACGTCGAGAAACTCGTACAACACGTGCAAGCGCAGCTCGAGGACGGCGGCCGTCGACGGATCGACGAGCTCGCTGGCCGCGATGGTGGCCGGCCAGCCGAGCTCGGTATGCTTCTGGAACACCTGCGCGACCTTCACGCTTCCCGTCAGGGTGTCGGTCAGGACGACGTCCATCCCCCAGCTCGCGCGATCGACCGGCAGCGGCACGAGCGCATGGACGTGCAGCTCGGCGCGCGGCGAAAGCCGGTAGGTGATGACGCCGCCGACCTGGCAGCGCGGCAGGTCGACCAGCCCCGGGATGACCAGCTGCATGCAGCACCGTCACTGGCGTGGGCATCCGATGTCAAGATGTGCACGATGGCGCGTCACCACCTGTTCGTGTGCGTCGTGCCGATGGCATTTGGCGAGATGCTGCAGGCCCGGCGGGTGGCCGAAGCCCTCGTGGTCGCCGGGGACCGCGTCTCATTCGTCGCACCCGCCGAGGTGCAAGGGGTGCTCGCGGGGGCGCCGATCCGCTGCGGCATCCTCGCTCGCTTCGGCATGACGATGCTCGACGAGATCCTTGCCGAGCTCGTCGCCCAGGACACGTACGACAGCGTGTGCCTCGTGGATCTCACCGCCTTCGCGCTCGCGTACGGGGCGCGCGGCTTTCGCTTCGGCTCGCTGCGTGAGCTCCATCCCCGCGTCGTGGCGCTCGACCTGTGGAACCTGGCCGAGTCCTCGCGAATCTACGATGTCGGATCGCTGCGCATGCCCCTGCAGCCCGACGTGCTCGAGCTGCCACGGCTCGTGCCGGTCCCGTTCGCCCGCCCGAGCGCGGCGAGCGCATACGACGCGTGGCCCGCGAGTGGTCCGCTGACGCCAGCGGCGCGCGCCGCCGTCCGTGCGGAGCTCGGGATCGAGTCCGCGACCCGCGTGCTCGTGATGCCGACCGCGAGCTGGCAGGAGCCGGCGCACCAGCAGGACGCGATGGCGCTGGCGTCGGCGCTCGCCGTGCCGCCTCTCGTGCTGGCCCACGTGGCTCGATCGGGCGCGACGCTCGTCCATGTCGGTCCGGTCGCGTGGGCGGCGCCGAGCGCGACGTACCGGCACCTGGCTGCCCTGCCCCCGCGCGCGTTCCAGCAGCTCGTGGGCGCGGCCGACGCGCTGCTCACCGCGAACCTCTCGGCCACCTCGATCGCGACGGCACTCGCGGCGGAGGTGCCGGTCGTTGCCTTCCGCTCTGCCGGCCGCGGCGCCATCGCGCCGTTCTGCGTGTGGCCGCTCGGGCTGTGCGGGTTTCTCGACCCCGTGCTCGCCGCCAATCCGCTGCTCGACTGCGTGCGCGTCGTCGAGCTGTTCGACGAGGACGGCCTCGCGGGTGCGCTGGCGCCGGATGC
>JAYSYE010000518.1:0-3481 GCA_043716635.1 Deltaproteobacteria bacterium | reverse complement strand
TGTCGGCCGTCTTCGTAGGCCGGGTGCGGTTCGTGCGAAGGCCTCGATGTCAGCGCGTCAGGTCGCCGCGAACGCCGCAGCTTCGAGTGCGGCAAGCTGGGCACGGACGCTCGCGGCGAGCTCGATCGTAGGCGGAGGGAATGCGGCCTGTAACCTTGCCGAAGGCAACGCAGCCGCGTCCGCCACTGCGAGCCACACCCGCTGCGGGCCCAGTGTCTCGGCACCCGCACCGGCGGCCCACGCGAGCTTCTGCTCGTAGCTCATGCTTGCGACCGACTCCGGCACGATGTCGCCCCAGGAGTGCCAGGAGAATGGCAAGAAGGTGTCGGCGATCGGAGCGCGCAGCACCGCATCGACCCGCTCGCCGTGAACGAGCGCCACGAACCACGAGCGGTCATTTTCATCGTGCACCGTCCGCAGCGCAGCGGCGCGCACGTCGCGGTCGCGATGCAGCACGCGGGCCTCCGGATCGCCGAGATCCTCGCCTCTCGCGTACTGCACCTCGAGACCCGCAATCGCCGCGAGCGCCCCGCGCGCTTCGTTGCGCACGTCGCAGCTCGGATATTCGAGGTACGGCGTGACAGCATCCGCGAGAGCGGCGGCCGCTGCCCCGGCGTGCCGGACCGCTTCGAGCGCCCCGGAGATGCCCGTTCCACTCTCGAGGAGCGCGCGCACGAGCGGCCCCGCCAGCTCGGGGCGCGCCACGAGCGAGTGCCGGATCGCCTTGCGCGTGCTCTGGTACGCGCCGGTCGCGCCGTGAGTCGCGAGCAACGTGGTCGGCACCCACTGCGGATCTTCCGCAGCCGCCAGGCTCGCGAGCGCAGGCAGGACACCGCGCTGCTCGACCGCGAACGGCGGCGGTTCGGTCCGCCAGCGCATCACGGTCGCGGCGAGCCGTCGCAGCGCAACGGGATCGCGTGACTGCCCGAGCAGCACGGCCGCCTGCTCGGCCCGGCGTTGCTCCAGCTCCGACGTGGCGCGGCCCTCCTCCAGGTCCGTGAGATCCGCGATGAGCCGGTCGCGGACCGCGGCCACTGCCGCGAGCCGCCCACCGCTCGCCCCGTGAAATGGAAAGTCTCCGTAGTAGTACGTGCCGACGGGCGTCTCCCAGGCGTCGAGGAATGCGGGCACCAGCGGACCTGGGTCGCTCGCGGCGTCCAGAGCATGACCGATGGCGCCACGCGCGTGGTAGCCGTGCTGCAGCTCCTGGTAATGCTCGAGCCCGACGCGCGCGACCAACTCCGGCGGCGCCGCAGCGAGCATCGCGACGAACGGCGCCGGCTCCACCTCTCGCGACGTCAATGCCCGGAGCGCGGCAAGGATGCGCACGCTGGGCTCGATGGACTCTCCCCCGGTCGCCGCTTCCACTCGTGCGAGTGGCGGCGGCACCTGGACCAGCACGGACTCCCATACGCCACCTTCATCGGCGACGAGCGGCCGCCTGGTACCCGCGCCGAGCTCGAAGTTGGTCCCCGACCAGCCGAGCGTCTCGAAGTCATCGACGGCGTTCACGATGCCGTCGGGAGCGAGCGCCTGCAGGCTGTCGAGCGCCGCGAGCAGCCGGTGGCCATCCAGGGACTCCGCATCCATCGCCAGCTTGTTCCAGCCGCGCGCGATGACGCCGGTCGGCGCGGCTACACTCGTGACCTCGAGCCCGAACGGCTCGCCGTCCCACGCCTCGGCCTGGCTCGCACGGACGAGGGCCGCGACCTTGGCGAGCTCGGCCTCGTCCAGCACTCGCGCACGGACGAGCTGATAGTACGCGGTCCATCCCATGCTTCGAATTTACCCCGCCCGATGACGTGCACGAAGCAGAAGGGCCTCGGGGCATGGCGAGTCTAGGCGCACGGCATGGTGGCAGTTGCGTCGAGCTGGCACTGCATCGCGGAGCCGCTCGCGATGGACTGCGAACGTCGGCGGTAGGCCGGTCCGGGCAGGCGCGTCGGGTCCAACCGCGCCGCGAACCCTGCGGCTATCCGGGAGTTCGAGGCCAGGTCGTTCGAGATCGCAGGCGCGACGATCGTTGGCAGCCACGGGATCGCGTTTGTCAGCTCGAGGCCGATGCTCGTCTGGACGAGTCAGCGCACGGGCAGCCGGAAAGGCAGATGGAGTCGGCGCAACGGGCGGCGGTGGCTGTCGCGGTCGCGACTTTCACCAGTTCGAATCGTCGGCCGGAGGCATGCGCCTCGCCCTACGAGTAGGGATTTGCCAACGCGGGTAATGCGCATCGAGTTGCCGCCTGGCTCCTGCCCCGCTGGCCAGCCGTACGACTACATCGCTCACGCATTCAAGCTATCGCAGCCAGTGGCGCGGTTTCATGGTCGCGACTAACCTGCTCCCGTTCCGAATGCAAAAGTGTGAGATCGCTTAGCTTGCCGGAAACGTTTTCGATCTGCTTGAGCAGACCTGCTGGATTTAGCGAGTCGCACTAAAACTCCCCGCGTCCGCCCTTGCACCATTCGTCTCGCAGCGCTCCATACTTCTTGCAGTCATCGCGCTCGTTCGCGTAGGGGATAGAATCGCATCCGGTCCTCGAGACAGCATTTTTAAAATCGTCGGCCGTAACAGCGGCATAAGCTATTCCGCCTGCGACGCCGAGCGTCAGAGTCGCCGCAAACAACTTATTCCTCAACATTGGCACCACGCCTCCTCCAATATGCTGCTAGTGCATTTTCTAAAAAATCGAGCTGCGGCACGTCGTTTCTCGCTCGCTCAGTATTTACTGAAGCAAACACCATTGCAACTACGTGCCGCTGCTCCGCAGTGAGCTGTTCCACGCGAAGATCGAATCGCTGATCGCCTGCGCGCGGAGTGAGGGAATCCGCCAGCCAGCGCGGAAGCTGGCTAATCGCTTCGCCGCCGAGAAGAGCCGACAAGAATGCGGGCAGCAGCTGAGAGAACGCGGCCGGGCTCAAACCGTCGATCGCATCATGATGCCACTCCAGTACGGCCGGCGGAATCTCTTGCCAAGTCTTGCTATTTGTATCCAACACAAACCGCTCTACCGAACCATAAAGCCCGCCCCACCTCGTCAGCGCTTGCGTAGTATCGATCGGAGTCGCCGGGAATGCGGCCACCAGGGCCGCTCGAACAGAGTCATTGCTACCCACGCAGCATAGACTACGCTTTCGCGACCGAGGATAGGTCAGTCGATGCGGCTACTCGGAGCGGCGAACGCAGCCAGGTCGTGGCTCGGATCGGAGCGAACGGCGCAAACTCACGCTCGGCACCATGGCAGCCGTGGCGAGGTGAGGAAATCAGGCGCCGACGTCGAGCGCGGAAACAGGATCGGGCGGAGCGCGGGCGGGCGCGATCGGCACGGGGGCGGAGGCGATGCCGAGGCCGCCGGGCGGCTCGAAGACGTGAAATAGGTCGGAGAGCCGATGAGTGAATTTGGCCCTTTGACTGGTGGATGCCATGGTCTTGAACTGCCCGTTCTCGAGCAGCCCCGCGGGCGTCGCCAACCCGAACATCGTGACGG
>JAYSYE010000517.1:0-31289 GCA_043716635.1 Deltaproteobacteria bacterium | reverse complement strand
CCTACCTCGACGTGCTCGAGCAGCTCGCGGTCAGCGATCCCCGTCGGGTTCCCGGAGCCGTCGACCGGACCGGCTCGGTCGAGCACCTGGGGCTCCAGCTCGCGGCGACGGTGGGCGGCGCCACGTACCGCGGCGCGGGGGTGTTCGCGCTCGAGACGGCGCGCGGCGTGATCGACGTGGAGGTCCATCGCACGTCCGGTGCGGCGCGTGTCGTGCGGCACCACGACCAGTGGATCGCCGAGATCCCGAAGGGCCTCGTGGGCACCGCGTTCGAGCGTTCGATCGTCGGCACGCTGACCGAGGCGCGCGGGATCGCGGCGGCCATGGCGCGCGGGGAGACGACGGCGCATCAGCAGCGCTCGGGGCTGGGGCCCCACGCCACGGCAGAGCGACTGTCGCCCGCGGACATGGGCGCCGTGGCCGAGCTTCGCGTGCTCCGGACAGCCCACGCCGATCTCGTGGCTCGCGGTCCGGCAAGCGCCGAGCTCGCGATGGCGGCCGAGCGTGATGTGGTAACGCTCGAGACCCGGCTGGGTCTGCTCGGTGATGCGCCGGGTGCCGAACGGCGGCGTCAGCTGGTCGATGCGGAGGTTGTCGGGCAGAGCGACGCCGGGCGTCGGGGTCGGGTCGCGGTCGAGCTGGAGGGGGAGTCGGGTCATGCGGGGAGCGACCTGCACACGCACTTCAGCGGGATCGTCGGTGCCGAGGTGTTCCGGCAGCGCGCGGCGATGGCGGCGAACGGCAGCGACAGCGGGTCGTGGGTGCCGTTGCTGAAGCGGATCGCCAGTCTTCCGGCGGCGGAGTTTGCGCATCAGAGGGAACCTGGCGGGCGGATCTCGCGGCGCGCGAAAGCTGGCAACGCCCGCGCCATCGCCGTCGAGTCATTGGAGCAAGTGAGGGTTCTCGTGGAACGCGCCAAGCAGCTCGTGGGCAACGAGCGGGCGGCTGTGGTTCGCGCTCGCGAGCTCTTGGCGCGCGAAGCCTGCGAGACCGCGCTGGCTGCGACGCCCGAGACCGACTTCGACAGCGCCTACGAGGTGCGCGACCAGCTGGTCAAGGACACGTTCGCACCGGGAGTCACGGACCGGACGAGGCAGGACGCGTACGATGACTACATCCGCGAGGCGATCCTCGAGCTCGCGCGCGGCGGGCTGCGATACGTCGAGCCGTCCGCGAGCCTCAAGAAGGCCGGTGGCGTGTTCGAGCCCGCGCGGGTCACCGCCGTCTACGAGCAGATGGTCGCCGAGGGCCTGGTCGCGCCTGGCCAGGTCGAGATCCAGATGCTCGCGATGATGTTGACCGGGCACTTCGGGCATCGCGACGCCGGGCTCCCCGCCGTGGAGAGCCCCAAGGAGGGCACGTTCGACGCGGACGTCGGGGAGACCGTGCGCCTGGTCCGTGAAGCCCGTGTCGTCGGCAGCGATACCGGTGGGCCCGAGAGCTCGATCTGGTCGAAGCCGGAGCGTGTGCTCGCGCTGGTACGGGCCCTGCTCGGCGAGGCGCAGCGAACGGGCCATGCGACCGTCTACCGGCCGCACCTCGGGGAAGGATCCGTCGATCCGATCGACGGCGAGTCGTTCCACACCGACAAGCAGCGTCACCTCGCGCCGGACGGGAATCCGACCGGGTACGCGCGCGCCCACGACAACATCGAGGTCCTGCTCGGCGCGCTGGAGGAGCTCGACCGGAGCGGCGAGCTCGATCGGAACTTGCTGCTCGTTCGCATCGGCCACGCGACTCACGCGGACGCGGCCCAGGCCGCACGCATGCAGGCGCTCGGGGTGATCGCGGAGGTGAATCTGCGCTCGAACATCGCGACCGGCGCGATCAGCCAGACGGAAGGGCCGCATGGCCCGCGGAGCCCCGTCGAACAGCTCGACGACCACTCCTTCGTGACGCTGCTCTACTACGACGTGCCGATCGCGATCAGCACGGACGCGGGCGCCGTGATGGGGACGACGCTGCGGGCAGAGTATCAGCGGGCGCAACATCTGATCGAGGACGTCGTAGCGGGTCAGCGCGGCGTGCGGGTCAGCGCCGCCGACGCACGGATCGGTGACACCGAGCGATATCGAGGTACCCAGGTCGCGGGCAACCCACGCGAGTACGAGCTACGGTTCGCGGACCTGAGCCCGGCCGAGCGCCAGCGATTCCTGTACGGCTACGAGAAGCTGTACGCGGACGCAGAGGCGTACACCGCTCGCCGGCCCGGGACTGGCTCCACGCCGGGGCGTGCGAGCGCACCGGGCCTTGCCCACCATACGGATGTCGCGGTGCAGTCGGGGCTGATCGCCACGCGCGGTCGAGGTACCTATGAAGGCGCGGTCATCGACGTGGCGCGCGCGGCCGCGGGCTACCGGAGCGCTGGCTATCTCGTCGTGGACGCCGAGGGTGCTGGTGGGAAGCT
The DNA here is from genome assembly GCA_043716635.1 of Deltaproteobacteria bacterium. GTDB lineage: Bacteria > Myxococcota_A > Polyangia > Haliangiales > Haliangiaceae > JABFXX01. The sequence continues at coordinate 28,882 of JAYSYE010000517.1, read as the reverse complement.
GCTCGTCACTGTCACGAGCGCGGACGGCGCCTTCACCACGGTGCTGAGCTCGTGGGACGGCACGGGGCCCGCGTACCTCCCTCTCGCGCCGCGCGGGCCGCACGACGGGCCGGTCACGGCCGAGGAGGCGCACGCCTGGTACGAGGCGCAGCTCCCTCGGATCCACGATCTGAACGCGGGCTGGGAGGCCGCGGGCGTGGCGCTCGAGGAGCGTGCGCGCCGCTGCTTCGAGGTCCGCAAGCACGCGCGCCTCGCCGCGCGCGAGCTGATGGGCAGCGGCGATCGCGTCGCGGGAGAGCTGCGCGACCTCGACACTTACGGGGACATTGACGGAGCCTCGTTCGAGGCGCTTGTCGAGCGCTACCGTCAGGGCCGGACGCTCGACGAAGCGTACGAGGCGATCATCGGGTCAGCGCGCCGTCCGAGCGCGGGGTACGGTCACCGAGCCACGGGGAAACAGCGATGACCAGCAAGTATCAGTTTGTGGGCGTCAGCCACTCCACCACGGAGGAACGCTATTACGCCGAGTTGCACGGCTGTCCTCGATGCGGCTCGCGCGGCTGCGAGTTCAAGTTCTCGAGCAGCGCTTCCGTCGTGATGGAGAATGGCCGGATCCTCGCGCGCGGCGACTTCCGGGACGTCACGTGCACGGCGTGCCGGCACCGGGGCTACTTTCTGTTCGAACTCGACGTCGCGGCAGAGCGGCGGATGGAGGCAGCGATCGAGGGGCCAATGAAGACCGCGGGCTATCACGACTGTTTGGCGGCGGACTTCCCGGTCCACCTCGTCCGGCTCGGCCTCCAGTTCGGCCCGCCGGGCGAACCGTCCGAGATCATCGAGGCTCACGAGCTCGCCAGAGAGCTCGTGAGCCTCGAAGCACAGCGCCCGGCCGACCGGACCCAGGTGGACTACGAGGCGCTCAAGGCCGCAGTCCGCGACACACATAACGCCCTCCTCACCGCCCAGGAGCTGTACAAGTTCCTGCCGGAGGGTGTGGCGGCCATCCCGGACGACCGGATCCGGTCCGAGGACGGACGCGCCGCGCGCGCCGCGCATCCCGAGTGGTTCCAGCGCGCGTGGATCGAGGCGCACGTCGCGACCTGGAGCGCGCTGATGGACCGACAGGAACCCGACTATGCGGCGCGCGAGTTGCTGCCCGCGACCGATCCGCGCAGCCCGCTCCATGCCCCGCGGGAGCAACCGCCGATCCTGGCGCCGCTGTCGCGCGGGTCGGTGTTCAGCCACAAGCTCTGGCTCGCAGGCGAGGACGGCGATCGGCTGGTGGCGCGCGACGTGTGGGCGACGGAAGCGAAGCTGTCGCAGCGCGACCTGTCATCGGCGGAGCTGGTGGACGTGAAGCTCGAACGTGCGGACCTGTCGTTTGCGAAGCTGCACTGCGCGACGCTCACGCGGGTGGACGCGACCGACGCGAGCTTCGTGGATGCGCTGCTCGCGGGCGCGCAGATCGACGCCTGCGACTTCACGGGCGCGAGCTTCGCAGTGGGTAAGCTGGGGGAAGCGGTCATCACGGATACGAGCTTCGAGCGCGCAGACCTCGATCGCAGCACGTGGTACCGGGTGCAGGCGACGCGGTGTCGGTTCGCGGGCGCGGTGTTCACGAACGCCGCGTTCGACCACGCGCGGTTCACGGATTGCGACTTCCGCGGGGTGAGCTTCGCGGTGCCGCGGAAGCTGCTCGGCACGGGCTGGGAGGCGGTGTTCGAGCGCTGCGATCTGCGGGACACCGACTGGCGCGGGCAGGACCTGTTTCGCGTGCGCTTCGTCGACTGCAAGCTCGCGGGCGCACACGGCGCGGCGCTGATGGAGGAGGCAGCGGTCGAGCGCGCCGATCTGTCGCCCGGCGGCGATGGCACGCGCATGGGTGGGCTCGACGAGGTCCAGCAGCTGCTGCAAGCGGGACCGTACGCGCCGCCCCCGCCGCCGGAGCCGGAACCGCCGCCCCGGCCGCAGGTCCCGTTCGCACGGACGTTTACCCTCCCGCACGCGGAGGCCGATGTCGTCGAGGACACGGCACGCCAGCGGGGCGGGGGTTCGCGGCGGGAGCTGGAGCGCCGCGGCACCGAGCTCTGGGCGACGGTCACCGCCTGGATTCCGCTCCCCGTGGAAGTGACCGTCTTCGACGACGCGCTCGCCGCGTACCGCGCGACGCATCGGCCGGCGTCGACTCCGACTCCGGTGCGCGCGCCCGCAGCCCCGCCGACCGCGGGCCAGCGGGCGCGCGCGATCATTGATACGTGCGCCGACCGCGACGCGAGCTTCGAGGAAACCGTCGTGACGCTCGTCGCCGCGGGCTACACGCGGGATCAGGCGCTCGAAGCACTGGTCGATCCGAGCTCGCTCGACGCACCGAACGCGCCTGCGTCGACACGGTAGGCGCCGACGGCGGTCAGCGGGATTGCAGCGCGGCCTGATACGCCTTGGCGAGTGCGGTCTGGCTCTGGCCGGGGATGACGAAGCGGGAGAGCTCGGCGACATCGAGCTCGGGCAAGACCTCGCTGCGGTGCCTCGGCTGATAGTCGTCGCCGACGAGACGGAGCACTGCGATCGCGCCCGTGCTCGGCCGCCACTCCCAGACCTCGGGGACGCCGAGACCGGCGTACACGGCCAGCTTGTCGACGAGGCTCGCCGTGACGGTCACCTCGATCGCGATGTCGGGGACGCCGTCCTCGTGAAGCGGGCCGAGCGTGTAGCACTCGTCCGGTTCGAGCCCGCGCTCCTTGGCCTCGCGCCGGAAGGTCGCGCCGCCAAAACCGCGGAGATCGACGTCGCGCTCCATGGCCCAGACCTCGATCAACCGGCCGATGATCGTCTTCGCGTCCTCGTGCAAGGTCGATGGACTCGTCAGCTCGAGCGTCCCCCGCAGGTACGTCATCTTGAGGCCCGACTGGTCATCGAGCGCATCGCGCAGCGTCACGTAGGCCGCCCACGGCACCCCGTGCAGGACGAAGCGGCGCTCGGTCGCGGCTGCCTCGTCACGTACGGTTGTCTGGGCAGCGACCATTGGACCTCGAACGTAGCACGCGACAGATCGGGCACATTCTCACGCGCGATCGAGGGTGAGGATGAGACCGCTTATGCCTTCAGGGCCGCGGCGCGCTGGCGGAGCACGTACTGGAGGATGCCGCCGTGGGCGATGTACTCGGTCTCCTGCGGCGTGTCGACGCGAGCGGTGACGGTGAACTTCTTCTCGCCGCCCGGCGAGACGGCGCGCACCACGAGCTGCTGCTTCGGGGCCACGCCGCCGGCGATGCCCTCGATCGAGATCAGCTCCTCGCCGGTGAGGCCGAGCGACGTCGCGTCCTCGCCGGGGTGGAACATCATCGGCACGATGCCCATGCCGATCAGGTTCGAGCGATGGATGCGCTCGAAGCTCTTCGCGATCACGGCCCGGACGCCGAGCAACATCGTGCCCTTGGCCGCCCAGTCGCGCGAGCTGCCCGTGCCGTACTGCTCGCCCGCGAACACCACGAGCGGCACGCCGTCGGCTGCGTACAGCTCGGCGGCGTCGTAGATCGCCATCTGGCCCGCCGCGCCGCTCTTGCCGCCGAAGTACCGCGTGAAGCCGCCCTCGACGCCCGCGAGCATCAGGTTCTTCAGGCGGATGTTCGCGAACGTCCCGCGCACCATCACCTCGTGATTGCCACGGCGCGCGCCGTACTGATTGTAGTCGCCCGGCTTCACGCCGTGCGCGTCGAGGTACTTCGCGGCCGGACTGCCCTTCGCGATGTTGCCGGCCGGCGAGATGTGGTCCGTCGTCACGGAGTCGCCGAGGATCGCGAGCACGCGCGCGCCCGCGATGTCGGTCAGCGGCTTCGGGGTCGGGCCGAGGTTCTCGAAGAAGCTCGGCTTGCGGATGTACGTCGAGTCCGGGTCCCACGCGTACGTGTCACCCACGGGCGCCATCAGCCCCGCCCAGTCGGCATCGCCATCGAGCACGTGCGCGTAGCGCGCCTCGTAGTGCTCGCGCTTCAGCGACGTGCGCATGATCTCCGCGACCTCCTCCGGGGTCGGCCACACGTCCTTCAGGAACACGGGCTTGCCGCCGGTACCGAGGCCGAGCGGCTCGGTCGCGAGGTCGATGTCCATCGTGCCCGCGAGCGCGTACGCGACGACCAGTGGCGGCGACGCGAGGTAGTTCGCGCGCACCACGGGGTTCACGCGGCCCTCGAAGTTGCGATTGCCGGACAGCACGGACGCGACCACGAGGTCGCCGGTCTTCACCGCCGCCGCGATCTCGTCGGCGACCGGCCCGGAGTTCCCGATGCACGTCGTGCAGCCGTAGCCCGCGAGGAAGAACCCGAGCGCCTCGAGCGGCTTCATCAGGCCCGCCTCGTTCAGGTAGTCCGTCACGACCTGCGAGCCCGGCGCGAGCGACGTCTTCACCCACGGCTTGCTCGTGAGCCCGAGGGCGGTCGCCTTCTTCGCGAGCAGGCCCGCCGCCATCAGCACGGACGGGTTCGACGTGTTCGTGCAGCTCGTGATCGCCGCGATCACGACCGAGCCGTGCCCGAGCGGGAACGAGCCCTTCGTGGTCGTGGTCGCCTGGGTGGCCCCGAGCGTCCCGGGGGCCGCCCCCGTGCCGTCCGCCCACTGCTCGATCGCGGCGTCCTCCGCGCCGGCCTTGCCGCCCATGAGCCCACCCACGGCCTTGCGCCACGCGCGCCGCGAGCCCTTCAGCGCGATGCGATCCTGCGGCCGCGCGGGTCCCGCGAGCGACGGCTCGACCGTGCCGAGGTCGAGCGAGAGCGTGTCGCTGAAGCGCAGCTTCGCCGTCGGATCGTGCCAGAGCAGATTCTCCTTCGCGTAGCGCTCGACGAGCTGGACCTGGGCCTCGGGCCGGCCCGTGAAGCGCAGGTACGAGATGGTCTCCGCATCGACGGGGAAGAACCCCATCGTCGCGCCGTACTCCGGCGCCATGTTCGCGATCGTCGCGCGGTCCGGCAGCGACAGCGCCGACAGCCCGTGGCCGAAGAACTCGACGAACTTGTCGACCACGCCCTTCTTGCGCAGCATCTGCGTGACCGTGAGCACGAGGTCGGTCGCGGTCGCGCCCGCCGGCAGCTTGCCGGTCAGCTCGAAGCCGACGACCTCGGGGATCAGCATCGCCATCGGCTGGCCGAGCATGACCGCCTCCGCCTCGATGCCGCCGACGCCCCAGCCCAGGACGCCGAGCCCGTTGACCATCGTGGTGTGCGAGTCGGTGCCGACGAGCGAGTCGGGCATCGCGACCGTCACGCCGCCGACGGTCTCCGTCCACACGACGCGCGCGAGGTACTCGAGGTTCACCTGGTGGCAGATGCCCGTGCCGGGCGGCACGACGCGCATGTTGTTCAGCGCCTGCTGGCCCCACTTGAGGAACAGGTAGCGCTCGCGGTTGCGGGCGTACTCGAGATCGACGTTGTGCCGGAACGCCGCGTTGGTGCCGTACTCGTCGATCTGCACCGAGTGATCGATCACGAGGTCCGCCGCCTTGAGCGGGTTGATCGCGTTTCCGGGCAGACCCAGCGCGACGAACGCATCGCGCATCGCGGCGAGATCGACGACCGCGGGCACGCCGGTGAAGTCCTGCATCAGGACGCGCGCGGGCCGCAGCTGGATCTCGTGCTCGACGCGCTGCTTCGGGTTCCAGCTCGCGACGGCCTCGACGTCGGCGGCGTGTACGGTCTTGCCGTCCTCGTACCGGAGGAGGTTCTCGAGCAGGATCCGCAGCGAGTAGGGCAGGGTCTCGACGTCGCCGACCTTGGCCTTCGTCAGTGCGTCGAGCCGATACAGGCCGTACTTCGCGGAGTCGATCGCGAGCGTGGCCTTGCTGCCGAAGCTATTCGTCTTCGCCGTCATGATGGGTCCGAATCTAGCAGGGCCGCCCGGCACGGATCGGACGGCGTCGAATAAATGGGTCGGTGGAGGTAGTCTCCTCGCGTGCTGGTATCCGATGCGGCGGAGGTCGATCGGGTCGCACGCGAACTTGCGGAGGCCCCGCTCGCGGCCTTCGACCTCGAGTTCGTGTCCGCCGACCGGCTGGTCCCCGAGCTGTGCCTCGTGCAGGTCGCGTGGGGCGTACCGGGGCAGGTGGACCCGGCGATCGCGCTCCTGGATCCCCTCGCGGCCGATGTGAGCCCGGCGATCCGCGCGCTGGCGGCCCATCCCTGCGTGGTGCTGCACGCGGGGCGTCAAGATCTGCAGCTGCTGGTGCAGGCGTTCGGCGAAGGTGCGAGCTTTCCCGGGCTCATCGACACCCAGGTGATGGCCGCGTTCGCCGGGATCGGCGACCAGGTCGGGCTCGCGCCGCTCGTCGGTGACCTGCTGGGGGTCGCGCTGGCGAAGGAGCAGCAGTGGACGGACTGGGCGCGTCGCCCGCTGTCGCCGGCGCAGCTCGCGTATGCGGCGGCGGACGTGCGGCACCTGCCGCAGCTGTACGCGCTCCTCGCCGGCCGGCTCGGCGGGAAGCTGGCGTGGGCCAAGGCGGTCAGCGATGGCGTGGCGGCGGATGGCAGGGCGGCCGCGCTGGTCACGCCCGAGACGGCGTGGGAGCAGGTCGGCGGCGTGCGCGGCCTCGACGGCGCAGCGCTGGGTGCGGTGCGGGGGCTCGCGGCGTGGCGGCAGCGCGTGGCGAGCGAGCTCGGCAAGCCGCTCGGTCACGTGCTGCACGACAAGCAGCTCGTCGAGCTCGCGCGGGCGCGGCCGGGCGTTCCGGACGGGGTGCGCGGCGTGCGCGGGATCGCGGCGGTCGCGCGGCAGCGGGCGGGTGAGGTGGTGGCGGCGATCGCGGAGTCGCCACCGCTCGCGATGACGGGGGCCGCACCGTCGCGGGCGCCGAGTGCGCGCGCGCAGCGGTGGGCGGAGGTGCTGCTCGCGCTCGTGCCGGCGGTGGCGGAGCGGCATGGCGTGGCGGGTCGATTGCTCGCGACGCGCGCCGATGCAGAGAGCTTCGCGCGCGCGTACGACGAAGGCGGCGATGCGGGCGTCGCGGAGGAAGCGGTGATGCGGGCGTGGCGGCGCGACGTGATCGGCGAGGTGTGGCGCGGGTTTCTCGGCGGGACGGTCGCGGTGGTGGGCGATGCGGAGAGCGTGATCGGGTTGAGGATCGTGGACGCGGTGCGCGGCGGGCAGGACGGGCAAGGCGGTCTCGACCAGCGAGTGTCGGGCTCGTGAGACCTGGGCCCCGGCGTTCGCCGGGGTGACGTGCCGAGTGTGCGATCGGCCGACGGTTTGGTGGTGTCGTCGGTGACGTGGCGGGTGCGCGACCGGCGGGGGCTCGGGCTCGGGCTCGGGCTCTACTTGGTCTTGTCGTCGGGATCGTCGTCGGCGTCGGCGTCGTCGTCGTCGGCGTCGTCGTCGGCAACCGACTCGTGCACCTTCAGCGCCTCGACGAGATGGCGGAACAGCGCACGGGCGGCGCCTGGGGGCTTGCCGGACGTCTTCTCGCGCGCCGCGGCGGCGACGAGTCGCGGCAGCTCCTCGTCCGGATCGCCGGGCGGGAACTCGGCGATCGCGGCCGTCCCTTCCTCGAGCAGGCGGGCCCGCCACTTCTCTGCCAGGTGAAGCCGCGCTTGCTCGACCGCGCCCGTGGTCGCGACGTTGGCGAGCCGCTCGGAGATCGCGCGGATATCCTCGTGGCGCAGCGATCCGGCGAGCGCGCGCTCGGCCCGGCGCCGCGCCGTCATCGAGCTGATCGAGCGCGCCTCCCTCACCGTCGCGTGCAGGTCCTCGTGGAGGCCCAGCCGCACGAACGTCGCATCACCGATCTTCATCAGATCGCGCGCCAGCTTCGACGAGCGGTCGCCAGCGACCTTCGTCTTGCGGCGCGAGATCGCGCGTGGGCTCTCGTCGATAGGCATGAGACTTTCAGGACCAGCCGACCCAGTAATAGATCAGCGCGTGATAGTTGCGCTCGCGGTGCGCGCCCTCGAGGGCCATCGGCAGCGCCGCGCGATCGTGGTCACCCTTGATGCCGGGCCACGGGTCGATCATCAGCAGGTCCTCGTCCGCGCTCGCGACGAGCCGGTCGATCGTGATGCCCACCGCGTGCGCCGAGACGTCATCGAGCACGTCGTCACCAGCAGCCCCCGGCTGCGGATGGAGCTTCTTGTACGCCGTCGGCAGCATCGCGCCGCGGTACCCCCGTCCGGCGCGCACCCAGTCGAGCAACGCCGCGGTCTGCATGGTCACGCGTCGGCACTGGAGCCGGTACCCCAGCTCGTGCAGCGTGGTGACCCGCTTCGTGAACCAGCCCTGGACCTTCTCGAGCGATCCGCCCTCACGCGCGACGTTCAGCTCGTGGAAGATGTGCTCGTGAATCCCCGGCGCGTACGCCCCCGCGCGGTACGCGATCCGGCGCAACAGGTATGCCGTCGAGGCTCCCGGGCACGCGTTCGACGTGTGGAACACCGGGACGAGGAAGCGCAAGTCTTCCGGTCTCTGCAGCTCCACGGGGTCGCGGCTCGCAACAGTCATCGCTTCCACGCGTCGCCGGCAGCGTATACGATTTCCCCAACGCGCACACGCGCGTGGGGTGACTCATGGATTTCTTGCTCTATGCCTTATTGATCCTGGCCGGGTTCATCGCGATGTCCGGAGTCATCGTGGCCAAGCGGCCGGATGCCCGCGCGGTCCTGGACAAGCTCGTCCCGTTCCAGGCGATCATCGGGGTCGCGCTCCTCGTGGTCGCCGTGATCTTCTTCCTGAAGAGCAACCCGCTCGCGATCATCAAGGGTCTGAAGACGAGCCCGGTGATCAATGTGGTGCAGCTCGTCATGGTCCTCGCGGGAGTGGTGCTGGGCTTCCTGTTCGGCCTGCCGCAGATCGCCAAGTGGGCGGGCGGCAACAATCCGAAGGCCCAGGAGCTCGCGGGCACCCTCGCGCCCTACACCGTGCTCATCGGCATGGTCGCCCTCGTCGCGGGCCTCGCCGGCTTCCTCTATCGCATCGGGCTGATGCAAAAGATTATCGGCGACTGAGCGCCGCTACCGCGCGCCGTAGTTGTGCGCGGACGTCTCTTCGTTGCGGTCGGTCGCGGGTGCCGGCGTCGGCGACAGCGCGCTGACGCGGTCGCGCGTCGCCGCATCGAGCACGAGCTCGCCCGCGGCGATCGTCGTCGCGAGCTGCGCGGGATCACGGCCGCCGACGAGCACGCTCGTCACGGCGGGATGGGCCATGACCCACGCGACCGCGAGCGTCGCCGGGGCGTGTCCAAGCTCGGCCGCGAGCGCCGTGAAGCGCTCCGCCACGTCGTAGTAGCCGGACTCCCCGTACCGCACGGAGTACATCGCGTTGGCCGCGAGCCGCGCACCCTCCGGCTTGTGGTCCCGCTTGTACTTGCCGGTGAGGAGGCCACCGCCGGTCGGGCTGTACGGCACCACGGCCACCCCGAGCGAGTGTGCCATCGGCAGGATCTCGACCTCGACCTGCCGCTTCACGAGGTTGTACATGGGCTGGACCGCGACGAGCGGTGCAAAGCCTTCGCCCCGCTGCAGCCCGAGCGCATGGGCGATCTGCCACGCCGCGAAGTTCGAGCACGCCGGGTACAGGATCTTGCCGGCGCGTACGAGGTCGTCGATCGCGCGCAGGGTCTCGGCGAGGTCGGTCGCGTCGTCGAAGCGGTGCAGGTAGTAGACGTCGATGCGATCGGTCGCGAGGCGGCGCAGGCTCGCCTCGACCGCGCGCACCAGGTGGTACCGGCTCGACCCGCGGGCGTTCGCGTCGGCGCCCATCGGAAAGTAGCCCTTGGTCGCGATCACGAGCTGGTCGCGCTCGTCCCGCATCAGCCGGCCGACGATCTCCTCGGAGCGTCCCGCGTTGTAGACGTCGGCCGTGTCGATGAACGAGACCCCTGCGGTCCGCGCGGTGCGCCAGATGGCGGCGGCCGTCGCCTCGTCGGCATCGCCCCCGAACGACATCGTGCCGAGCGCGATCGAAGAGACCTTGACGCCGGTCTTCCCGAGGAGCCGGGTCTGCATCAGCGCGCGAACGCGGATTCGATGCGGAGCAGGACCTTCTCCTCGGTGCCCGACACCTTGCCGAACCCGAGGATGCCGCCGGCGGAGGTGGCGACGAGCTTCGCGAACCCGACGATCTGATTCTTCAGGACGCGGTTCTGCTCGTCGTTCAGCTGCGAGGCGAGCGCCTTGATGTAGCCCTCCCACGCGCCGAACAGCTCGTCGCCCGGCTTGCGCGACAGCCACGACTGCAGCAGCTCGTAGCCCGCGCTGCCCGCCTCGAGGTTCTTGCCCTGCGCGCCCTGCAGGATCGCGGTGCGCTCGTTGTCCTGGATGGCGCCGTCGGCCCACGCCACCGCCACGAGCGGGACCAGCGAGAGCGCCGCGATCGTGTTCGCCCGGAGCCCGAGATCGACGAGCTTGTCGAGTACCGCGTCGTCGGTCATGCCCGACGCCTTGCGCAGCTCGTCGCGCGAGGTCTGGCCCTCGAGCCGCTCCTTCATCGCGGCCAGCTTGTGCTTGTCCTCTTTGTCGAAGAACTCGTTCTCGAGCGCGCGGCCGCGCTCCTCCAGGCTGTTGTCGGACATTGACGTAACCCTACAAAAGATCGTGACATTCAGGGGGCGGCCCCGCCGCAGAAAATTCGGTTGCGGCGGGGGCAGGGGGCGCGGTACCAGAGTCTCCGTGGCACGCACCCACGCATGGCTGGTCCCGGTCGCGATGGTGGCGGCGCAGGGCTGCGCGCGTGGGTCGGCGACCGCGCCCGCCGACGGCGCTGGCGTCACGGACGACGCCAACCGGTCGGGCGGCGACGCGCGCCCGGGGGCCGATGGCAGCGTCGACGCCTTCGAGAATCCGCTTCACGCTGACGCTCCGGTCGCCGATGCAGCGGCCGACGCGCCGCCCGCGGTGGCGGGGACCACGCTCGTGCTCAGCGAGGTCGTGCTGGCCCCCAACCAGGGCGAGTTCGTCGAGATCTACAATCCGACGGCGGCCGCGGTCGCGCTCACCGGCTACTACGTGACCGACAGCGGCAACTACTTCACGCTGCCCGCCGGGGGCGCAGCAGCGACGAGCGACTTCATCGCGAAGTTCCCGGCCGGAGCGTCGATCGGGCCGCACACCGCGATCACGGTCGCGATCGACACCGCGGCGATGTTCCAGGCGACGTACGCGACCGCGCCCACGTACTCGATCGGTAGCGGCACGATGACGCTCGTCAGCGGCTCGGCACCGAGCCTCACGAACGCGGGCGAGATCGTGGCGCTGTTCTACTGGGATGGCCAGTCCGACCTGGTGAAGGATGTCGATCTGCTACTCGCGGGCGTGCCCTCGGTCGGGAACGGGCTCGTCGACAAGAGCGGCGTCGCGCAGGATGGGCCGGACGCCGGCACGACCACGTCGGCGTACGCGACGGACGCGCGGACCGTGCTCCCACAGACGGCCGCGCCCGGCACCTCGCTGTCGACGAAGCGGATCCTGGGCGAGCCCGGTCACGAGACCCAGGCCGGCACCGGCAACGGGCTCACGGGCGACGACGAGACCTCGGAGGCGACGCGCATGACGTGGGACTCGACGTTCACCGCGCCGACACCCGGCGTCGTCCCCGCGTTTTGAGCGGGCGGCGTAGTACCGTCCGCGCGTGAGCACGCGACGTCGGCGTCGACGCCGGACCCCGCGCCGCGGGGTGGGCCTGTGGCTGGTGCCGATGGCGATCCTCGGCGGGATCGCCCTGCTCGCGTTCGCGACCTTCTACCTGTTCGACAACCACGCCACGACCACCGCGGTCGCCTCGCCGTCCAGCGTCCACCGCTACACGCAGTTCGAGCCGCCCTACATCTCCGACGCGCTCTCCGGGCTGGCGGGCATGACGGCCGCCGTGCTCGGCATCGTGATCACCGTGGTCTCGCTGCTCGTGCAGCTCACCTCCGAGCGCTACACCGGCGTCGCGCAGATGTTCCTGCGCGACCGCACGAACGCGACGGTGATGGCCTACTACGTGGTGGTCGCCGTGATGGGCGTGTTCAACAGCCTCACGCTCCACGCCGACTTCGTGCCGCGCGTGACGATCGTGGTGGTGATGAGCGCGACGGTGTTCGGGCTCGTGATCATGCTGCCGTACTTCGCATACGTGTTCCGGTTCCTGGAGCCGACGAACCTCGTGTCGCGCATCCAGCGCGAGGCGGTCGGCGACGTCACGGCCGCCGCGACCGAGCGCGATGCCGACGCGATCGTCGAGGGGCAGGCGCCCGCGATCGCGGCGCTCGAGGAGCTCACCGACATCACGTCCAACTCGATCTCGGGCAAGGACAAGATCGTCGCGAGCCGGGCCGTCGATGCCATCAAGGACCTCGTCGTCGGGTACCTCGCCGTGAAGCACGGCGCGCAGCCGAAGTGGTTCGAGATCGGCGCGGGCATCCGGGACAACCCGGACTTCGTCGCGATGGATCCCGAGTCGCTGCGCGAGCTCGAGAAGGACAAGACCTGGCTCGAGTGGAAGGCGCTCCGGCAGTACCTCGCGATCTCCGCCGAGGCGCAGGGCGAGATGCCCGATATCAACTACCTGATCGCGATCGACACGCGCTACGTCGCCGAGGCTGCGCTCGCGCGCAACGATCGGCCGGTGGTCGACCTCGCGTTCCGGTTCATGAACAGCTACCTGCGCGGCGCGTTGAACGCGCGCGCGGTGCGCACGGCGTACAACGTGATGAACCAGTACCGGTTGCTGGTCGAGAGCATGATCCGCGGCGGCGCCGAGGACATCGCGCTCGTCGGCGTGCGGCACATGATCTACTACGGGCGCACGAGCTACGACATGCAGCTCGGGTTCGTGACCGAGACGGTCGCGTACGACGTGTCGGCGCTGTGCGAGCTGACGCACCAGCTCAAGGGGCCCGGCGAGCTCGACGACCAGATGCTCGCGCTGCTGCTCGACCTCGACCAGCCGCTGCGCGTGAAGCGGCAGGAGGCGGGCCTCCAGGGCATTCGCAAGGCGCAGATCAAGCTCGCCTGCTACTTCCTCGCGAGCGGAGACGTGCCGCGGGCTCGCCGCATCGCCGACGACATGGCCGGCGAGGACCGCGGGCGCCTCCATTTGATCCGCGAGGCGCTCTCGAAGGTCGAGTCGAAGGAGTTCTGGGAGATCATCGATCGCGGCCGCAACTTCGAGTACATGCCGCCGCACCAGAGGGCGCAGATGGACGCGTTCTTCGCCATGCTGCCCGAGCCTGCCGACGCGGCCCCGACGCCGCGCCGTGAGGACAGCGTTTGAGCTCGGTGCCGCGCCGCACGGCTGCATCCGCCGTGCTGTAGTCGCGCGATGTCATCGACTCCTGCGGCGGTTCGCGAACAGGCGAGTGCATGGCTCGCCGAAGATCCGGACCCCGTCACCGCTGCCGAGCTACGGGGTCTGATCGCGGAGGCCGACTCCGGCGCTCCTGCCGCCCAGCGCGACCTCGCAGAGCGCTTCGACGGCTCGCTCGAGTTCGGTACCGCGGGCCTGCGCGGCATTCTCGGCGCCGGGCCGCAGCGGATGAACCGCGTGCTCGTCCGCAAGGTCACGGCAGGCCTCGCCGCGTACCTGATCGCCACCGTGCCGAGTGCGCGGGAGCGCGGCGTGCTCATCGGCCACGACGCGCGCACCAACTCGCGCGTGTTCGCCGAGGACACGGCGCGCGTCCTCGGCGGCCTCGGCGTGCGGAGCTTCCTGGCGCACCGCCCGTGGCCCACGCCGACCACGGCCTGGGCGGTGGTCGAGAAGGGGGCGTGCGCGGGCGTGATGGTCACGGCGAGCCACAACCCCGCCGTCTACAATGGCTACAAGGTCTACTGGGGGAACGGCGCCCAGATCATCCCGCCGCACGACACCGGCATCGCCGCCGCGGTCGCCACGGTCGGGCGCAGCAACGAGCTCGCGATGCCCGAGCTCGCCGCGCTGCGGGCCTCGGGGCTCCTCGTCGATCTCGACGAGTCGATCCACGACGACTACCTCACCGCCGTCGTCGCGCTGCGCGCGCAGCCCGCGCTCGATGGCACGGGCACGGCGATCGCGTTCACGCCCATGCATGGAGTGGGCGCGCGGTCGACGGAGCCGGCGCTCGCCCGCGGCGGCTTTCCGAACGTGCGCACCGTCGCGTCGCAGCGCGAGCCGGACCCCGCGTTCCCGACGGTCGCGTTCCCCAATCCCGAGGAGAAGGGCGCGATGGACGCGGTGCTCGCGCTCGCGAAGGAGATGCGCGCGGATCTCGTGCTGGCGAACGATCCCGATGCCGACCGGCTGTGCTGCGCGGTGCCGGAGGGGGCGGGCTATCGCGTCCTCAGCGGCGATCAGGTCGGCGTGCTGCTCGCCGATTACCTGCTCACTGTCGGCCCGCAGGATCAGCGCATGGTCGCGACGAGCATCGTGTCGTCGCAGCTGCTCGGGTTCCTCGCGCGCGCAGCGGGCGCCGATTACCGCGAGACGCTCACGGGCTTCAAGTGGATCGGGAATGCCGCGCTCGACTACGAACGCGAGCACGGTGGACGCTTCGTCATGGGGTACGAGGAGGCGCTCGGCTACAGCGTCGGGCCCCTCGTGCGCGACAAGGACGGGGTCTCCGCCGCGCTGCTGTTCGCCGAGCTGACCGCGTGGAACCGCGCGCGCGGCAAGACGGTGCTCGAGCACCTCGACGAGATCTATCGCAAGGTCGGGCTGTTCGTGACCGAGCAGGTCTCGCTGACGAAGCCCGGCACGGAGGGGCTCGCCGCGATCCGCGCCGCGATGGCGAAGTTTCGCGCCACCCCGCCGACAGAGCTCGGCGGCCTTCGCGTCGAGGAGGCCCGGGACCTCGCGAAGGGCGAGGGCGGCCTGCCGCCGAGCGACGTGCTCGTGTGGCGTCTCGCGGGCGGCCGGCGAGTGATCATGCGGCCGTCGGGGACCGAGCCCAAGCTCAAGAGCTACTACGAGGTTCGCGTCGAGGTCGGCGCCGACGAGCCGATGGCCACGGCTCGCGCGCGCGGCCTCGCGGAGCTGGCGACGCTCCGCGATGCGCACCAGGCGCTGCTCGCGTAGCGCGGCGCTCGCACGATTCGTCACTTCTCGGCATCGCTGGCGGCATCGCTGGCGGCGTCGCTGGCGGCGTCGTTCACGATGGCTCGGCAGAGCTCGGGAGGCACTGGCCCCGGCGGGCGTCGGCGCGGCGGCCCGCGGCTCGCGAGACCCACGGCCCGGCGTCCGTGTCGTGCGCCACGCATCCGACCCGAGCCCCGGCAACCCCGGCGACCCCGGCGACCCCGGCGACCCCGGCGACCCCGGCGACCCCGGCCTCAGCCCGGAACGGTGAACACGCTGATGTCGCCGCCGCGCCGCCAGCCCTCGCGCGTCAGCCACAGTCTCGGACTGGCGAGCGCCACGCGTTCGAAGCCTTCGTCGCGCACGAACTGCCCCGTGCCACGGAGCTCCTTCCAGCCGAGGAACTCCGCGCCGCTCGAGTACGGATCGACCTCTTCCATGATCTCGTGGTGAGCCGGGCGATGGTGCAGCCAGTTCGTCAGCACGTACTGGATGGCGTTGCGCATCTGCGTGGGCTTCGCGATCGCCTTCGCGTGGTAGCGGTCCGCGAACACGGCCCCGCGTCGGCCGAGCTTCGCGTTCAGTGACTTCGCGACCGAGATCGAGAACGCGCGTACGCCGTTCGCGAGCTCGGCCTGCGAGTCCGCCTCGACGATGAGGTGGATGTGGTTGCTCTGGATGCTGAAGTGCACCAGCCGGAACCCGCTGCGCGCCAGCACGACGCGGGCACCGATGCGGACCGCCTGATACGCGTCCATCCGGCGGAGGTTCCTGGCCACGGGCAGCGTCCGCAGCGTCACGTGGAGGGCGCGGCCCTTCACGAACGGCTCTCGCTTCACGTGCGAGGCCGGCGGCTTCACGCCCTTGAGCCACCGCTTCTTCGGCCGCCCGGCACCGGGCGCCCGCGTGCCAGGCTCGCGGACCCCCAGCTCCAGTTGCCGTTCGCGCCTCGCCACCATGTCTCGTACGATGCTCGCTAATACGGCGGATGTTTACACGTAAATGCAGTTCACAACGATTCAGATCGGGCCGCAGCCAGCATGGGGTCGGGATCTCGAGGGTCTGGAACGCCGCCTGATCCCTACGCGGCGCGCAAGCTCGCGATTTGTGTGGCCTGCAGGATTTCGAAGCAGGGTCGCAGCCGCTCGCTCGGATGCAGTGACCGAAGGAAGAGACAGGGTGAGAGTCCGGTCTCGAACCAACGCTGACCGCGTAGATACTCGACGTGCCCGCTGAGCAAGCCGAGCGCGGCGTCGGAGATCGAGCTCGGCACGCGCTTGCTCCAGAACGCCGGCATCGGCTTGGCATGGATCACGCCGAACCAGAGGTGAGCGAGGAGCTCGTCGAGTCGCCGGATGATGCGGTCGACCGCCGTGTCGCTGCGGTCGAGGCAGGCGCGCCAGGACTCGCGCAGCTGGGTCGCGGTCCAGGCATCGCGGGTCACGAGCTCGCAGACGGCAGCCAGCCGCTCGTCGACGTGAAAGCGATCGATGCGCTCGTGATCGATGGCGACACCGTGACCAGCGCGGAGGTCCGCGATCAGGTTCCACAGCTCCGGCGCGCCATCCTGCACGACCGTCGTCGGGACGCCGTCATACCGATTCTGCAGGTGTCGCAGCTCGGCCCCGATTCGACCCAGGAGACCGTCGGTGCCTTCGGTCGGAGTGGCCGTGAACCGCTGGGTCAGCAGCAGGTCAAAACCGCCCCCCCCCGACCCGGAGGGTGAGCGATGGAGCAGACAGCAGGGACGGCAAGGAGAGGCTCGGGGTCCTGATGATGGCTCCGGAGATCCTGAAGCAGTGGCGGGCGCTGAGGGCGCTTGGTTGGGGCAGCAAACGCCTCGCACGCGAGCTGGCACCGCGCATGACAGCGTGCGGCGCTACCTCCGCGACGAGACCGCCGAGACCCAGACCAGACCAGAGAGGCCTGGACGCTCGATGCTGGCCAGCAAGCCAAGGCGCGTGCGCTACTCGGCGGAGCGGCAGCCGGGAATGCGGTCGTCGTGCGTGGCCTCCTAAAAGCGAGCAGCAGGTCGACGCCCACTCCTACAGCGCGTGCTCGCGCCGCATCGCCCGGCGAAGCGCGCAGCCGAGCTGGCGACGGTGCGGTTCGAGACCGCGCCAGGACACCAGACGCAGATCGACTTTAGCGAGAAGTGGAACGAGATCGCGGGCGCGCGCACCAAGGTGCTGCACCCGTTCGTCGCGGTGCTCGGTTACTCGCGGCGGATCTTCGTGCGCGCGTCGCTGAGTCAGCGCCAGGATGACTGGCGCGAGGGATTCGCCCGCGCGTTTCGCACGTTCGTCGGCATCACGCGCAAGATCTTGATCGACCGTGCCGGCGCGCTGGTCATCGGCGAAGACCGCGAGACCCACACGGCACGCGTGCATCCGGCGGTTCGCCGCGTTCTGCAAAGACTGGGGCGTCGAGGTCGCGGCGTGCCGCCCCTGTCGCGCGCGTACCAAGGGCAAGGCCGAGTCCGGTGTCGGCTACGTGAGCGCAATGCGATCGCCGGGCTCTCGTTCGCAAGCTTCGCTGCGCTCGATACGCACCTCGAGCAGGGGATGGTCAGTGCCGATGAGCGGACCCACGGCACGTCGCACGAGCAGCCGGGCGCTCGCTTCGAGCGCGACGAGCGGGCAGCGCTGCGCCCGTTGCCGTCGACCTCCGTGCCGGTGCGCGAGCGGAGGATCAAGCGCCGCGTTGCCAATGACTGTGTCCTCGACGTAGTCGCGAGGGCTCGAGCCTTCGTGATCGGAGAGTTTCGAGGGTCATGGCAGAGGCGGAAGGGAGCAAGCAGCGGCTCCACCTCCTCACAGGCCGATCGGCTCGAAGTTCGCGCGGGTCTCGTGTGCCAACACGAGGCTCGGCGCCTGCCGGCGGAGCCCGTACAGCTCACGGACGGATCCAGACTCCCTGCTTCATACGTCTTCGACACTGCCTCGCGGCTTCTCTGTCATTCAGACCCTCACCCACGGACATCCTCGGCACACGCCGGGCAGTCAGCCAGGCCGCGACGCCCGCCAACGCCCTCACGCGCTCCGGTGCGCGAGCCACTTGGCTGGTCAGCCGTGCAAGCGCCTCTGGTAGAACCATCGCATACACTCGATCCGCTCGCGACCGCGCCGTGTTGGCGGATTCATGGAACCGGTTGGCGGCCGAGGTGCACGCGAAGATGTGACGAGTCGTGAGCGCTCGCCGCTAGCGGGCGGTGGGCTTGGCGGTGGGCTTGGCGGTCGGCTTGGTGGTCGGCTTCGCGGTCGGCTTCGCGGGCGTCGCGCCGGGCTTCGCGCCTGCGGGCGTGGCGGGCGTGGTCGCTGCAGGTGCGGCGGCCGGCGCTGCGGCCTGCATCTCGCCGAGCTTCTTCTTCATGCGCGCGATGAGATCGGCGGCGCCGCCCTTCTTCATGATGCTGTCGAACATCGAGCGGTAGTTCTCGACGAGGCCGACGCCGTCCGTCTTGACGTCCCACGCGCGGAGCTTGCCATCGGTCTTCACGAGCACGTACGTCACGCCGATCGAGTACGGGCGCTTGTTGTTCTGCGCCGTGATCTTCGTGTCGACGATGATGTTGCCGGTGGCGTCCGTGCTCTCGCCCGTGTACGCCACCGAGTACTTGAGGTTCGCGCGGAGCCCGTTGATGTAGTTCGTCTCGATGAGCTGGCGCAGCACGGACGAGAACTCCGCCTGCTGCGCGGGAGTGAGCTTCGCCCAGTTGGCGGCCATCGCGCGCTTGCCGAGCTCGTCGATGTCGAGGAACCCACGGACGCTCGTGGTGACCTTCGCGGCCAGATCCTGCTCCGCCTTCGAGCCCGCAGCCGGCTTCTGCTTCAGCAGGGTCGCGATCGTCTCGTTCGCGTCCTTCACGATCTTCGTGCCGGCCCCCGCGGCCGCCGGTGCGACGGGTTTGCCAGCGGTTGCCACGGTCGTGCCAGTCGTTGCCTGATCGGCACCGGCGATTCCGCCCAGCAGCGCGAGCGCGACCACGGCCTTCAACGCAACTCGAATGGTTCGCATGGGACTACTCATGGTGATGACGGTGGACGATGTCCAGCGGCGCGGAATTCACCGCCGGCACGGCGGAGGCGTACCACGGCCACGTTCCACTGCAGGACGGCCTGAGCCCACTGGGCGCGCATCTGGAACCAGGCGATGTACGCATCTGCCAGATCCTTCGACTCCGCCGCGCCCACGGCCTCCTGTTGCAGCACGGCCACCAGCCAGGTGTGGCCCGCTGCCTCACCCTCCCGCGCCGCTGCCACCTTGGCCTGGGCGCCCGCGGCCTCCGCAAGCGCGACCTCGGCATCGTAGCCGGCGCCCACTACGGCCAGCGCGCTCTGCGCGTGGGCCTTGCGCGCTTGCCCCATCGCCTGTGCCACGCGCGCGTGCGTGGTCCACGGCTCGGCCGTCCATGCCAGGGCAAGCACGGCCCCCACGCCGCGCCGGTTGTACGGATCGTTGGCGAACACGCTCGGCGGATCGTCGGCGCCCTGGGCACCCGCGATGACCCCGCTCGCCACGAGCGCCAGGTCGGGGAAGTACGCGCTCCGGGCCATGCGCACGAGCTCGTCGTTCGCGATCGCGGCTTGCTTGGCCGCGGCCGCCTGCGGGCGATCCGTGCTCGCCGCCGTCGTGGGCAGCGTGGCCGTGACGGCCTCGAGTGGCTCGTCGTCGATGTCGACCGCCGCCAGCCCGGTCAATGCACGCAGTGCCGCGAGGGCCTGGGCCTCCCCGGCGCCGGCGTCGGCCCGCTGCGCCTTCGCCGTTGCGAGCAGCACCGCGACACGCTGCCGGTCCTGGATCGAGACGTCCGCGTTCGCCGGATCGTTCATCCGCTTCGACGCGTCGGTGATCTTCCCGATGCCGTCGTCGAGCATTCCCCCCAGCTCGCGCGCGACCTTGAGGCCCCAGTACGCGCGCGCCGCATCCACCGCGAGATCGCCGGCGGCCTCGTTCGCGAGCGCCTGCTGTGCGGAGAGCCCGGCCCGCGCCGCTGCCCGCGCGTGCGCGATCTTGCCAAACGTGTAGAGCGGCTGGGTGACCTCGATCTGCAGCGATCCGAGGAAGCCCGAGAACTCCCATGAGAAGTTCTGCGGGTCGGTCTTCAGGCACAGCGAGGCCGGAAACGTCCCGTTCGCCACGCACTCGATCCGGGGCGACACGGTGCCGTACGCGGTGACCTTGATGCGCGGCAAGCGCGCCGCGCCCGCCTCCTCGACCCGGGCCGCCGCAGCATCCATGTCGCCCTCCGCCATCTCGACCTTGGGGCCGGCGACGGCGCGGGCGATCACCTGGTCGAGCGTGAGCTTCGGTGGTCCGGCGGCCGCGATGCGGTGGAGCGAGAGCACGCAGGCGGCAGCGAGGACCACGGCAGTCGGGCGCATGCCCGCGTTGTACCGCAGTCGGTACGCGCTACGCCGCGGGCGAAGGCATGCACGCGCGGACGAACTCCAGCACGGGCTTGAACGCCGCCGGCTTCTTGAACACGTGGTAGCCCGGCGGAGCCTGATGCGGCGCGGCCGTGATCACCGCGACCGGGATCTCGCTGAGCCGAGGGACCCCCCGCATGTACTCGAGCAGCTCGTGCCCGACCATGCCAGGCATGTGCAGGTCAGCGAGGACGACAGCGGGGGAGAGGCCCTCCTCGAGCGCGATGATCGCTTCCGCACCATTCGCGGCCCCCGTGACGGTGAAGCCCTCGCGTTCGAGCAGCGCGATCAGCGTCGCGCGCGTGTCGACATCGTCCTCGACCACGAGGAGCTGCGTCGACACCGCGTGGGGGATGATCGGCTGCATGGCACAGAGGGAGTGCGAGGCGCGTGCCACGAGCTCTGCCCGAGCGAACCCGCCAGCGCGCAACGGGCGACCACGCCACCACGCCGTTCCCCGAGCGCGAAACGCGCGATCGCGCACGCGTGGGCGGATCAGGCTGCGCGCAGCGTGATGCGGGTGATCTCGAGTGCGGCGAGGAGGCGCACCGGCGGACCCCAGTAGCCGCAGCCTCGCGTCACGTAGAGCTGCGTGTCACCGAGCCGGTAGAGGCCCGCGAGCAGCCCGCCCTGCTGCAGCTTCACGAGGTAGTGCCACGGCCAGATCTGTCCCCCGTGCGTGTGCCCGGAGAGCTGCAGATCGACGCCGTGCTTCAGCGCTCGCCTCACCTGGCGGGGCTGGTGGGCGAGCAGCACGAGCGCGCGGCTCGGATCCCGACCGGCGAGGGCCGCCCCGAGGTCTTCCCCATGGCCGGAACCGAAGGCATTCTGGTCGTCGACCCCGGCGAGGTCGAAGCTCGCCGCGCCGTTCCCGATCGCGATGCGCTCGTTGCGGAGCACGCGGAAGCCGAGCCGGCGCTGCTCCGTGATCCAGGCGTCGGCGCCGGCGTAGTACTCGTGGTTCCCGGTCACGGAGACGACCCCGTGCTTCGCGCGCAGCGAACCTAGTGGTGCGAAGTCGTCCCGGAGGTCGGGGACCTTGCCATCGACCAGGTCGCCGGTCAGCGCGACGAGATCGGGCTCCAGCGCGTTGGCGCGATCCACGACCTTTTGAACGAACGCGCGGTCGATCGTGAGCCCCACATGCAGGTCGGAGAGCTGCACAATCGTGAAGCCGTCGAGCGCCCGGGGGAGCTTCGGCAGGGTCACCTCGACGTTCACGATCTCGTGCGTGCCGCGCGCGGACATCATCCCGACTGCCACGCTCGTGCTTGCCACGAGCAGCGTCGTCCCGCCCGTGACCCGCGCGAGGAACTGACGGCGCTCGAGGCTCGGCGGCGAGGTCGGTGCCGCCTGCGTCGCGCGCCGGAGCAGCCAGCGCGCGGTCCGAGCCACGAGTCGCGCGAGGTCTGTCACCACGAGCGCCACCGCGGTCAGGCCGATGAACGCGAGCCACGGGAACGCGATCCATCCCGTGATGTGAGTGACGTTCGGAAGTGCCAGCCGCAGCCGCGTGGTGGCCGTGATCGCGACCACGCCGACGACGAGCGCGGCGACGGCGACGCGGTGCCAGCGCGGCGGCAGCGTCATGCGTCGCACCAGCCGTCGATACACGTAGAGGTGGAGGCCCACGGAGATCCCTGTCCCGATCAAGAACTTCGCGAGCTCGGCGAGCACGTGCCCAGCCTAGCGCTGATCTCACGTGCTGCGAGCGGGCCGAGCGGGGCGCGAGCGGGGGCCCGAGCGGAGCCCGACCGAATGAGACCGAGCTGGCAGCGTGCGCCCGGGCCGCGAACCACGGCTCCGGTCGCGCAGGACTTGCGGTGCCCCGCGGAGCGGGCATCCTGCCGGCATGGCCGTCGCGTCCATCCCGCTCCCCGAGGTCCCGGCACCGACCGCCGCGTCGGTCACCCTGCCGACGCGGCCGGTGGTCCTCTACGACGGCATCTGCGGGCTCTGCGCGAAGGCGGTGCAGTTCATCCTCGACCACGAGCGGGATCACGACCTCGTGTTCGCGCCGCTGCAGGGCGACACGGCGGCGGCGCTGCGCATCGCGTATCCGAACATCCCGGCCTCGGTGTCGACGGTCGTGCTCGTCGAGGGCGGTCGCGCATATCTCCGGTCGAAGGCGTTCTTCCACCTGTCCGCACACCTCGCCGTGCCCTGGCGCTGGCTCCATGCGTTCCGCTGGTTCCCCGGGTTCCTCGGGGACCTCGGCTATCGCTTCATCGCGTCGATTCGCTACAAGATCTGGGGCACCGTCGACGCCTGCAGGTTGCCGGCACCCGAGCAGCGCGCGCGCTTCCTTCCCTGAACCCGGAGCACCTGGATTCGGCGGCGACCCGGCGGCCTCAGCAGCGCTCGACGATCGCGGGCAGTCCTCCGCGCGGGCGCAGGGTCACGAGTGGCTCGGGCGCGATCTCCGTCGCGAGCGTGCGCAGCCCGGCGTGCTGCACCATCGTCGCCAGGCACAGCTGGGCCTCGAGCAGCGCGAAGTGCGAGCCGATGCAGACGCGGGGGCCGGCGCCGAACGGGAGGTAGTGGTGGCGCGGGCGTGCCTTCTTCGCGTCGGCGAGCATGCGCTCGGGCCGGAACGCGAGCGGCTCGGGGAAGTAGTCGGCCCGCCGGTGGATGCCGCGAATGTTGATGACCACCGTCGAGTGAATCGGCAGGCGATGCGCGCCGATCGTGACATCCCGCGTGGCCTCGCGGCCGGTGTTGTACGCGGGCGGGTGCAGGCGCATCGCCTCCTCGATCACGGCGAGCGTGTACGGCATCGCCGTGATGTCCGCGGCGGTGAGCGGTCGACCGCCGAACGCCGCGATCTCCGTCTCGACGCGGGCGAGGGCAGCGGGGTGCTTGCCGAGCTCGAACCACGTCCACGTGAGCGCGTTGGCGGTGGTCTCGTGACCGGCGAGCAGCAGCGTCATCACCTCGTCGCGGATCTGCGCGTCGGTGAGCCGGGTGCCGTCATCGTCCTGCGCGAGCAGCAGCATCGACAGCACGTCGCCCCGATCCGTGTTGGCGCGGCGCCCGTCTGCGATCAGGCGGTACACCACCTCGTCGAGGATCTTCACGGCTTTGCGCATCTTGAGGTGCCGCGGCACGGGCCACCGGTACCCGAGCTGCACGAGCGACGAGAGACTGTCGACCACCGAGTGCATGCCCAGCTCGAGCCCCTCCGCGACGGCGTCGGCATCGCGGCGGACGTCGGCGCCGAACAGCGTCTTGCCCGCGATGGCGAGGGTCATCGCCATCATCTCGGTCGCGACATCGATGCGCTGGCCCCGGCGCCAGGTCGCGATCTGCTTCACGGTCTCGCCGACCATGACCTCGCCGTAGGCGGCGAGGCGACGCGGGGCGAACGCCGGCGCGAGCAGCTTGCGGTGCTGCTTGTGCGTCGGGTTCTCGGCGGTGAGTAGGCCTTCGCCCAGCAGCGGCGCGAGGAACTGGAGCCCGGCGGACTTCTTGAACGCATCCGCCTCGTCGACGAACACCTGGTGCGCGAGGTCGGCGTCCGTGATCACGTAGATCGGGATGTGCGCGATGTCGAAGCGGGCGATCGGGCCGATGCGCGCCGCGTCGTCCTGGAGCGAGAGCCGGTCGCGGCGGAAGGACATCAGATTGCCGATCACCGGGAGTCCGGGGACCGCGGGGATCGAGTGCACGCGCGTGCTCGGAGTGCGAATCGCGCTGGTCGTGGATGCCATCTACGACTAGAATGCGAGTGAATGCTCACATTGACAACTCGCGTTCTCGGGCGCGGCTGAGGGCGTCGCCATGTACCGCCAAGTCAAGACAACTCCTCGGAAACGGCCGACCCAGGAGCGGAGCCGAGGCACGGTCGACGCCATTCTGGTCGCGACTGCTCGGGTTCTGGTGAAGTACGGCTTCGATGGCTGCACGACCAACGCGGTCGCGACGGCGGCGGGCGTCTCCATCGGCTCGCTCTATCAATACTTCCCGAACAAGGAGGCGCTGGTCGCGGCGCTGATCGAGCACCACATCGAGGAGATGACGAAGTCCGTCCTGTCGGAGCTGACGCGCGTGGCGGCGCTGCCGATCGCGCAGGGCGTGCGCGCGGTGATCGAGCTCATGATGCGCGCGCACGCGGTCGAGCCGGAGCTGCATCGGGTGCTGACCGAGCAGGTGCCTCGCGTCGGGCGGCTCGCGAAGCTGCGCGAGCTCGATGCGATCAGCCACCGGATGATCGCGGGCCTGCTGTCGGCGCGGCGCGCAGAGCTGTCGATCCGGGATCCGGATGTCTCCGCGTACATCCTGGTCGCGGCCATCGAGGCGATCACGCATCGCGCTGCGATCCTCGCGCCCGAGCGCGTCGGCGACCCGCGCGTGATCGACGAGGCGTGTCTGCTCGTCACGCGGTATCTCGGCGTCGCTGACGGGTAGCCCGGACGCGAGCGGGTGCGGCCGGCTGGCGAGCTTCGTGTAGTGTCCGGCCATGTTCGGAATGCGTGACGTCGTGCCGGGTGCGCTGTTGCGGGTGGAGCGGATGAGGCGGGTGGGCCTGATCGGGCTGGCGGCCCTGGCCGGGCTGGTCGGCGGCTGCGCGAGCCACGCTGCAACTGCGAAGGGCGGCGCGACCACGCCGCCCGGTCCATCGACGCCCACCGGTCCGGTCGCGGGATGCCCCGGCGCGGCGGCGGTCCACCTCGCCTGGTTTCTGCCGCCGTCGGCGACCAACGACCACTCGCACAGCGGCTGGGTGCTACCGCTGCACGATGCGGTCGTGTCGACGATCGATGGCCTCCCCGCGTACACGACGCTCGATGCGGCAGCCGCGAGCGCGGCCGGGGTGCCCGCCCCGCCGCCGAGCGTGTGGCTGCTCCAGCCCGACGCGGCGCCGTGCCGGGCGATCACGGGCGGGTACTTCGGCGCGGCCGACGACGCGGGCACGCCGAACGTCGCGTACGGCGTCGAGCTCACCGGGTGTCCCGCGCCCTCGGAGCACGAGGACGCGAGCGCGATCGCCGTCGTGTCGGAGCTGCCGCCGACCGAGTGCCAGATGCTCGTGCCGCGCCCGGTCGCGGCGCGCCTCGGCGACGAGCAGGCCGGCGCGTGGCACGTGCCGGTGAAGCAGACGCCGGTGCCGGCGGCGGTGGCGGCTGCCGTGCCCGCGCATGTCTGCGTCGCGCCGGCATGCCAGGCCCTGTGGGCGGTCGCCGAGATCGATCACGCCGACCATCCCGTCGCGTACACCGGCGCGTTCAACTGGATCACCATCCCGCCCGGCGCAGCCGCGGCGACCCAGTGCGACTGGAAGAGCGAGCACTTCAGCGGGTTCTTCACCGTGGGCGCCGATGGCGCGGCGACGCAGGTCACCGCGGGCATGGAGCACCCGCTGCCGCTGGTGGCCGCGCTCGCCGATCGCACCGGCGTGAAGGTCCTGTTCGCGGCGGGGCCCGGCGAGTACGCCACCTACGACCTGGCGGCGGGCACGGCGACGCTGGGCCGCCACCTCGTGTGGCTGGCGCCGGCGACCGACGCGTTCGCACACATCGACTCGCTCGGCCCGAGTTGCGGGCGCTGACGGCGCCGGCTCGCTGTCGATTCGTACCGCCTCGCGTCGTCGTCGTCGCAGGCTGACGTCGGCGTGGTGACCGCGGTCGCGCGACCCGCGGCCCGGCCGCAGATGTCAGCGGCGCATGCGAATCTGCGGATAGCCGTCCTCGACCGCGCGAGTGCCGTCGAGCACGAAGCCGTTGCCGCGATAGAACTCGACCGCGCGGTCGTTGCCCTCGAGTACCCAGATCAGCACGCGGGGCCAGCCGCTCGCCGCGAGGTGGCCCATCGCGTCGGCGAACAGCGCGCTGCCGATGCCCGCGCCCCACGCCGCTGGATCGACGTACAGCGCCCAGATCTCGCCCCAGCCGGGGACGCTGCGCGACTCGCCGCTGCTCGCGAAGCCCGCGATGCCGCCGCCCTGGCGATCGAAGACGACCGTGTGGGCGTTCGTGCCGGCGAGGTTCGACCGCCATGCGAGCGTGCGGCGCTCGAACGTGAACCGCTGCAGGCGTTCGGCGGGAATCAGCGCGGCGTACGCCGTGTGCCAGCTCGCGACATGGACGCGGGCGATCGCCGCCGCATCGGCCAGTCGCGCGAGTCGCAGCATCGTCCCCGAGCGTGCCACCGGTGGGGCCCGCGCGGGAACCTCACCGTCAGGTCAGGTCACAGAGCTACTTCTCGACGAGGCCGCGCTGCTTCAGGAGGGCGTGCACGCCGGGCTCGTGACCGCGGAACTTCACGTACAGCTGCTTCGCATCCTCGCTGCCGCCCCGCGACAGGATCGCGTCGCGGAACGTCTTGCCATTCGCGGCCGTCATCCCGCCGTGCTCCGTGAACCACTCGAACGCATCCGCGCCGAGCACCGCGGTCCACATGTACGCGTAGTACCCGGCCGCGTAGCCGCCGCCCCAGATGTGCGAGAAGTACGTCGTGTGGTAGCGGGGCGGGACCTGCGGCAGATCGACCCGGTACTTCTTCAGCGCGGCCGCCTCGAACTTTTCCGGGTCCTGCAGCGGCGCCTTCGCCGACAGCGCGTGCCACTCCATGTCGAGCAGCGCGCCCTCGAGCGCCTCGAGCGTGCCGAAGCCCTGGTTGAACGTGCTCGCCTTCTTCACCTTCTCGACGAGGTCCGCCGGCATCGACGCGCCCGTCTGGTAGTGCTTCGCGTAGTTCGCGAGCACCGTCGGCTCGAGCGCCCAGTTCTCGTTGAACTGCGACGGGAACTCCACGAAGTCGCGCGGCGTGTTCGTGCCCGACATGTACGGATACTTCGTCCGCGAGAGCAGGCCATGCAGCGCGTGGCCGAACTCGTGGAAGATCGTGGTGACCTCGTCGAACGTGAGCAGGGCCGGCTGACCGGCTGCCGGCTTCGTCACGTTCAGGTTGTTGCTCACCACCGGGCGGAACCCGAGCAGGTCGCTCTGGTCGACCATGCTGTTCATCCACGCGCCGCCGTGCTTCGTCTCGCGCGCGTAGTAATCGGTGTAGAGCAGCCCGATCGTCGAGCCGTCAGCGTCGGTGACCTCCCACACCCGCACGTCCGGCTCGTAGACCGGGAGATCCGTGCGCTGCTTGAAGCTCAGTCCGTACAGCTGGTGCGCGGCGAAGAAGACGCCGTCCTTGAGCACGTGATCGAGCTCGAAGTAGGGGCGGACCTGCGCCTCGTCGATGGCGTACTTCGCCTTGCGCACCTGCTCGGAGTAGAAGTCCCAGTCCCACGGCTGCAGCTTGAAGCCGCCCTTCTGGGCGTCGATGAGCTTCTGCATCTCCGCGATCTCGGACTTCGACCGCTTCACGGCCGCGGCGCCGATCTGGGCGAGCAGCTTCAGCGCGGCCTGCGGCGTCTTGGCCATCTGATCATCGAGGATGTACGCCGCCGCGCTCGAGAACCCGAGCAGGCCGGCGCGCTGGGCCCGGAGCTGCGCGAGGCGCGCGACGAGCTTCGTGACATCGAGATCGCCGCCGTGATGGCCGCGGGTGATCGATGCCCGGTAGATCCTCTCGCGCAGCGCGCGGTTGGTGAGCGAGGAGAGCGCCGGCTGACCGGTCGTGTTGATGAGCGGGATGACCCACTTGCCGGTGAGGTTGCGCGTCTTCGCGGCCGCGGCGGCGGCGGCGATGTCCGACGCCGACATGCCATCGAGCTCCTTCACGTCGTCGACGATGACGGCGCCCGCGTTCATCTCCTTCAGCTGGAGCTCGGAGTACTTTGCCGACAGCGTCGACTCCTCCTCGTTCAGCGCGCGGAGCTTCGTCTGGTCGGCCGCGTTCAGCTGCGCCCCGGCGCGGACGAAGTCGAGGTGGTAGCGCTCGAGCAGTCGCTTGTCGACCGCGTCGAGGCCGAGCTTGTCGCGCTGCTGATAGAGCGTGTGGACCCGCGCGAACAGCTTCGCGTCGAGGTGGATGTCGTCGGCGTGCTTCGCGAGGAGCGGCGCGACGTCGTTCTGGATCTTCTCCATCACGTCGTCGTTGGCCACGCCCGACTGGTTGCCGAAGATGCGGCTGACCCGGCCGAGCGTGGCGCTGGCCTTCTCCATCGCCACGATCGTGTTCTGGAACGTCGGCGCCTCTGCCTGATTCGCGACGGCCGTCATCTCGGCCGCGTCCTGTCGCATGCCCTCCACGAAGGCGGGCATGTAGTGCGCCTCCTTGATCAGGTCGAACTGCGGCGCCTGCAGGAACAGGGGGCTCGGCGCGAGCAGAGGGTTCACGGCAACGGCCGGTGGGGCCGGCGTGGCCGGAGTGGCGGGGGTGGCAGGCGTGGCTGGCACGGCAGGCTCCGTCGAATGGGTCTCGGTCGTGGTGATCGTCGTCGACTTGGTCTTGCCGCCACCGCAGGCAGCGAGAGCCAGGATCGCGAGCGTGGTCCGCAGGTTGTTCACGCGCGAACGCTATCATCAGGCGCACGTCGCCGGGCGCCTGCC
>JAYSYE010000516.1:0-31294 GCA_043716635.1 Deltaproteobacteria bacterium | reverse complement strand
CGACTTCCTGTGCGACCGCGTGGCGATCGAGCTCGACCGTCCGGTCGCGATCGAGGCGGGCGGCGAGCTGCTGGGCCGGCACCAGCGGGTCGAGCTCGCGCTGTCGCCGCCGATCACCCTCGCGGCGCTCGCTCGGCACCGGAAGCACCGCGTCATCGATGAGACGTGATGGCGCGCCGGGCGCTGTACGCCGGAGTAGGTTCGTGCGCTGCCACCACCGCGGAGCTGTCAGGGCGGGCGCGGGTCCCGACCGCGTGTTCGGTTCAAGAAGGGTTTGATGGGGCCCAATGGTGTGGACACCACCATCACGCCGAAGCGCAAGTAGCGTCGCGCTGCTGGTGGTCGCGGCGTGCAGCGGCCCGACGGCGACGAGCTCGGGGCTGCCAGCGACGGCCGGACGGCAGGCTCCCAGCGGCGTCGATGCGGCACTCTCGTCGAGGGGCGACGCTGCTACGGCGCGAGATCTGGCACGCCTCGAGGTGAGCCTCGCGCACGAACGCACGCGTCTTGGCGCCCCCATGGTCGCCATCGGACACCCGAGGCTACGGGTCGATGCGGAGGCGGGTGCGCTCGAGCTTCGCGTGGCGGCCAACCGAGTGTTTGCTGTCGACGGCGAGAGCGTCAGGACCTGGCGACTCGACACCGGTGAGGCCGAGAGTCGGTTCGTCCCAGGCTGGCAGTCGTATCCGCAGATCGCGCTCGCGGTTGCGCTCGACGGTTCCAGAATCGCCGCCGGCTCGCTCCAGCACGTGAGCTACCTCGAGCCACCCTTCACGACGAGCGCCCGTTCGCTCCCGACCCATCGCCCGGTGCAGTTCGCAGCGGACGGCACGCTATTTCTAGACGAGGGGTGGTCGCTCACGGCGGTCGACGCGCAGGGCATCGAAGTCGCGCGCGTGAAGGCGCCACGCTTCGGATCCACCCTTGCCGCGGCCACTGTCGGCGACACCACCTTCTGGATCCAGGACCGCGGCGTACTGCGCTGGAAGCGTGCGACGCACGCGATCGTGGCGGGCACGCCCGTCGCGAAGCGGTGGTGGCACGCCGAAGCGCGTGATGGCGCGCCCTATGCCGCTGTCGTCGATGATGATGACCTGAGCAGACTGGAGCTCGCGACGGGCACTCTGACCCGCCTGTCGTCGCGCGCGATCTTCGCGCTATGTACTACCGGCGCGCGAATCGTATACGCGCGCGACCGCGAGCTCCATGTCGCGACGCTCGCCGACGGCATCGAGGTCGCGAAGCTCACGGCCCCGGCACCGATCACTCGCGTGGCGTGCGACACCGACACCTCGATCGCGTACGTCGCGGCCGGTCGCGTTCATGTGGTGGCGCTCGGTACGAGCGAGCGCCCGTACGAGGAGCCCGCGCGCTTTGCGGGCTGGGGTCGGCGTGGGAGCGCGATCGTCGAGCAGCGCGGAACGCGCTATGCGGTGGAGCTCGCAACCGCCACTGGCGTCGCCGTGCCCGATGGCCCACCGGTCACTCCGGTCGTCGTGGATCCGTTCCGTACCGTGGTGATCCCGCACGCTGTCACGGTCATGCGGGGACACGAGCGCGTCGCACAGCTCGCGCTCGCCTCGCCGAGCGGCGACGAAGCGCACGTGCGGACCTTGCTCGCCGCAGCCGTGACGTCGCAAGGGACGGCCGTCGCGATGCTCTGGTTCCAGGCATGGCTTCCACGGCGTCCCCCCGATGATCGAGGCGATGGACCCGTGCGCGTGACCGCGTGTGATCCGAACCCACGCGATGGGACGTGCTGGTACGAGTACATCCTCGAGGTCCGCGCGATGCCCTCGACCGGAAAGTCAGAGCCCGGGCTTCGAGTGCGCTTCGACTCGAAGTATCCGAGCGCGTCGGGCTGGACGGAGCCGAAGGTACCGACCGGTGCGCTCGCATTCACGCACGACGGATCCACGGTGCTGGTCGGTTTCGAGGATGGCGACGTCGCGATCGTCGACGCGGCATCCGGCAAGCTCGCGACCGAGGCACCTCATGCGGCTGCCGTGACCTCGATCAGCGCATCGCCGGGTGACGATTCGGTGCTCTCCGAGGATCGGGCGGGCGAGCAACGCATCTGGCCGCTCGCGCGAGCCGTCGGGCCGTGACCCGTCGCGGCGGGCGTCGCGCCGGCGCCTACGTCGGCGTGAGGTCGGCGGCGGTCAGCGTCTCGGAGTAGAAGTGCTCGCCGTCGGCGCCGAGGCCGGTGACCACGAGGCGATCGGCGGTGATGTCGAAGAGCCCGACGTTGTAGCGGCGCGCGCGGAACAGCACGCCGGGCTCGTCGGGGCCCTGCACGCCGAGGCCGCGGGCGAGCGGGCCGACCTGGATCTCGCGGACGCCGCGGTCGTGCCGGTAGGCAGCGAAGAAGTGCTGATCTGCCGTGACGAACAGGATGCCCGCGATCCCCGCGATCGCCGCGAACAGCTGCGCGCGCTCGGTGGCGAACGCGCCCCAGTGGTCGTCGCCGAGCGTGTGGCCGAGCGGGACCGTCGTGAGCACGAGCTTGAACGGCGCCGTGCTCCGCGCGAGCCCGTCGACGAGCCACGCCAGCTGCGCCGCGCCGAGCATCGTCTTGCCCGCGGTGTCGGGCGCCGCGTTCGCGCTCCGGTAGCGCCGGCAATCGAGCAGGAAGCACTCGACGTGCGCGCCCCATCGCCAGCTCCGGTAGCGCACCGCAGGGGCCGCGGCGTCGCGCACGGGGAAGAACTCGTCCCAGACCGCGAGCGCGGCCGCGAGGCGGTCGGGCTCGGCGGCCGCGGCGGCGGCATCCCAGTTGTTCGTGAACTCGTGATCGTCGTACATCGCCCGAAGCGGCGCGCACGCGAGCAGCTCCCGGATCGGCGGATGGCTGCGGATCTCGGCGTGGCGCGCGCGGTACGCGGCGACGGTCGTGGCGGGCGGGCCATTGTCGGTGTACGGGAAGTCGCCGATCGACACGAGCAGGTCCGGCGCGGCCGCGACCACCTGCGCGCAGAGATCGCTCGCGAACTCGGGGTTCGGGTCGACATCGGCGAACACCGCGATGCGGACGGCGGCCACGTCGGTCACCAGCGGGGCCGTGCGACCGGCGAACGGTCCGAGCGTGATGCGATCGTTCGTTCGCACCCACACCTCGAACGCCGCGGCGGGAGCGAGTCCACCGATCGCGACGTTCGCGCTCCTCGACCCCGCGATGGCCACGTCGCGGGTGACGAGGCGGTCGCCCTGGCGGACCGTGACCCGTGCGGAGCGTGCGACACGCGCCCAGATCACGACGAGGAACCCATCGCTGGCAGCCTCGACGACGGCGGCCGCCGCATCGCGACCGTCGAGGTTGTCGCCGCAGCCGAACGCCTCGCCGATCGCCGCGGCGGCGCTCCCCACGGCCACGAGCCGCAGGAGCTCCCTCCGCGTCGTCACGGCCGCTTCGGGAGCGGCGGGGGAGGCGGGGCCCGCCGCACGGCCGCCAGGCGCGAGCGCAGCTGCGGGACCTCGACGTCCACCACCATCCCGACGAGAGCGGAGGCCGGCAGGCCGAGCGCTGCACCCAGCGCGCGCAGGTACTCATCCTCGCGCAGATCGACCTCGCCATCGACGTCGTTCAGCGCGGCGACGAGGGAGAGCAGGTGGTGCCTGTCCTCCTCCGGATCGCTCGCGAACAGCGCCGCCGTTGCTGCGAGGTCGAAGGTGTCCGGCCGGAACGCCTTGATCTGACGCTCCAGCTCGGGCGTCACCGGCGTGCCGAGGAGCTCGGCGAGGACCTCGTGCACCTCCGTGCGCTCGCGTGCCTTGAACTGGTGGTCGGCGAATGCCGCGCCCAGGAGCAGGTCGCAGATCGGTCCGATGCGGTCAGAGAGCGACATGCCTGCACTCTAACACTCGCCTCATCGAGGACCAGGGTCGGGCCATGCACGCCCGCTCGCGATTGGGGCTAGGCTCGCTCCCACCGTGCACCGCGCCGCTGCTGTTGTTGCCGGCATCGCACTCGCCGCGCTGACCGCGTGTCAGCCTGGCCGGCCGCGCGCGGCGCCGCGCCCGAAGCTGGTGGTGCTCGTGGTCGTGGATCAGCTACCCACCTGGGCCTTCGAGCACGATCGCCAGTTCTTCACCGGCGGCTTCGCCCGGATGCTGCGCGAGGGTGGTCACGTCATCGGCGCCTCGCTGCCGTATGCGAGCCCGTTCACCGCGGTCGGCCACGCGACGATCGGCACGGGCACCACCCCGAACGTCCACGGCGTGTTCGGCAACAGCTGGTATCGCCGCGCGGATGGTCGTGACGTGCCCGCCGAGACGGACGAGACCGCGCAGGTCTGGTCCGTCGGTCCCGAGGAGGGCGGCACGCTCGGGCCCGACGATCGCGCATCGGGCGCGGAGCTCCGCATCGATGGCACGGCCGATGCCCTGCGCGCGGCCACCGGCGGCAAGGCGCACTCGGTCGCGGTCGCGCTGAAGGCACGCGCGTCGGTGTTCATGACGGGCCGGCACCCCGATCTCGCGATCTGGTACGAGCCCGCCGCCGGCGGCATGACCACGAGCAGCGCCTACGCCGACGCCGCGCCGCCGTGGCTCGTCGAGCACGCACGGACCCACCCCGCGAGTCGGTTCTTCACGCGCGTGTGGACGGCGCGCGATCCCGTGCTCCTCGCGTCGGCGACGGGCACGTCCGACGACGAGACGGGCGAGGGCTCCGTGCACGGCCTCGGCCGCACGTTCCCCCACTCGCTCGCCGCGAGTGATCAGCCCGCGCGCGCGATCCTGCACACGCCGTTCGGCGACGAGCTCGTCGCGGATGCCGCGCTCGCCGCGCTCGATGCGATGGACCTCGGCGCCGACGACATCCCGGACCTGCTGGCGGTCAGCTTCAGCGCCCATGACTACGCCGGTCACCTGTGGGGGCCCACGTCGTGGGAGCAGCTCGAGCTCACCTTCGCCCTCGACCGCGAGCTCGGCCTGCTGTTCGAGGAGCTCGACCGCCGGGTCGGGCCCGACGGTTGGGCCTGCGTGCTCACCAGTGATCACGGGGCCACCCCGCTCGTCGAGCGCAGCTTCACGATCGGCGCCCGCCGCATCCGCAGCGCCGAGCTCGTCGACGCGGTGGAGGCGGCG
This sequence comes from Deltaproteobacteria bacterium, assembly GCA_043716635.1. GTDB lineage: Bacteria > Myxococcota_A > Polyangia > Haliangiales > Haliangiaceae > JABFXX01. The sequence continues at coordinate 26,206 of JAYSYE010000516.1, read as the reverse complement.
TTCGTCGCGGCCGCGGGCCCGGCGCCCCGACGCACGAGCGCTACACCCGCGAGCGACGGGCCGAAGGACGCGCCGAGCCCGATGACGCGGGCCGCGGATCCGGGCGTCGGACACTGGGTCGCGAAGGAAGTGTCGAGCAGCGTCTACCTGGACGAAGCGGCGCTCGCGCTACCCGACGCGGTCCGCGATGCGGCGCTGGCGGACGCGACGCGGCGGCTCCTCGCCATCGATGGCGTGGCCGCGGCAGGGCGCAGTGACCGGATCGCGGGGCACTGCGAGACGCGCAAGGGGCTCGACCAGGCGATCTGCCTGTCGATGGTGCCGAACGCGGCCGGGGAGCTCTACGTGATGCCCGTCGCCGGCTCGCTGATCAGCGACTTCAACAGCGGCACCCACCACGACGCGCCCTTCGACGACAACCGTCTCGTGCCGATCCTGGTCCGCGCGCCGGGGCTCGCGCGTCGCATCGGCACTGGCGATCTGCTGCAGGTGGCGCCGACGATCGCCGCGCTGCTCGGGGTCCCGCCGCCCCCGGGCGCTACCGAGGCGCCGCTGTTCGGGATCGCCGCGCAGGCGTCGACGGTGCCGGCTGCGCCTCCGCCCTGAGCGCGTTCGCCCAGAACGTGGACGTGCGCGCGAGAGTCGCCACGTAGTCGCGGACATCGTCGCGCGCGACCTGCGGTAGCCGCGCGAACGGCACGACGTGCTCGTCCGGCACGTAGCGGAACGTGAAGTTCACGCGGCGCGTACGGAAGCCCTCGATCGCGGGCGGCAGGGAGAGGTGATGCTTGTCGTCCACGCGCTGGACGCGATGCATCAGGTCGTCCTTCCAGTGCGGGCCGCCGAAGATCTGCAGCGAGTTGTCCTCGAGCCACTGCGTGCGGACGGGCGGGGCATCGCGCGTCGCGCCCCGCCGCACGAACTGGAACCGCGCCCGCTCGCCGAGGGAGACCGACGCGACGGGGCCCGGCTCGAAGTCCCGGTGCTCGCCGACTCGCGCGGCGTCGCTCGTCGTCGAACCCTCGATGCGATCGCCGTAGAAGTTCACGAGGCACGTGTTCAGGTGCCAGTGTCGCGGCACCGTGCTGGGCGGAAATCCAGCCCGCACGCGCTTCTCCACGCTCGCGACGAGCCGCGCGAGCACCGGCGGGAAAGCCTCTGCGGCAGTGGCCACGTCGTGGGTGCGCCGGGGTGGCTCGTAGTACCCGAGGCAGGCGAACTGCCAGTTGCCGAGCCAGTAGACGGGACGCAGGAGCGGACGCTGCTGCTTGCCGCTCGGCGGGGCCCGGCGCGTCGAGAACCGCAGCTCCCACAGCGGCCGGAGCGTCGCGAGCCACGCGAAGATCTCGTCGCGCGAGCGCGGGTCCACGAACGTGGGCTCGTAGACGTAGCAGCGGTCGAACGGTGGCACGACGCGGGACAGTAACAATCTCGGGCGATCTTCGGGCAACCTTCAGGACGAGCGGCCGAAGCCCGTGCATGCGAGGTCCCACGCCGCTCTCCCGCCTGCTCGAATGGATGTTTCGCGCCCAGTGCGCCGCCTGCGCGACGGAGGCGTGGGGGCTCTGCGAGGCCTGCAGCGGGGCGCTCGTCGAGCTCGGGCCCGCGTGCCCGCGCTGCTGCGAACCCTCGGGCGAGGTCTCCACGCTCTGTGGTCGCTGCACGCGCAGCCCGCTGCCCCTCGATCACATCGCGGCGCCATGGCGCTTCGGCGGACCGCTCGCGACGGCCATCCGGCGCCTGAAGTTCTCGGGCCACACGCATGTCGCGCGGGCACTCGCCCCGCTGTGGGCGCCGCTGCTCGTGGCGGCGGTCGCGGCGGGCTCGACGCCGGAGGCACGGGCCGTGGTCGTGCCCGTCCCGCTCCACTGGCGCCGGCGGGTGGCGCGCGGCTTCGATCAGACCTGGCTGCTCGCGGTGCATGCCTGCGAGCTCGGCCAGCTCCCGCCGCCGCTGCCCGTGCTGCGCCGCACCCGGCACTCGCCGCCGCAGAGCACGCTGTCGGCCGCGGCCCGCCGCGACAACCTGCGCGGTGCCTTCACGCTCGCGGATGCGCGTGCCGTCGTCGGTCGGACCGTCGTGCTCGTCGACGACGTGGTCACGACGGGGTCCACGGTCGCGGCCGCGGCGCGGCCACTGCTCGCGGCTGGCGCCACCCGCGTGCTCGCGATCGCACTCGCGCGGAGCTAGGCCGGAGCGGGGCCAAGAACTCTAGTTGCGATCGAGGATGATCAGCTCGACGCGATCGTTGATCGCGGCCGCGTTGCGCGAGCCCGCCTTGGCGAGCGGCTTCGTGCCCCCGAAACCGCGCGTGTCGACGCGACTCGGGGCAATGCCCCACTGCACCAGCCAGTCACGCACCGCCGCCGCTCGCTCCTCCGAGAGCGCCTGGTCGCGCGCCGGATTCGCCGACGGGTTCACGTGACAGGTCACGCGCAGCTTCAACACCTCGGCGTGGCCGCGCAGCGTGGCCGCCGCCTGCTGGAGGACGTTCGTGCTCCGCGGGGACAGCTTCGCGGTGCCCGCCGCGAACTGGATCTGCTCGAGCACCTCGAGCCGGTCCGCGGACACCGAGACGAGACCCTGACCCTTGTCCGGGCAGCCGTCGTCGTCCTTGGTGCCGTTCACTGTCTCGGGCTTCTGCGGGCACGCGTCGTTCTGGTCGGCGATGCCGTCGCCGTCGTTGTCGAGCTCGGGGCACCCGTCCGCGTCGAGGAAGCCGTCCTTGTCCTCGGCGACGAGCGGGCAGCGGTCCGCCACATCGGGGACGCCATCGGCATCGTTGTCGAGCTCGGGACAGCCATCGAGGTCCTCGAACTTGTCGAGGTCCTCGGGCTGGTCGGGGCACTTGTCGGCAGCGTCGACGACCCCGTCACCGTCGTTGTCGGGGTCCGGACAGCCGTCGCCGTCCTCGAACCCGTCCTTGTCCTCGGCCGCGGAGTCGCAGCGGTCGACGCTGTCCCGGAGCCCGTCGCCATCCTCGTCGAGGTCGGGCTTCGGCGGCGGCGGCGGATGGATCGGCTTCAGCTCGTCCGCGCGGGGCGTGACGGCCAGCGACAGCACCGCGCGCAGCGCCGGGGTCCCGACCGAGCTGGTCAACCCACGGCCGGCCGCGAGCCCGATCGTGAAGCGGTGATCCGGCCGCAGGTGGACCCCCGCGAGCCACTCGATGGGCGTCAGCGAGACCACGCTCCCCATCGCCTCGGCGCGGCCGCTCGGCACGAACGAGCCGTACATCTCGCCCGCGATCCACACGCGATCGAACGCGCGCACGGAAGCACCGAGGCCCCACAGGAGCCCGCTCTTCTGCTCGAGGTTCGCATACGCCGAGGTGGCCTGCAGCACCGCGCCCGCATTCGCGGTGAGCGTGAGCCGGTGGCTGAACGCGCCGGGTACGAGCGTGGCCAGCCCGAGCACGCGGCCGGTCGGGTACTTCACGCCCGTGAACTGGCCCTCGGTCGCGGTCGGTAGCGTGAGCTGCAGGCCGCCGCCGATCGCCGCGAGGCCACCGCCCTCGAGCGCCCGCGCGAGCAGCCGCACCTTCGCGTGCAGCGTCAGATCGCCGCGCGCGCTCGCGTGGGCCGGCGTCACCGCGTACATCTGGTCCGTCGAGACTCCGAGCTCGCCGTCCTGCGAGTAGAGGGGCATGTTCGCCCCCAGCTCCCAGCGGTGGAACAGCGCGACGGCACCGCCGACATCGAGCAGCGTGCTCCGCGACACCACGCTCTGCGAGCGCACGCCGTCGCTGCCGTACGAGTCCTGCACGAGCGGATCGGTGGCGTACGACATCACTGCGCTCGCGACCCACGCGCCGGCCTCGCCGACCTGGCCGCTCTGCAGCTGGAACCCGCCCTGCACGGTCTCCGGCGTCGGCGTGAACGTGGACAGCGCGAGGTTGTCCGCGCCCGCGACGCCTGCGGCCCCCCCGATTCCCGTGACCGCCAGCATCGCCGCGACCGTGGACGCCCGCCGTCGGCGCCGCCGCACGACCAGCCCCAGCGCCGCGAGCCACGCGAGCGCGCCGCCCGCACCACCCGCACCGCCGCCTCCGCCGCCTCCGCCGCCGCCGACCGAGCAGCCGCCGCCGCCGCGCGCGTCGATGAAGAGCGCGTTGCCCTTCACCTTCTCGTGCGCCTGCTCGGTCGGGTTCTCGTCGAGGTACAGCCTCGCCTGGCCGTCGTAGCTGCTCGGTGCGAGCGGCGCGAACCGCACAGCGAAGCGCACCTCTCCGTGCGGGGGGATCACCGTGCCGACCGGGGATCCGACGATCGCGAACGCCGCCCCACCACCGACGATCTCGAGCTTCGCGATGGTGTGCGGCTGGTCATCGAAGTTCTGGAGCACGATCGCGTCCTTCATCACCGTCGCGAAGCGCGTGCCGACCGTCCCGACGTCGATGCCGTCGATGCTCGGCGCGAAGCCGACCATGCGGTCCAGCGCGATGCCGTCGATGTCGACCCTCGCCTCCGACATCATGTCGTCGTCGTTCGTGATCGTGAGCGTCGCGTGGTGCGGACCGGCATCCGGCGGCGCGAACCGGATCGCCACGTCCACCGCGCCTCCGCCCGGGACCGTCAGGCTGCCCTGCGCGGGGTCCGCGAGCGTGAAGCTCGCATCCGACGACACGATCATCGTCACGTGCAGCGGGGCCTCCATTAGATTTCGAATCGTGACCGTGCCGACCGGCGCGGTGCTGCCCGGGTTCGTGAACGTCGGCGGGAACGCCGGGGCGTCGCCGAGCATGATCTGCCGGTCGATGCCGCGACCCGTCAGGAGGATCGATCCCGCGGGCACGCCGAACGTGCCGCTCAGCGTGAAGTTCACGGCGAACGACTCGCCCGTGGTGGCGAGGACGGGGTCGTAGTCGACGTCGAACATGTACGAGGCCCCGACCTCGATCGTCTTCATCGCCTCGACGTGCGGGATGAAGGCGGGCGTCGAGCCGGCGGCGAACGCGACGAGCAGCGGCGCGGACCCCGTGTTCGACAGCGTGAAGCTGTGCGTGACCTTGCCGCCCTGGACGTCCACGGCACCGAAGTCGTACGTCATCTCGGGAATCGCCAGCTGGCCCGTCGTCGAGCTGCCGGTGACGAGGATCGATGCCGTCGCGACCGTGGGCGCCGACTGGGGCACGAGGATCGTCCCGACGAGCGGGCCGACCCGGTCGTGGTTGGCCCACGTGACGTCGAACACGAGCGAGTCGAGCGCCATCGGCATGGACATCGAGAGCGGGGCGAGCGTGGCCGATCCGCTGCGCACGTCGCCCGCAGAGTTGCCCGACGAGCCGCAGTTGTAGCTCGTGCGGAAGTTCGAGAGCGCGAGCTCGTTGGTGGCGCCCGACGACACCATCGACGCGATGTTGGTGATCGTGATCGGCGCGGTCCCCGTGTTCTTCACGCACACGAGCACGGGTGCGGACGGGCCGGCGTCGAAGCGCGACGGGCCGAAGTCGACCGTCGGCGGCGAGACCGTGAAGCTCGCGGTGAGTCCGCGACCGGCGAGCGTGACGGTGAGCGTCGTCGGGATCATCGCGCCCCAGTAACCGGTCACGGTGAGCGTGGCAGGTCCACCCTCGCCGCCGGCCTGCGGCGCGAACTTGACGCTCAGCACCTCGGACGCGCCGCCAGCGAGCGTGGTCGGGCTCGGCGGGAGCACCGAGTACCCGGTGCCGCCCGCGATGGTCGCGGTGAGCATCGTCACCGGCGCGTTGCCGATGTTGAAGACGGGCACCGGGAGGATCCGCTGGGTCATCGCGGGCACGTCGCCGAAGTCGAGGTTCGCGGTGAGCTGCGACGACCCACTCGCGAGGCTCAGCTCGCCGGAAGTGGCGACGCACGTGAGGCCCACGACGAGCGAGGGCGTGTTCGCGGCGGTGCTCGTGATGACGAGGGAGGCGGACTTCGTGCCCCTCGACGTGGGGCGACAGGCGACCTGATACTCCTGGGTGTCGTTCGGCATGAGCGTCGCGGTCTGGGGACCCGCCGTGATCACGAAGTCCGTGGACGTCACCGTCGCGGTCGTGATCCCGAGGTCCCGGTTACCGCGGTTCGTCACGACCACGGAGCCCGGTATGCTCTGCGTGTTCACGGAGACGTCGGGGAACGTCAGGCTCGTCGGGGCGGCGCTGATCAGCGCGCCATCGACGCTCGCCGTGACCGGCATGTCGAACATCGGCTTGGCGGGGTCGCTGGTCGTGAAGCTCAGGGCAACCCCGGTCAGCGCGCCCGTGCCTGTCGCCGCGAGCGGGGTGAAGCGCACGGTGGTGGTCTTCGTGGTGTTCGGGGCGACGGTACAGTTGACGAGGCACCCCGAGGTGGCCGCGAGCTCGCTCGCGTGCGCGGTGAACACCGTCGTGTAGTCGAGCGTCGCGGGACCGGTGTTCTGCACCGTGAACGTGGCCGTGCCGCTGCCGCCGTACGGCACGCTGCCAAACGCGAGCGTGCTCGACGCGGTCAGGATCGGCGGCTGGGCGGTGCACGTCAGCGTGGCGACGTTGTCGCTGCCGGCGGCATCGGCGTTGCTGCTGATCGTGAGCGTGACGTTCTGCGTCCCCGTCGCGAGCGGGGGCGGCGTGCAGGTGAACCCGACCGTGGCCGTGCCGCCGTTGGGGTTGACGGTTCCCGTCGCCGCGGCGGGGCAGGTGATCGTCGCGCCGGTGCCGCTGCAGGCATCGAGCTTGAACCAGCCCGCCGTGTTGCCCGTGACTGTCGCCTCCGAGAGCGTGAGCGCGCCGTTCGCGGTGTTGGTGATCGTGGACGTCCCCGCGGTGCTCGCCGGTGTCGCGGCGGCGCTGTCGGGCGCATTCACGCTGACATCCGTGATCGCGATCTTCGCCTCGAGGCCGGTCCCGGTCAGCGCGATGTTGAGCGTCTGCGCGCTCGCGGTCGTGATGGTCAGCAGGGCGGCGCGACTGCCGGCGACCGTCGGGTCGAACTTGATGGCGTACGTGATCGACGACCCCGCCGTGGCGAAGCCCGTACCCGGCGTCCCGACGAAGCTGAAGTCGGCCGTGTCACCCGAGAAGGCCGCGGACGTGACGGTCGTGGCGGTCGTGCTCGTCACCGCGACGTTCAGCTGATTCGCGCCCCCCGTGACCTTCGTATCCGGAAACGCGAGGCTCGCTGGCGACGCCGACAGCGAAGCGTGCGCCTCCCGGGCGCAGAGCAGGGATACGACCAACGCGATGCACGCGAGCCAGCGGTTCGACATGAAACTCCCGTCGCGCGCTACAACCAGCGTGCGGCGGGAGAACTCTACATCGACGTAGGGGCTCCCGAAAGCGACCGTTCGCACGGTATACGAGGGTCATGCAACAGACTGCATCGGGACTCTCGTTCGAAGACACCGTCGTTGGCACCGGCGCGAGCCCGGCTCGCGGCCAGAACTGCCGCATGCACTACACGGGGTGGCTCTGGGTGAACGGCGCGAAGGGCGCGAAGTTCGACAGCAGCCTCGACCGCGGCGATCCGTTCGTGTTCCCCATCGGGACGGGACGCGTGATCAAGGGGTGGGACGAGGGCGTGGCGACGATGAAGGTGGGTGGAAAGCGCACCCTCCTGATTCCGCCGGATCTCGGCTACGGCGATCGCGGCGCGGGCGGCGCGATTCCTGGCGGCGCCATGCTGCTGTTCGAGGTCGAGCTGCTCGGCGTCTCCTGACACGCGGTGAAGCGGGCGAGCGTCGGCGCTGCGAGTGCGCAGTGGATCACGTTCGGCGGTAGCTGCAGGCACTCCGCGAGGTAGTGGACCCGGAGCTCGCCCTGCAGGGTCGCGAGCTCCGCCGGCGTCGGGCTCGGGCTCGGGCTCGGGCTCGTGGATGCGGCGCCGGTGGTATCGACCTCGGTCGCGAGCCCGAGCGCGTGGGCGAACATCGCCTCGCAGTCGGTCGCCGTGACCGCGGGCGATGCGGGGCGAATCGCCGCATCGGGCACCGTCGCGTCCGGCGCTGCGATGGGACCCGCGGGCGGCAGCGATCCGTGAGTCGTGCCTCGGGACGAGCACGCGACGAGGACCAGGCAAGCGAGAGCTCTCACGGATGCAACGATGTTAGCGTGCCCGCATGCCGGTGTGGTTCGCCGCTCTGTTCGGATTGACTCAGGGCCTCACGGAGTTCATTCCCGTGTCGTCGACGGCGCATCTGCGCATCTTGCCGACGCTGTTCCACATGAAGGACTACGGACCGGCGTACACCGCCGTGATCCAGCTCGGCACGCTGCTCGCCGTGATCGTCTACTTCGCGAAGGACCTCGGACGGCTGGCGGTGGCGATGATGAAGGGCCCGGGAACCTTCGAGGGGCGCCTGCCGTGGATGCTGGTGCTCGGCACCATCCCGATCGGGATCCTCGGACTGCTGCTGAAGAAGCACATCAGCACGGACTTCCGCTCGCTGTGGGTGATCGCGGCGGCACTGATCGCGGTCGGCGCCGTGATGATCGTGATCGAGCAGCAGGTGGGTGGCGCCCCCGACCGCAAGCCGCTCGAGTCGATGACGTACATGGACGTGCTGCTGATCGGCATGGCGCAGTCGCTGGCGCTCGTGCCGGGGGTCTCGCGGTCCGGCGCGACGATCTGCGCGATCCTGCTGCTCGGCTTCGCGCGCAGCGATGCGGCGCGCTTCTCGTTCCTGCTGTCGATTCCCGCCGTCGCGGCGGCCGGCCTGTTCGAGGTGCGGGAGGCAGTGCACGTGCTCGGACGCGACGCACTGCCATCACTGGCAGTGGGCCTGTTCACGGCGGCAGTCAGCGGCTACGTGGCGATCGCGTGGCTCATCAAGTGGCTCGGGTCACACGACCTGGTCGGCTTCGCCGTGTACCGGATTATCGTCGGGATCGCGTTGATCGGCGCGATGTTAAGCGGCTACCTCCAGCCGTGACGACGTAAACTACGATATCGTCCGCCGCATAACTTGAGGGGTATGATGCGAGCTCGCCTACTGATCGCGCTGGTTGTCGGATTCGGGTTCGTGTGCTCCGGCATGGGGGGCGTTCGCGCCGCTCACGCGGAGTGCGCGAAGCCGGGCAAGTACAAGGTCAAGATCGACTCGCTGCCTCAGGGCGCGGCCGTCTACATCGGTGACCGCAGCTGTCCGCCGGTGGGCGTCACGCCGTACAGCGGCACGCTCGCCGCCGGTACGTTTACCGTGATCCTCGAGGCGCCGGGCTTCGAGGCGGCCACGCGGCCGTTCAAGGTCGGCAAGCTGCGCACGGAGCAGTCGCTGTTCATGCAGCTCAGCCGCCGGCCGACGGTGGAGATCCGCTCCGACGCCGATCGTAATCTGGTCGGCGCGACCGTGTCGATCGACGGTCAGCCGCAGGGCGCGATCCAGGGCCCGATGACGATCCAGACCACCGCGGGTCGTCACCTGATCGAGATTCGCAAGGAGGGCTTCGAGCCGCTGTCGCAGTGGGTCGATCTCTCGACCACTCCGGCACTCGCCCTGACGCCCACGCTGAAGGAGATCGCAAAGGCGAAGTACGGAACGATCGTGGTCGAGGCGGACGTGCAGGATGCCGAGGTCTACATCGACGGCAACAAGCACCCCGACAACACGCCGACGGTGATCGCGAATGTCGTCGAGGGCGTGCACGTGATCGAGGTCAAGAAGGCGCCTGGCCCGCCGTGGCGCCAGACGGTGAACGTGACGGCAAACCAGCAAACGAAGGTGCGCGCCGAGCTCGCGCCGCTGCTGAACGCGGGAGTCGGCGTGGTGCGCGTGCTGTCGGATGCGCCGGGTGCGCGCGCGTTCATCGACGGGACGGACATGGGGCCGGTGCCGGTCGACATCAAGGACGTGAAGGCGGGCGAGCACCTGCTGCAGGTCAAGGCGCCTGGGTTCCAGACGGGCGAGAAGCCGGTCACGATCGCCGCGGGCGGCTCGCAGATCATGAAGTTCGATCTCAACGTCGAGGTGGCGACGGACGTGGGCACGCTGAAGGTCGTGTCGTCGGTGCCAGACGCGGAGGTCTACATCGACGGTGCACTCGCCGGCAAGGTGCCGCAGGAGAAGAAGATCGCCGCGGGCGATCACCCGATCACGGTGCGCCTCGAAGGCTACAAGGCGTTCGAGCAGAAGGTGACGATCGAGGTCGGCAAGACGGTGACCGTGCAGGCCGAGCTGAAGGCGGTCGGACGCCTCAAGGTGATCTCCACGCCCGCGGGCGCGAGCGTGCTCGTGAACGGAGTGCCCGCGCACGACGAGGGCGGCAACGACAAGACGCCGCTGACGCTCGATGCGGACGCGGGCGAGACCGTGGTTCGCATCGAGCTGCCCGGCTTCATGCCGTACCAGGAGACGGTCAACATCGAGGGTGGCAAGCCCGCGCTCGTGAACCCGCAGCTCGTGATCGCGGGCCGCAGCGATTCGGAGAAGCTCGAGGAGCAGAAGGGCCTGTCGTCGTTCGGCGCCAAGGCGCTGCCGCGCGGCCGCTCGACGGTCGACGTCGATATCGGCTACCCGTACTACCTGAACGGTCGCATCACGGTCGGTGCGGGCAACATCGCGCACAAGCTCGCGTTCGACGCCACGGTGGGCCTGCGCACGATGGGCTCGCGCAGCGAGCTCGGCCTCGGTGGGCGCGCCACGGTCGCGGACTACTACCCGTTCTCGGCGGGTCTGTTCACGAACTTCTGGTACGGCTCGGCGCTGTTCGATAACTCGGCTCGCAACGGGCTGACGTTCGAGGTCGGTGCGCTCGCGTCGCTCACGGCGCTGTCGAACGTGACGATCACCGGTCGCGCGTATCTCCAGACGTGGAGCGACCGCCACTGTCCGACGCTGCAGAGCGACAACACGTTCAAGGAGACCTCCCCGACCGATACCTGCTCGAAGTACCTCGAGTACTTCAAGTCCGGGACGGCTCCGGCGGGCTTCGATCCGCAGGCGGTCGAGGGCATCACGGGCGAGAAGGGCAAGGCGTTCTTCGGTCGCGAGAACGGCGCGCGCTTCATGCTCTCTGTGGTCGCCGAGATCTCGCTCCGGCAGCAATGGTCCGCGTTCCTCATGGTCGAGGGGGCGCCGCTCCAGAACGAGCGTGCGCTCTACACGAACGCGTTCAACGGCGCGATGTTCAAGAGCGACGCGCTGATCTACGGCCGCCTCGGCCTGACGTACAAGTTCTAGCGAGTGAGGGCTGGAGTCAGTCGTCGCCGCCGCCCGTGGCCCGGAACGAGACGATCACGGTGTCGGAGCCGATGAGGAAGGGGACGGCGAAGTTGTCCCCGTGGTTGTTGGTCGACGTCTCGAGCGGGACCTCGACCGCGATCTCCGCGCCGGGCTCGAACGTCTGGTCCGCGAGCGTCGCGGTGAACGCGCCAGGAACCGTGACGGCCGACGCGCAGTTGTTCCGCCCGTAGACCACCGGGTTCACGCACCCGCCGGTCGCGTGGACGTCAGCTCCGTCCGCGAGCTGCAGGTCGAGACAGGGTTCCGCGGGCGTCACCTCGAGGTTCGACAGCGTGGTCCACGGGCACCCCCCGCAGCCGCTCGTGGTCGAGGCGAGCGCGGCCAGCCCGCTCGTGGTCCCGAGAGTACCGAGTATCAAGGCGACAGGACCGAACGACTTCGACATGAGCCCACGTTACAGCAGCGTCCGTGCCACGCGGTACTGGCTGCGAAGTCGCGATGTTCGACTCCGCGCGTTGGCGTGGCCCGCGCAGATCACGACATCCGTGTCAGGTCGTAGGCTCCCGGCGCGATGGGCCGGGGCGCCTGCTCACGGCTCGTCGCCGGCCTCCTGCAGACGGGCGATCAGGTCGCCGAGCGAAGCGTCGAAGCTCGGGTCCGCGTCCCAGAGCTGCGCGAGCTCCGAGTGCTGGCGATCGCGGATTCGAGGCACGGCACGGATCGCCAGGAGCCGCAGCGTGTCGTCCGGCCCCAGGACGCGCGCGAGCTGGCGAGCGGTGTCCGGGGCGTCGCTCAGCCTGCCGTAGCCGAAGCCGAGCGCGACGAGCTCGCACGCCGCGACCGCGGCCTGGCCGTCGTCGACGTCGAGGTACGCATCCGGCGCCGCGTCGATGATCGCGAGCAGCTTCTGCGCGGTGCTCGGCCCGGGCATCGCGGCCACGTCGTCGAGGAGGTCGGCCGCACCATCGTTATCGAACGGTCCCGTATCCCAGGTGCCCACGCGTGCAGCGTGGCGCGACGGCCGTAGATCGGCTGCGGTAGGCTCCGCGCGTTGTCGTCGCCTTCGTCTCCGTCCTCGGCCACACGGCGCTTCGGCGTCACGCTCGCCGTGGCCACCGTGCTACTCGCCACCGTCGCGACGCAGTGGCCGTTTCACTACGACCTGTCGCATTTCAACCTGACGCAGCGGTGGGCCCACGTGGACTGGTCGTGGGTGCACCGGTCGCGGTCGGGCGCGATCCGGTACGACCGCGACTTCGCGCTGAATCTCCTGATGCTGATCCCGCTCGGCATCGGCTTCGGGCTCGCGCGCCGTGCGGGGCTGCTCCGGGTCGCCGTCGAAGCACTCGTACTCGGGACGCTCGTCAGCGTGGCGTTCGAGACCGCCCAGCTCGCGACGCACTATCGCTTCACGGCACTCCCCGACGTCTGGCGCAACGCGCTCGGCTGCGTGCTCGCTGCCGTCGTCACCCACGCGATCGCGTGGCGTCGCGGATCGGCATCCCGATCCTGATCACGCGAACAGCTTGAACATCCACTTGATGAGCTTCTTCACCTTCGGCGTGTACGGCGGGTAGGCGTCCTTCAACACGTCGATCCGGCCCTGCTGCAGCACGGCGCGCGCGTGAGAGAACGCGCGGAACCCGAAGATGCCGTGGTAGTTGCCCGAGCCACTCGGGCCGACGCCGCCGAACGGCAGGTTCGAGTTCGCGAAGTGGATCACGGCGTTGTTGATCGTCGTGCCGCCCGCGGTGGTCTGGCTGACGACCTGGTCGATCGCGTGCTGGTCCTTGGCGAACACGTAGAGCGCGAGCGGCTTGTCACGCGCGGTGATGAACGGCACGACTTCCGCGAGCGACTGGTACGTGAGGATCGGCAGGATCGGGCCGAAGATCTCCTCGGTCATCACGGCCGCATCCGGCTTCACGTTCGCGAGGACCGTCGGCGCGATGTAGCGCTCGCCCGCATCCGTCTCACCGCCGACCTCGACGGTGGCACCCTGGGCGACGCTGGTGTCGAGCATCGTCTTCAGCCGCGTGAAGTTGCGATCGTTGATGATGCGACAGAAGTCCGGCGACGCACGCCGGTCGGTCTCCGCCGCGCCGTACATCTGCCCGATCGCGCGGCGCAGCTCGCCGACGAGCTCGTCACGCTTGCCCTCGGAGACGAGGACATAGTCCGGCGCGATGCAGGTCTGCCCGGCGTTTACGTACTTGCCCCAGACGAGGCGATTGGCAGTGGTCGCGAAGTCGGCGGAGTCATCCACCACCGCTGGCGACTTGCCGCCGAGCTCGAGGGTGCTCGAGGCGAGGTGCTTCGCCGCCGCCTCCGCCACGATGCGCCCGACCTTCGTGCTGCCGGTGAAGAAGAAGTGGTCGAACGGGAGCGCGAGCAGCCGCTGCGTCTCCGCGGGGCCACCCTCCACCACCGCGACTTCGTTGGCGGGGAAGACGGCGCCGATGAGCTCGCGAAGCAGCGCGGAGGTGTGCTCGGTCAGCTCCGACGGCTTGCACACCACGCAGTTACCAGCCGCGACCGCGGCGACGAGCGGGGCGATCACGAGCTGGAACGGGTAGTTCCACGGCCCCACGATCAGCACGACGCCCTTGGGCTCGTGGTGGATCCAGCTCTTCGTGCCGAACAGCGCCATCGGCGTCTTCACTGCCTGCGGCTTCATCCAGCTCTTCAGCGAGCCGATCGCATCCTTGATCTCGACGAGCGCCGGGAACAGCTCGGTCAGGTCCACCTCGCTCGGTGACTTGCGGAAGTCGGCGGCGATGGCTACGCGGATCTGCTCCTCGCGCGCCACGATCGCCGCGCGCAGCTTCGCCAGCTTCGCGATGCGCTCGCTCGCGGTGGTGCGCTTCACCGCCGCCTGGTTGGCGCGCAGCCTCTCGAACAGCTCCTCGATCCGCGGGTCGTCCGGCATGGCGCGAGTGTGGGCACGGGCGACCCCGTCAGCAACCTCGGCGGCGCACGTCCGCCAACGCGCAGCCGCATCCGTGTCTCGCCTCGCAGCCTCGCGTACCCGAGCGCTGTCGAAGGGGGCGATACTGGCTTTCCACTGGCGTCGCACCCCCGCGTGGAATCCGCCGCGAGGTGGCTTCACGAGCTGCGGGAGGCGAGTCGACTTGCCGGTCGCAGGTGCACGAGTCGCGCACCGTGATGCACAACGTGAGCAGTGCAAGCACTCGGTACCATTGACGATTTTGAGTGGGGGGACACACCCCGGATCCACACCTCAGATGGGGACTGCGCGCGCCAGATCGCGCGAGATCCCCCCTCTGCAACGCTCAGTTTGCAGGTGTGGTCATTGGTCTCCGCTTTGCTCCAGTCCGCGACATGTCCGTCAAGCTCGCGCTCTGGCTCCCTGCTCTGCTGGCTGCGTCGATCTCGTCCGCGTGCGTCGTCGGGGAGCCCGGCGATGTCGGAGACCAGGAGCCCCTCACGCCCGGCACCGAGCTGTCGGGCAACGACCCGTCGGTGGCCGTCGGGGACCTCGCGCGGGTGTGCAACGCGACTGCACTGAACATGCGCAGCGGGCCGGGCACCACCAATGCGATCCTGAAGGTCATCCCCGAGGGCTCGACCACGAAGGTCGTCGGGATCTCCGGGTCGTGGGTCCAGAACGAGTGGGCGGGCACCACCGGGTGGTCGTCGGGCGCATTCCTCTGCCCGATCACGACCGGCGGCACGCAGCCCCCGGCATCGACCGGCGCGGGCGGCGGCTTCGCATCGACGACCATCTCGCGCGACAACTTTCTCTCGATCGGCGCGGCGTCGGTCGGCTTCTCGTACTACTGGGGTGGTGGTCGGCTCGCCGACGGCGCCGCGAAGGGCTCCTGCTACGGCAGCTGCCCGAGTTGCACGCACTCGGGGTCGTACGGCGCGGACTGCTCGGGGTTTGTCGGCAAGGTCTGGCTCCTCCCGGAGTCGCTGCCGTTCGGCACGAACGCGCACCCGTACTCCACCGCCAGCTTTGCCGGGAGCAGCTCGTTGTGGAGCCCCGTCGCGCGGACGGCGATGAAGCCGGGCGACGCGCTCGTCTATCGCTCCAGCAGCGCCGGCCACGTCCTCGTGTACGAGAGGGATGACCCGTGGGGTTCGTTCTGGTCGTACGAGGCGCGCGGTTGCAGCTACGGCATCGTCAACAACATCCGTACCGCTGGCTCCGCCTACAAGGCCATCCGCCGCACCGGCGTCCAGTAGGCCCGGCACCCGATGCGCCAGGCGCGATTACTCGGCGCGGTTGGCGTGGTCGCGATCCTCGCGATCCTGCTCGTCTACGCCGCACGCCGATCCGCCAGCTCGCCTGGCGCACCGGGTGCGGCGGCGGCGCGTTCGGCACGCGACGGGCGGGTCGCGCACCGTGGCGCGTTGAAGCCCCTCGTCGTGACGACCGCGGCCGCAGCGCCGCGAGACGGCCGCGTCGTCGCGAAGAGCGGGTGGGGATCCGACCGGGATCAGGTCGGGTATCGCCCGGCGGCCGAGTCGAACCCCGAAGGTCCGATGGCGGTCGTCGCCGGCCCGAACGGACTCCTGGTCCTCGATCAGGTCAACGGTCGCATCGTGAAGTACGGCCCCGACGGGAAGGTCCTCGGCACCTTCCCGATCGGGCCGGACACCGCACAGGATCTCGCCGTGACGTCGGACGGCAAGGTCGCCGTGCTCGACCGCGTCGCGGACGGTCAGGTCCTGCAGTACGACGCCGACGGCAACCTCATCGGGCAGGCGCCCGTGGTCGGCGGCCCGCTCACGGAAGCGGGCGGCGCGACCGGCGTCTTCTCCGACTCGTCGGGCACCTACGTCGAGCGCGAGCACGGCGAGACCGTCCGGGTGCTCGGGCCCGACGGGCTACCCGACCGCGATCGTCCGACGCGCCCTGGTCGCCCACTGCGCGACGGCACGGGCTACGTCCAGGCGATGATCACCGACAAGGCGGCAGGTCTCGCGACCGTGCGCATGTTCGACGAGGCGTCCGACTTCGTGTGGCAGCGGACCGTGACGTTTCCGGGCGCGATCGTGAGCCTGTTGCTGCTCGACAGCGATCGGCAGGGTCGCCTCGTGATCGCCGCGCACGTCGGCACGGAGGGCACCGCCCCTCCATACGATCTGATCAACGAGAAGACCATCGTCGTCGGGATGGCACAGAGCGATGGCGAGGCCCGCGGTTCGATCGCCATCCCCCCGCCCTCGACGACCGACGAGATGCTGCGGCCGCTGACGATCAGCGACGACGGCGTGATCTACCAGATGTCGACGAGCGACCACGGCATCGAAGTTCACGCGTACGCGATGCCGTAGCTGCCCTACCGCTCGCGGACGCGCGCGAGGAGTGCGAGCTGTCCGAGCGCCGCCGCGATCGCGGCCTCGACGCGGAGGACCGGCTGGCCAAGCGAGACGGGACGAAAGCCGCGCTCGACGAACGTGTCGACCTCGCGCTGGATCCAGCCGCCCTCCGCGCCGATCGCGAGCGTGATCGGGCCACCACGCATGGCCGACTCGATCGGCGGGGCGTCGGGGTGCGCGATCAACTTGAGCGAGGCGCGCGCAGCGCGGTCGCGAGCGGACGCGGCGGGGAACCGCTCGTCGAGAAGTGGCATCAGGCGTTTGTGCACGGCGATCGGCGCGACGTGGGTGGTGCCGCCCTGCTCGGCACCGAGGCGCGCCGCCTCCGCGAGCGCGGCGGGCTCGAGGCGTGGCGTGGTCAGGTAGCTCTTGTCGACGCGCCAGGCGTTCGTCAGCGTGATCCGCGCGACCGCGAATGACGCCGCGATCTCGAGGGCGCGCGAGAGGACCTTGGGCCGCGGGATCGCGAGCAGGAGCTCGACGGGCATCGGCTCGCTCGGCGGGTCCGGCGTCGCGAGGCGCAGGGTGATCGCGGTGCCATCGTCCGCGAGCACCTCGGCCGTGCCGAGCGGACCACCGACGATGCCCGCGCGCACGGTCGCCCCCACCACGGCGCCGATCACGGTTCGCAGGTGCGTGGCGCGGCGGTCGCGCAGCACGACCCGGTCGCCATCGAGCTCGTCCGCGTCGACGAGGAGCAGGTTCACGCCTGCACCGTAACGCGATACGAGAGCTCCCAGTGACGCGGACCCGGCTAGAGCCGGGGACGGCGGGTTTCCGTGCCGGCGCCTGTGCTACGTTCAGGTGTGCGCTTTTCCTGGATCGGCGCGAGCCTCGTTGCCGGCACCGAGCCGGATGAGCGCTGCTAGAGCCGGCACGCGGGACTGGCCTGCGATCGCAGCTGCACTCACTCGATACCGCAACCAGGACTACGCTGCGTGCAGCAGGGCGACGCTGCGCGGCCAGCTCGACGCGCTGCTAGGCGTGGCAATCGCGCTCGACGACTTCGGCAGCCACGCCACGATCCGTCGGCTCTTGCGCGACGATCTCGAGATGGTCGCCGACCAAATGGGCATGCTCGATACGCGCCTGACCACCTGGCTCGACGACGACGATCGCGCGTTCTTCTCGCTCGACTTGGCGACGGAGCTCGAACGGGTCGCCGGCGCTCCGTACCTGACCAAGACGCAACGTGCGGCCTGGTTGGCCCGCAGTGCGTTGCTGAAGCCAGCGCCAACGAGATCGCGCGCGACGCTCGACGCAATCATCCCGCAGCGTCGGCAGTTCTTCGACGACGGCGAACCGGTCGACTATGCACGTGACTACGACGAGATGGTCCGGCAGTTTCTCGGCTTCGCGAAGGTCACGCCGACGCGGATCACCTGCGTCGAACACGTCGGCACGTGCGAGTTGACCGTCGCGCTCGGGCGCCGTCGTTGCCGCGCGCAGCTACGCTCCGATGCCGACTGGATCGACGAGGACGCATTCGTCGCCTGCCTGAACCAAGCACTCCCTGACGCCGAGAAACGTCGGTTCCTCGTCGTCCGTGGTCCGGGCGCCGGGTTCGATCACGGGCTGGTCCTGGCCACGCCCGCCGACGTGAAGAAGCTACACGCCGCTGGCCTGCTACTCGACGACGACTAGGTGTGGTCGGCTGAGGTTGCGACCCGGTCATGCTCGAAGCGACCGCCAGAACCTCGTCGACCGAATTCTCGGCATCGGTCATGTCAATCGACAAGACGGACTTGATGGACCCGGGTCCGAGGATCAAGGCGTATTACGAGCGCTGCTTTGCGCGTCCGGCCTGGCAGCGCACGCTGGCCCTGTACGCGGAGCGGGTGGGCATGAACGTCGACGACATTCGGTAGCCCAGCGCGGGACTCGTCCGGGATGTCGACGGTCTTCGCACCGAGCGGTAACGCGATATGGTGGCCCATGGCGTTCTTCCAGGAGCCGCCGCGGCTCGGTAATCAATTCGACGACGATCCGATGCTGCCGTCCTGGATCGCGCGGCACCTGCCCGGTGATGCAGCGATCGTGGCGGAGCTGCGCGCGCTGGGCGATCTCACGGTCGAATACTACGGCAAGCAGCTCGCCGACCGCGAGAACGAGCCGGTGCTCACCCAGTGGGACGCGTGGGGCAATCGCATCGACCGGATCGACGTCTCGCCCCTGTGGCGCGAGGCCGCCGTGCTCAGCGCGACGCACGGGCTCGTCGCTGCGGGCTACGAGGACCGGCTCGGCGAGGGCGCCCGCACGCACCAGTTCGCGCTCGTACACGTGCTCGCGCCGTCGCTCGACGTCTACTCGTGTCCGCTCGCGATGACGGATGGGGCCGCGCGCACCTTGCTGGCGAGCGGCAACCAGGCCCTCGCCGAGGCGTACGTGCCGAAGCTGGTCACGCGCGACCCGGCGAAGATGTGGACGAGCGGGCAGTGGATGACGGAGCGCGCCGGCGGCTCGGACGTGTCCCAGAGCGAGACCGTGGCGCGGCAGGACGCGACGGGGCAGTGGCGGCTCTACGGCACGAAGTGGTTCACGTCCGCGACGACGTCCCAGATCGCGCTGACGCTCGCGCGCCCCGAGGCCCTTGGCCAGGCAGGGACCGCGGGCTCGCGGGGGCTCGCGCTGTTCCTCGTCGAGCTGCGGGACGAGCACGGCCGGCTGCGCGACATCCAGGTGAACCGGCTGAAGGACAAGCTCGGCACGCGCAAGGTGCCGACCGCCGAGCTCACGCTCGCCGGCACTCCGGCGACGCTCGTCGGTGCTGCCAGCGACGGCGTTCGCGCGATCACGCCGATGCTGTCGATCACGCGCACGTGGAATGCGGTCTCGGCCGTGTCCGCGATGCGTCGCAGCCTGGCACTCGCGAGGGACTATGCGCGGCGGCGCCGCGTGTTCGGGGCGCTGCTCGTCGACAAGCCGCTGCACGCCGATACGCTCGCGGGGCTCGAGGCGGAGTATGCGGGCGCGTTCTGCCTCGCGTTCCGGTCCGCGCAGCTGATCGGGCAGCTCGAGCACGGGACCGCGCAGTCGCGCGAGCTCGACGAGCGGCTCTCGCGGACGCTGATCCCGCTCGCGAAGCTGGTCACGGGCAAGCAGGCCGTCGCGGTCACGTCCGAGGCCATCGAGGCGTGCGGCGGTGCGGGCTACGTCGAGGACACGGGGCTCCCGCGGATCCTCGCCGATGCGCAGGTGCTGCCGATCTGGGAGGGCACCACGAACGTGCTGTCACTCGACACGCTGCGCGCGCTCGGCAAGGGCGGCGCGCTCGAGTCGGTCGCGAGCGAGGTCGAGCGGAACCTCGCGCTCGCGACCGATGCCGGGCTCGCGGCACCGGTGGCGGCGGCGAGGGCGGCGCTCCGGCATGCCACGGCGTGGGTGACGGGGGCGCTGTCGCAGCCCGCGCTGCTCGAGGCGGGCGCGCGCCGGTTCGCGATGACGCTCGGGCGAACGCTCGAGCTGGCTCTGCTCGCGAGCCACGCGCAGTGGTGCCTCGACCACGGCCACGGTCCACGCACGGCGGCGGCAGCGCGGCGGTTCGCGCAGAACGGCGTCGATCTGATCGGGGAGCCCATCGCGAGCTCGTTCGAGGACTCGAAGCTCCTCGCGTAGAAGCCGTCAGGCTGGTGGCCCGAAACGACGAGAGCGCCGGCCATCGCGGTCGGCGCTCTCGAGAGCCACGAGCGGCCTGGACCCCGGCCTTCGCCGGGGTGACAGATGTGGGGCTCAGTCGATCAGTCGATCAGTCGATCGCTCGATCAATAGCCCGGCGGCGGCGGCGGTGCGCCCGGGCCGCCCTGCGGCGGAGGCATGGGCGCGGGAGCCGGAGCGCCCGCGCCACCCGAGCCGCACTCGTAGTGGACGCGCCACGCCGTGGCGGTGCGCGTGCTGCTCTGCGCCTGGGTGGACGAGCCGCCCTGGGTGTTCCGACCGCTCGGCGAGGTGTTCTCGCCGTAGTTGGTGTTGGACTGATCGACCGTGTCCGTGCCGATGGCCTCCTCGCCCTCGAGCGTCACGTGATAGTTCCCCGGGCCGCACTGACCGGCCATCTGCCGGCCGGCATCTTCCTCGGCCTTGCTGCGGTCGCCCTGGAGCTCGAGCACGCCGCCGTTCTGCGTGCGCTGGATGACGCGGGCGCTGCCACAGGCAGCGAGACCGACGGAGCAAACGGTGACCAATACCAACGAGAGCTTGCGCAACATGGGTTCCTTCTGGCGCGACGGGACGGCCGAGTGAGAGACGGCCTGGACCGTAAACCATGCGTTCGGCGGGGAGCAACTGCCCGGTCGTTTGGATTCGGTGCCAGGCTGCGATCGCGTATAGAGCGCGCGTACGAATGCCTTCTCCCTCCAACGTCATTGCCGAGATGCTCGGCAACCGGGTGCGCAAGAACGCGAAGCACCTCGGCAAGTGGGCGCGTCGCGACGGGGTCTCGTGCTGGCGCGTGTACGACCGCGACATCCCCGAGGTCCCCGTGACGGTGGACACGTACGAGGGCGCGATCGTCGTGAACGACTACCGCCACACCGACGATGCCGGCGAGCGCGGCGGCGGCGACGACTGGCTGCAGGCTGCGGCGGAGGCGGCGCGGATCGCACTCGATGCGCGCGAGGTGTTCGTGAAGCAGCGCGAGCGGCTGGTCGGACGGCGAGAGGGCCATCAGTACGAGCGGCTCGGTGACACCGGCGCGTGGCGCGTGGTGAAGGAGGGCGGCCACCAGTTCCGGGTGAACCTCGGCGACTACGTCGACACGGGGCTGTTCCTCGATCATCGGATCACGCGTGCGCGCGCCGCCGCGGAGCCGGCGACGACGATGCTGAACCTGTTCGCGTACACCGGCGCGTTCTCGGTCTACGCGGCGGCAGCCGGGATGCAGACCACCACGGTGGATCTCTCGAAGACGTACCTCGACTGGGCGCGCGAGAACCTCGCGCTGAACCGGCTCACGGGCGAGATCGTGCACTCGGATGTGCGCGAGTACCTCGGCGAGGCGCGGCGGCTGGGGCGGCGCTGGGATCTGTGCGTGGTGGATCCGCCGACGTTCTCCAACAGCAAGCGCATGGACTACACCTGGGACATCCAGCGCGATCACGCGGCGCTGCTCGACGCCGTCTCGTACGTGGCGCGCGTGATCTGGTTCTCGACGAACCGGCGCCGCTTCAAGCTCGAGTGGGAGCAGCCCGGCGCGACGATCACCGACGAGACGCACGCCACCACCTCGCCGGACTTTCGCGACGGGCGGGCGCACCACGCGTACCGCATCGCGATCGGAGCCGCGTGATCGGTACGTCCGGCGGCACTCGCGCACGCGCGTGCGGCCTCGCAGGCGCGAGCGTGCTCGTGGTGGCGCTCGCGGCGTGCGTGACCGCGCCGCCGCGCGCGATCGTGCGGACGACACCGGGCCTGCGCGCGAGCGGGGCGGCCGTGCTCGTGCTGCCAACGCGCTGCGTCGTCGTCGTCGATGACGCGTACGTGCGTGATCCGTCCGTATACGAGCAGCAGAACGCGCGCCGCTCATCGACCCGGTGCTGCAGCTGAAGCTGGAGCTCGCCGGGTACACCCTCGCCGCGGCGGCAACGATGCGCGTCACGACGGGCGACCGCGTCGACACGCAGGTGACCGACATCCGCGATCATGCGCCCGCGACCAGCAGCTCCGATGTGACCATCACGCCAGGCACCGCCGGGCCGCGTGCTCGTGATGTCGGCCACCTGCGGCAGCATCGAGGCCGAATGCCGCGACACGTCGGCCCCCGCCGTCGATGCGGTGATCGTGGCGGGCCTCGAGTTCCACGGCTTCGCGACGATCGATCCGGGGTCGCTGCGCAAGGACGAGCGTACGCGCGAGGAGATGACCGTCGCCGGTCACACCGAGACGGCCGTCGATGCGACGAGCCGGGATGCCAGCGTGGGCATCGTCGGCATCATCCCGATCGCGGGCGCGTCGGCCTCCAGCTCCCACACGGTCACGGTCGTGGACTCGAAGCAGAAGACCGTGGTGCTCCAGGGCGCGCGGTTCGAGGATCTCACGCTCGAGGAGCGTCAGCGCCTGACGGCGCTCGCGGATGCTGGCTCCGTGCTGACGACGCGGGTGACCGTCGGCGCGAACTACGGCAACTGGACGGCCAGGCAGACCGTCGAGGTCATGGTGAAGCTCGCGTCGACCACGACAGGAGAGATGTTCTGGTCGGCGCGCTGCGCGGCGAGCTCCGAGCAGTTCGCGTCCGTCGACGCGGCGATCGAGAACGCCGCGCGCTGCGCGGTGACCGGCTTCACGGGAGCGTAACTCGCGCGTCGGACGGGCCCGCCCGGCCGTGGCGTGGACCGTAGCGCGTGCATCACGTGGGCGCGGGTGCCGGCGCGTGGAGCGAGCGGAGCGCGTGCATCACGCTGGCGCTGGCGGCCTCGACACGCGGCTGGTGGAGCACGAGCGAGGTGGCGATCGCGCGTAGATCGGCCGAGGTGGGCGCGAGGAGCGGGCGACGGGAGAGGACGCGCTGCAGGCGGTCCGTGATCGCGGCGGGGTCGCGCAGATCATCCGGCACGCCGTAAGTGCGGAGTCGCTCGATCAGGTGCGCGTAGCGTCCGGCGCCGTCGGGCTCGCGAAACGTGAGCGTCGCGTCGTGGGCGAGTGCGCTCGTGTACGCGTCGCGATAGGCGCGGACGCCCACGAGCGTGCCATCGAGGAGCAGCTCGGTGCCGATGTGCGCGGTGCCGCGCCGGGGGCCACGTGCGCAGCCCGCGCGCTCGAGGTGCTGGTCGAGCTCGCGCATGAGGCCCAGGACGAGTGGGTGCTGATGAAATCGCGAGTCCGTCGCGTGATGCAGCGCGATGCCCGCCTCGGCAGCCGGATCGCGGCTCGCGTCGGCAATGCGGGCGCCGCACATGGACATGAAGTCGGGCAGCATCGACCCGAGCACGTAGCCGGGCGCAGCGACCGGCGACCAGCTCGCGACCGCCGCGTGCCCGAAGAAATTCATGAGGCGGCTAGAATAGCGCGGTGCTCGTCGTCGGCATCGATCTGGGCACGCAGAGCTGCAAGGCGTACGTGTGCGACGACGGGCTGCGCGTGCGGGGCAGCGGCGCCGCACCGATCACCACGGTCCACCCGCGACCGGGCGAGGCCGAGCAGGATCCGCGCGCATGGGAGCGAGCACTCGCGCCCGCCATCGGCAGCGCGCTCGCGGCCGCCGGCGCGACCGCGCACGACATCGCCGCCATCGCGGTCGTCGGGCAGCTCGATGGCTGCGTCGCCGTCGATGACGCCGGCGCGCCGCTTCACCCGGCGCTCATCTGGCAAGATCGCCGCGCGGTCGCGGAGGCCGCGCGCGTCGATGCCCGGGAGCTGTTCGCGATCGCCGGGCAGGTCGCCGATGCCGCTCACCTCGCGCCGAAGGCCGCCTGGCTCCGCGCGCGCGTGCCCGCGGTGCGCTTTCACCAGCCAGTGAGCTATCTCGTCGAGCGGCTCACCGGGGTGGCGGTGATGGACCCGGCGCTCGCCTCGACCACGATGCTGGCGGCGCTCGCGACGGGGGTGTGGTCGCCGCGGCTCCTCGCCGCCTTCGCGATCGACGCGCGCGCGCTGCCCGCGATCCGCCCCGCCACGGCGATCGCGGGAGGACTCACCCCCGCCGGCGCGCGGCTCACCGGACTGCGTGCGGGCACGCCCGTGGCGGTCGGCACGGGTGACGACTTCGCGACCGCGCTCGGCGCCGGACTCGCGGTGCCCGGCGGTCCCGTGCTCGCCTCGATCGGCACCGCCGAGGTCGTCGCGGCGCTCGCACCCACCGCCGTGCTCGACCGGGCCAGCGAGCCGATGGTCGAGACCCACGCGTTCCCGGCCGGCGCGTACATCGTCGAGAACCCCGGCTGGCTCGCGGGTGGCGCCGTCCGCTGGGCCACGGCACTGCTCGGCCTCACCTCGGACGCTGACCTCGACGCGCTCGCACGCACGGCGCCACCCGGGGCCGACGGGGTCACGTTCCTGCCCGCGCTCGCCGGCGCGATGACGCCGGTGTGGCGGCCGCACGCGCGCGGCACGCTCCACGGGCTCGCGGCCTCGCACGGTCCGCCGCACGTCGCGCGTGCCGTGCTCGAGGGGCTCGCGTTCGCGTGCCGCGACGTCGTCGATCGCCTCGCCGAGCTGGGCCTGCCGACCGACCAGGTGCTCGTGACGGGCGGCGGCTCGCGCAGCGTCACGTGGACCCAGCTCCGCGCCGACGTGCTCGGGCGTCCACACGCCCTCGCCGCGATCGCCGACACGAGCGCGCTCGGCGCCGCGATGATCGCCGCGGTCGCTGCGGGTCTCGCGCCGGACCTCGCCGTGGCCGCTCGCCGGCTCGCCCCGCCGCGCGCCGTGCTGGCGCCCGGTTCCCCCGCCACCTGCGCCGCGCTCGCGGACGCCTACGGGCGCTATCAGCGGCTCACGCGGCACCTCGCCGCACTCGCCGAAACGCCCTGGGTGTGACGAGCAACGAGTGCCGTCCCCGACGGGCTCGGCTACAGTGCCCCATGCTCGGGACGCGGCTCGCCGCACTCGCGGTCGCGCTCGCGGCGACCGGCTGCCCGGCGAGCGGGCCGTCGCCCCCCCCGAGCTGCGAGGTCGGCAAGGTCGACCCGGCGACCTGCGCACCGCTGTACCCGCCGACCTTCGAGAACGTCTATCGCACGACGATCACGCGCAGCTGCGGCGGCAATCGCTCCGCGTGCCACACCGCCACCGGCGACGGCAACATGGACCTCTCGAACATCACGGTCGCGTACGAGTCGCTGCTCGCGGGCCGGGTCACGCCGGGCGATGCCGCGTGCAGCGAGCTGGTCGTCCGCGTCACGGGCGTCGGCGCCGATTATCAGATGCCGCAGGGCTCGCCGCTCTCGGCGTCCGAGCAGTGTGCAATCGCGCAGTGGGTCGACCACGGCGCCGTGGGAGTTGCGCCATGAAGTCCGTGCTGGCCACGTTCGCGCTCGCGCTTGCCTCCGGTGTCGTCGGCTCGGCGGGCTGCTCGGACGACCCGCAGAAGCTCACCGTCGAGAAGCTGCAGGACCCGAACACGTGCACCGAGTGCCACGCGACGCACTCGCAGCAGTGGTCGGGCTCGATGCACGCGTATGCCTCCGACGATCCGGTGTTCGTCGCGATGAATGCGCGCGGGCAGCGCGACACCGGCGGCAAGCTCGGCGACTTCTGCGTGAAGTGCCACGCCCCGATGGCCGTGCGGCTCGGGCTCACGGATGGCACGAGCTTCGACCCCACGGCACTGCCGCCGGAGGCGCGCGGCGTGACCTGCTACTTCTGTCACGCGGTCACCGACGTGACGGACGATCACAACGCGGCGCTCGCGCTCGCCGACGACCAGACGATGCGAGGCGGTATCGCGAAGCCGGTGAACAGCCCGGCCCACTTCTCGGCGGGCACGGGCCTGCTCGACTCGAACGCACCCGACAACCAGTCGAAGCTCTGCGGCGCCTGCCACGACCTCGTCGTCCCGGAGCACCTGAACGGCGTCCCGGGCGGGGTTCCGCTCGAGCTGTCGTATGCGGAGTGGCGCGCCACGATCTTCGCGACGAGCACCGCGCCCGGCGCCGGGCTCACGTGCGGTGGCTGCCACATGAAGTCGTCGACGGACGTCGTCGCGGATGCGCCTGGCCTCGCGGTGCCGGTGCGCGAGAACGGCTTCCACGACCACAAGTTTCCCGCGATCGATCTCGCGCTCACGCCGTTTCCCGAGCAGGCC
>JAYSYE010000515.1:0-10611 GCA_043716635.1 Deltaproteobacteria bacterium | reverse complement strand
TGATGCGCCATCGCTGGTTCGAGACCGCGTGGTGGGGCGAAGGCCTCGACCGAGCGCTCGACTACGTGAACGCCCGGGCCGCGCCCGACGACCTCGTGCTCCGCTGCATCGAGCCCGGCCACCTCGCCTGGTTTCGCGAGGACCTGTGGGCGCCGTCGCCCACGCCGGCCGCGGCCCGCTGGTTCGTGGTCTACGCCCCGGCCTCGCACGGCTGCCCGATCCCCGCGGACGCCCACCTCGTCTACGCGAACACGTCCCGCGGCGTCACCTACGCGCGGGTGTACGAGCGGTGACTTCATCGGTTCTTCACGTGCAACGGGCGGGTCTCGCCCCACATTGATTCTCGAACGGGTCATCCGTTCTCACCCACCGAGGATTCATGAAGACCACGACGCATCGCAAACTACTCACAGGGCTGGCACTCGCGTTCGCGGGCGCGGCACCGCTCGTACTCGCCATGGCGGCTGCCGAAGCCAAGCCCGGGCACCAGGCCAAGATCACCATGGAGCAGGCCCGTCAAACCGCGCTGGCGCGGGTCGCTGGCAAGGTCAAAGCTGCCGAGCTCGAGCACGAGAAGGGCCTCTGGATCTACTCGTTCGAGATCGTCGCGAATGGCGGCAAGAAGGGCGAGATCCAGGAGGTCAACGTGAACGCCGACACCGGACGCATCGTCGACGTCCAGACCGAGAAGGAGGAGGGCGACGAGGACGCCAAGACCGACGAGGGCGGGAAGGGCGCCGGCGAACACGAAGACTGACCGTGCGACCGGTCAGGCGCTTCGAGACAGCTCGACCGTGAACCGCGCACCACCCAGTACCGAGTCAGCGACCGCGACCCGTCCGCCGTGAGCTTCGACGATGCGGCGGACGATCGCGAGGCCCAGGCCGAAGCCTGCGGACCCCGTGCGAACCGCATGGTCGCCACGACAGAACGGGAGAAACACTCGTTCGCGGTCGACGACCGGGATGCCGGCCCCCGAGTCCTCGACCACGAGGGTCACGTGCCCGCTTCCGGAAGCGACGGATGCCCGGACCGTGCCGCCACGGGGGGTGTGGTGCAGCGCATTTTCGACGAGATTACGGATCACCGTCGCGATGCCATCCGCACTGCCGGTCATCACTGCGGGGGCATCGCCACCTTCTGCGGCGGACGAGAGGTGCACCCCGCGCTCGGCAGCCTCTCGCCCCCATGCCGCCAGTACGAGGTCGACCTGCTCGCGCACGTCGACGTTCGCGCGCGTCCGGATCACGTCGCCTTGCGCCTTCGCGAACGTCAAGAGCTCGTCCAGTAGACCGGCGAGCCGTCGGAGCTCGACCAGGGAGCGGCGTGCGACGCCCTCCCATTCAGCGCTCGCGCGGGGTCGTCGCAGCGCCACCTCGAGCTCGGTGACCAGCGCCGAGATCGGCGTCCGGATCTCGTGCGACGCGTCGGCGGCCGATCGCCCGAGCGCGGAGAAGCCCTCTTCGAGCCGCGCGAGTAGATCATTCAGCGCGGTCACGAGCGCCGCGAGCTCGTTGCTGCGCGCGGGTACGTGCAATCGACGCTGGAGGTCCTCCACGCTGATCTCACGCGCGGTGCGGATCACTTGCTCGAGAGGCGCGAGTGAACGTCGCGCGAGCCAGTAGGCCCCGACGCCCGCCACGATCACGGTCAGCGGCACCGCCACCGCGAGTGCCCACACGAGCTCCTCGGCGATCTCGTCAACCGCTACGCCCTCGGCGCGAACGACGGCGAACATCGCGGTCGCGAACACCAGCGCCGTGAACACCGCGGTGGCCGCCATCCAGCGCGCGATCTGGGCCCGCAGCGAGCCGCCGCCGTCACCCATGGCCGTCTCCGCGGTCGCGCAAGCGATAACCGTGCCCGCGCACGGTCTCGATCTCGACCTGCGCGCCTGCCAGCTTGCGGCGGAGATGCGAGACATGAACATCGACGATGTTCGTCCCCGGATCGAAGTCGTAGCCGAACGCGTCGCGCAAGAGCTCTTGCCGGGTGAGTACTTCGCCGCGCCGGCGCATGAAGAGCTCCAGCAACGCGCGCTCGCGAGGTGACAGGCCGACGACACGCCCGTCGACCTGCGCGCTCGGCTCGGCGGCGTGAAGCGCGAGATTTCGCCATTGTAGCGGCGCCCACCGAGGGGCGGCAGCCCGGCGCAGCAACGCCCGCAGCCGTGCGAGCACCTCGGCGAACACGAACGGCTTGACCACGTAGTCGTCCGCGCCGGCATCGAGTGCCGAGATGCGTGACTCCACCGCATCACGGGCGGTGAGCACGAGCACCGGCGCGAGATGATGGTCTCCCCGCATCCGGCGCAGCACCTCGATCCCATCGAGCTCGGGCAAGCCGAGATCGAGGATCATGCCGTCGACGTTACCCCGGGCCAGCCGCTCGAGTGCTGCGCTCCCCGTCGGGGCGACCTCCGTGAGGAAGCCCTCCTCGTCGAGCCCGCGCCGCAGCGAATCCGCGAGGCTCTCGGAGTCTTCGACGACCAGGATCGACATCCCCCACTGTGGTCCGCCGTCGCGGTCGTGGCTACATTCCCGCCACGTTCGCGCCGACAATGGCGCATGGCCATGACCACCCGAGATGACGCGCAGCCCGGCACGCGCGGCGCCGGCGTGTACATCGCGTTCGGCGTGATCGTGGTGCTCGCCGCGATCGCGATGTTCGTCGCGACCGGCGCCTTCCGGGGCGGCCAGCTCCCCGGCGGGGAGTCACCGATCATCGGGACGCCGGACGCCAGCGCACACGACGCCGCGCCCGTCGGCGACTGAGCCTATCGGACGGCTACCGGAAGCCTACAGGTCGAGCGGGGCGAACGCGGGCTGCGACTGCTTGACCGAGCCATTGGGCGGGGTGGTGCCCGTCGAGCGCATGCCCGTCACGTTCCACGACTGCGTGCACAGCGGCTTGTTCGCCTTCGCGTCGCTGTACTCGGCCACCATCACGAGCGTGATCGCGCCATCCGCGCCCACGTGGCCCGCGACCGAGAACACGCCCGACATGCCATCGATCATCGTGTTGCCCGGCTTGCTCTTCGCACTCAGCTTGCCGGTCTTCTGCTGCGAGCCGGTCATCAGCGGCGTCAGGTCGAGATCGATCACCACGCCGTTGCCCCTCGTCTTCACGTCCATCGTCATCGGCTTGTACTGCAGCTGCTGCGTCGTGCAGTTCGTGGACACCTCCTCGAACTTCACGTCGTAGCGGCCTGCGACCGCCACGGTGTCGGCGCGCGCCGGCACCGCTGCGAGGACCAGCCCTGCCAGGACAATCGTGCCGAGTGTGGTGCGCATCGTCACGTTGGACGCCTTCCCGCGATGAAGATTCACCCAGCTATCCTACCGTAATTACTGCGGCCTGGTCGCAGGAGCCGACGCCGTGCGCGGCGGCGTCCGGTACACGTACATCGTCTTGAACGTCTTCACCTCGGCGCTCGACCGCGCCACCACGGTGATCATGTTCGAGCCCGGCCACAGCGGGATCTCCGTCGCGAAGTCCATCCGCTTGTCGTTCGCGCCGCCGCGATTGCTCCGATAGAAGGTCTTGCGGCTGTCGATCTTCGCGTTGCGGTTCGACACGAACACGTACACGTCCTCGACGTGCTGCTCGCCCGTCACCGCGCCCGCGAGCTTGTACGTGTCACCCGTGGTCTCGAGGCCCTTCGACGTCAGCGCGATCATCGGGGGAATGCTGCTCCACGCCGGCGTGAAGCTCGGCGCACCGCCCCCGCCACGCGAGAGGCCCTGCGTCGGGATGAATCCGACCCCGGCTGCGCCACCCAGCGAGACCTTGGTGAACGTCCCGTAGACGCCGAGCGACGGATACGTCGCACCCTTCACCGTGGCGCCGACCGCCGACGACGCATCCGATGCGCCCGCGCGGATCGTCACGATCGCCTTGGCCGTCATCGCCGCCGCCAGCTTCTGACCACCGACGGCCGGCTCGATCTTGAAGTGCAGCTTGTCGCTCGTCGCCACGTTGAGCGCGCCGTCGTACGCCGTCAGCTCGAGCGTCATCTCGTCGCCCGTGAGCTTCGCCGTCGTCGCGAGCGGGAACTCCATCTCCTTGGTCTGCCCAGGCGCCAGCGGCGTGTCCTTCAGCTCGACGCGCGACTTCGCGAGGTCCACACCGTCCCCCGAGGCATCGCGCAGCATCACCGTCGCCTGGCGCGTCGGGCCATCGCCCGTGTTCTTCAACTGCACGCGCAGGCGATACTGCTCGCTCGGCTGCACGAGGCCATCGCCGTTGCCGTCGTCGATCAGCTGGTACGAGTACGCGAGCACCGGTCGCGGCAGCGCCTCGATCTGCAGCTCCGCCGGGAACGTCCGCACGGGCGCGTTCCGGGCCTCGCGAACCTCGACCGCCAGCTTGTCCGTCCGGTCGTACGCGTCCTCCGCGATCTTGATCTTCGCGGTGAACGTCCGCGTCTCGCCGGCCGGGACCTTGCCGACCGGTAGCTCCGTGTCCTCGAACGCGTTGTCATCGGAGTGGACGCGCGACAGCACGCGGAACGCAGCCCCCGCACCGGTGTTCTTCACGGTCGCCGTCACGCTCACCTCGTCGCCCGCCTTCACGGCACCCGCCGGCGACGTCGTGATCGTCACGTCGAGGCTCGCGGGCGCAGTGTCCGTGACTGCGGGCGCGGCCCAGTCGATGCCGATCGCGCCGAGCGCGAGCACGAGCTTGCCCTCCTCCTCGCCGCGCGTCTTCGCCACGACGCGAGAGCCCGCCGCGACGAGCTTCTGGCGGTTCGATCCCTGCGAGGTCGCGAGGAACGCCTTCGCGAACCGGATTTCGAAGTCCTCGACGATCTCGTCCTCGTCCGAGGCATCGTCGTCGCCGTCATCGGGCTTCACGACGATCTCGTTCGGCGCCTTGCGCTCGTACAGGAACGGCAGCTCGTACGCCGGCTTGTCGCTGTCCTTCGCGTACGTCGACACCAGCACGCTGTCGAGATCCTTCTCGGAGTACGGGTGGGACGGCGCGAGCATCCGCACCCAGTCCTCGCTGGTCGCGTTCTTCTCCGGCACGTACTCGCGCTGCAGCGCGATGTCCGGAACGATGCCGATGTTCTGGATCGAGCGATCGCCGGGCGTCAGGTACTGCGCGATCGTGAGCTTGAGCTTGCTCTTGTCCTCGTTATCGTAGAGCTCCTGCACGGTGCCCTTGCCGAACGTGCGCGTCCCCACGATGACCGCGCGGTCGAGGTTCTTCAGCGCGCCCGCCGTGATCTCGGAGGCCGATGCCGACCCGCCGTTCACGAGCACCACGAGCGGCGAGGTCGTGTCGCCGAACCCGGCCTCCGCGCGGCGCGCCTCGTGGTCGCGACCCGACACCGTCGACACGATCGTGCCGGTATCGACGAACAGATCGGAGAGCTGCACCGACTCCTCGAGCAGGCCGCCCGGATTGCTGCGGAGATCGAGGATCCACGACGTCGCGCCCTGGCCCGACATGTCGCGCATCGCCCGCGCGACGTCGGTGGCGATGCCCTTCGAGAACTGCTTGACCTTCAGGTAGCCGACGCCCTTGTCGAGCAGCCTGTGCTCGACCTGCGCCATGCGGATCACGTCCCGCACGAGATCGAAGCGCAGCAGCCCCTGCGTGCCCACGCGCGCGATCCACAGCGTCACCGGCGTCTTCGGATCGCCACGCATCCGGTCGACGGCCTCGTTCGACGACAGGTTCTCCGTGGAGTCGCTGTTGATCTTGACGATGTGATCCTGCGCCTTGATCCCCGCGCGCGAGGCCGGCGTGTCCTTCATCGGCTTGAGCACGGTGAGCTTGCCGTCGATCATCTTGATCACGATGCCCAGGCCGCCGAACTTGCCGCTCGTCGACTGATCCATGTCGCGCGCGGCCTCCGGATCCATCAGTGTCGAGTGCGGATCGAGCGTCGACAGCATCCCGTTCACGGCCGCGTACTCGATCTTGGCGAGATCCGTGTTCGGGTTCACGTTCTGCTCGATGAAGCGAAATACCTTCTTCAGCTTCGCGGCGAGCCGCCACGGCGAGTCCACGTCGTCGGTGTCGAACGTCTGCGGCTTGTCGTTGACCGTGACCTTCAGCAAGTGCATCCCGGGATCGGGCTCCACGAGCACCTCGGGGATGTTCAGCTGCACGCTGTCGAGCGCGGCGAACAGCATCTTCTTGGGATCGACGCGCGTCGGATCGACGTAGCGATCCTTGATGCGCACCAGCGTGACGTTGAAGATCTTCAGCGCCGACAGGTCGTGGCGGTCGCTCGCCGGCTCGCCGGGTGCCGCTCGCACCTCTGGCGTGTTGAGCTCGAACGAGACGATGCTTCGTGGTGACTGTCCGACGACCGTCAACACGAGAGCAAGGGCGCCTGCACCCCCGAGGAGGGCCAGATTCGACCGGCTTCGCATGACCTTCATGATAGAGCGGCGCACCTACCTGCGCACGTCCGGATCGCCCTGGGTTCTGGCCGGGTCCGGGAAGCCGTACGTGGTCGCATGTAGTACAATCCTCGACGCGGATGGCGAAGTCGAAGTCCAGCGGCCCGCCCAAGCGCGCCTCCCGAGCCAAGGTGATCGATGTCGGCGACGCGCCCCCGAAGGACGCCGCCGAGCACGACGACCACGACGAGCGTGAAGCGCGTGACGACGACGACACGGCCGGGCCCGAGGTCGTCGAGGGCGCCGACACCGACCTCGCCACCGGCGCGATCGATGTCGCCGACAGCGATGATGATGTCCTCACTCAGGGCGACGACACGGTCGACTCCGCGGAGTCCGGCGATTCCGAGATCCCGGCCAAGGCGCCGCGCGGGGGATCGCTGTCGCGTCGCGATCCGATGTCGATCTACATGCGCGAGGCCCGTCGCTTCCCGCTCCTGACGCCCGACGAGGAGAAGGCGCTCGCGACGCGGCTCGTCGAGCACGGGGACACCGCGGCGGCGCGAAAGCTCATCGAGGCGAACCTCCGCCTCGTCGTGAAGATCGCCTACGAGTACCGGCGCGCGCACCGCAACCTGCTCGATCTGGTGCAGGAGGGGAACATCGGGCTCATCCAGGCCGTCGGCAAGTTCGACCCGTACCGCGGCGTGAAGCTGTCGAGCTACGCGGCGTTCTGGATCCGCGCGTACATGCTCAAGTTCATCCTGAACAACTGGCGCCTGGTGAAGATCGGCACCACGCAGGCGCAGCGCAAGCTGTTCTTCAACCTGCGCAAGGAGCGCGAGAAACTCGAACAGAATGGGTTCCAGGCGACGCCGGCCCTGCTCGCCGAGAAGCTCGATGTCTCCGAACGCGAGGTCATCGACATGGAGCGGCGGCTGGGCTCGCCCGAGGCGTCGCTCGACGCCCCGCTCGGGACCGGCGACGGCGACGACCAGGTGCGCACGCGCATGGACTACCTGCCGAGCGAGGATCTCCAGCCCGACCGCGCATTCGCGCAGACCGAGTTCTCCGAGCTGTTGAAGAGCAAGCTCGAGACGTTCGCGCAGACGCTGGCGGGCCGCGAGCAGACAATCTTCCGCGAGCGCTGGCTGACGGAGGACCCGCTGACGCTCCAGCAGATCGGCGATCGCTATCAGGTCAGCCGCGAGCGGGCCCGCCAGCTCGAGAAGCGCATGCTCGATCGCCTGAAGACGTACCTCGAGTCCGAGCTCGGCACCGCGATCGACATCAACGCGATGTCGCGCGATTAGGCGCGC
The DNA here is from genome assembly GCA_043716635.1 of Deltaproteobacteria bacterium. GTDB lineage: Bacteria > Myxococcota_A > Polyangia > Haliangiales > Haliangiaceae > JABFXX01. Next base: position 2,933 of record JAYSYE010000515.1, on the reverse strand, counting down.
ATCGTGGCCGGTACCCTGTTCGTGGTCGGCACGCCGATCGGCAACCTCGAGGACCTGTCGCTCCGCGCCGCCCGGGTGCTGCGCGAGGCCGACGTGATCGCGGCCGAGGACACCCGGACCGCGCGGCAGCTGCTCGTGCACGTGGATGCCCTCGGGGGTGCCGCGAGCCCCGTGAACCCGGCGCGTCGCGTGATCTCGTACTTCGAAGGCAACGAGGCGGAGCGCGTCGGCGGGCTCGTCGAGTCGATCCTGCGCGGCGCCTCGGTCGCGCTCATCAGCGAGGCGGGGATGCCGGGTGTGAGCGATCCGGGTGGGCGAGCCGTCGCGGCGGCGATCGCGGCCGGGGCGCGGGTCGAGGTCGTACCCGGCCCCTCGGCCGTGCTCGCCGCGCTCGTCGGGTCCGGGCTGTCGATGGCGCGGTTCACGTTCCTCGGGTTCCCTCCGCGCGAGAGCGGGGCGCGTCGCGAGCTGTTCGGCACGCTGCGCGATGACCTCTCGACCCTCGTGCTCTACGAGGCACCCGATCGCGTGGGAGAGACGCTCGCGGATCTGGCGGCCGCGCTCGGCGGCGAGCGGCGGGCGAGCCTCGGGCGCGAGCTCACGAAGCTGTACGAGGAGCACGTGCGCGGCTCGCTCGCGGAGCTCGCGGCGAAGTACGCGGATGGCTCCCCGCGCGGCGAGTGCACGCTCGTCGTCGCAGGAGGGACGGGCACGCTCGTCGCTGTCGACGTGGAGGCCGAGCTCCGGCGCCTGCTCGCGACCGGACTCGGCCCCAAGGATGCCGCGCAGCGCCTGGTCGTCGTGACAGGCAAGCCGCGGCGGCAGCTCTACCAGCTCGCGCTGTCGCTGCAGCGGGAGGAGCCGTGAGCGCCGCCACGCCGCCCGTCACGTTCCGGGGCGACCTGCCGTACATCGAGTGCGAGCGGCGGACGCTCGCGTGCGGGCTCGACGTGATCGTGCACCGGGACGACACGGCCTCGCAGATCGCGACGAGCGTCTGGTATCGCGTCGGCAGCAGCGACGAGCGCGCCGACCGCACGGGGTTCGCGCACCTCTTCGAGCACCTGTTCAAGCTGCCCCCCGCGCGGCTCGGGGGACATCACCACTACGATGTCCTGAAGCGCGCCGGCTCGACCGACTCGAACGCGTCGACGGGGCCGGATCGCACCGCGTACCACGAGGTGCTGCCCTCCCATCAGCTCGCGCTCGCGCTCTGGATCGAGAGCGGCCGCATGGGCTACTTCTCGCGGGAGTTCCTCGAGCCAGACGGCGAGGGCGCGCACCGCCTGTCCACGCAGCAGTCCGTCGTGCGCGCCGAGCGTCGTCAGCGCTACGAGGACGTGCCGTATGGCGCGGAGCGCTTCGCGGTCGCCGCCGCGCTCTATCCCGAGGGCCATCCGCTCCGTCACCTCACGATCGGCAAGCACGCGGACATCCAGGCGGCCACGATCGCGGACGTGCTCGCGTTCTACCGGACCTGGTACGTCCCCGCGAACGCGACGCTCGTCATCGCGGGCGCGGTCCCCGCCGACCTCGATGCCCAGCTCGAGCGCTACTTCGGCACCTTCCCGACCTCCGCGCGACCGCCGCGCCCCGTCGCCGCGACGCCCGTGGTCGTGCCCCAGCGCACCGAGCTCGCGGACCCGTTCGTGACGATGCGCCGGATCCACCGGATCTGGCCGGGCCCCGCCGCCTACGCCGACGGCGAGCCCGAGCTCGACATCCTGACCACCGCGTGGACGGCGACCGGGACCGGCGCGCTGTGGCGTCGCCTCGTCTACGACGCGCCCCTCGCGCAGCGCGTCTCGGCGTGGACGAGCAGTACCCGGCTCGGCGGCGAGGTGCACGTCGCGGTCGACCTCCGCACCGGTGCCGACCCTGCCACCGTCGCGGCGATCCTCGACGAGGAGTGCGCCCGGGGCATCGACCAGGCGGCGATCGATCGCGTGGTCACCCGCCGCGATGCGCGCACGCTGTGGTCGCTCTCCGGCCTGACACGCCGCGCGGGCCTGCTCCAGCGGTACGCCCTGTACGACTCTCCCACCATCCCCGATCTCGCGTCGGACGTCCTCCGCTACCAGGCCGTCACCCCTGGTGCCATCGACCGGGTCCGCGCGGCGACGATCACGAACGAGCGCATGGTCGAAGTGGTGACGCTTCCGGCGGCCGCGCGGTAACCTGGATGCAGTGCTTCCGGCTGCCGTCGTGGTCGTCGTCCTCGGCGCGTGCGCCGGGTGCGGGCGCATCGGGTTCGACGATCACAGCCCCGCGAACCCCGACGGCTCGTCCGATTCCGACGGCGCCACCGACGCGCCCTCGGCCCGGGCGAAGGTGATCACGGCGCGCGGTGCGATCGGCGTGAGCGATGTCGCGTACGACGCGGCCGGGCGCCTCGCGGTGGTGGGCTCGTACGCGACCTCCCTCGCACTCGGCCCGTTCGGGGCCATGGCGGCCACGATGCGGAGCGATGTCTTCCTCGGAGTGCTCGACGCGACGGGCGAGCCGACCGCACTGTGGACCGGGGGGGCGCTCGACTTCGCGTCGGGCGAGGGCGTCGTGTGGCTCCCCGATGGCTCCCTCGCAGTGACGGGCTTCTTCTCGGGGATGTTCCCGCCGAGCATGCTCGACGCCGGCGGCAGGCAGGCGGCGCTGGTCGCGCGCTTCGATCGCGACGGGGCCTTCGTCGTCGCCCGCGGCTACGGCAACGGGTTCGGGAACATCCAGGCCCGCGGCATCGACGTCAATGCCGACGCGATCGCGATCGGGGGCATCTATACCGGTAGCGTTGACTTCGGGGGTGGATCCCTGCCGTTCACTACGAACGACAACGCCTTCGTGGCGCTGCTTCCGCTCGGCGCCGAGGCGGTGGCCTCGCGCGGGGTGACCGCCAGCGGCGACGTGTACGTGAACGATGTCGCGTTCGGTCCGAGCGG
>JAYSYE010000514.1:0-3506 GCA_043716635.1 Deltaproteobacteria bacterium | reverse complement strand
TCGAGCCGCACGAGGCCGCGGTGCCGCAGGCGTTGACCGGCCGACCCGTCGGGCAGCCGACGGCCGCCGGGCTCGGGACGCACATCCAGCGCACGCGCCTCGACGCGAACGCGACGCCGGATCGCGCGTCGCCCCACGCGTACGTGCTCGCGACGGGCGGCGTGTCGAGTGACAACGTGGCCGCCGCCGCCGCCGCCGGCATGCATCCCGCCTCCGCGCGTCCGCTGCTGATCAAGACCGACAACGCCCAGGAGCTGACGCGGCTGCTCGGCCGCTCGACGGTCGGCGCCAATCGCGCGAGCAACGATGCGCTGGTGTCGGCGTACGTCGGCCAGTACGAGGGGCGCCTCGAGCACCCGGTCGATGGCCGCGTGCGCAGCCCGCGCACCGACGACATGGCAGTCGCTTTCACGACGACCACTCACGTCGATGCGATCCGCGGCGTGGTCAGCGACGACCTGTTCGCGGCGAGCTCGGGTCGCGCGTGCGGGCTCACGCACGACGACATCCCGCTCGTCGGGCTGCGCGCGGCGGCGCACCTGCTGACCCACCCGACGGAGCCAGCCTCGTACGTGTGCGTGAGTGATGTCGGGCTGCGCGAGGCGTCGGGTGGCGGCGGCTACGACACGCACAGCAGCAACGCGCGCGACACCGCTCGCAACTTCGATAACATGCTGCAGACGCTGCTCGAGCTCATCGATGTGCCGGGCGGCACGGATCCCATGAAGATCTCGCTCGACGACACGCTGATCATCCTCAACACGGAGTTCGGGCGCACGCCGCGCGCGCAGCCCGCGGACGGCGGCGGCAGCGATGGCACGGGACGGAACCATCACCCGTACGGCTACGTCACCGCATTCATCGGTGGCCCCGTGACCGCGGCGCAGCACGGCGTCTCGGGCGCGATCGGTCCCGACGGGCTCGCGGCGCCCGGCATGTACGCGACGCCGGCCGAGAACCGGATCGCGGCGCTGCTGGCGCTGGGAATCTGGCCATTCGCGGCGGAGGGGTTCGCGGTGTCCGACGCTCCGGGCGCGGTGACCGAGCTCGATGCGGCGCACGCGGCGATGGAGAAGTTCCTCGGGAGGACGGCCTGATGTCGAGGCCGATGCGGACGCCGATGCCGGGTCTCGCGAGGATCGCCACGCTCGTCGTGATGGTCGCGGCGGCGACGGGCTGCGGCAATGACCACCGGCTCGCCACCCAGGTCGAGCCCGACGCGAGCGTGCCGGAGGTGTGCACGGAGCATCCCGATACGTTCGTCCGCCAGGCCTTCCTCGCGCTCGACGGGCGGCGCCCCCGATCGCAGGCGGAGACCGATGTGTACGTGGATCTGTACCGGGCGGCGGCTGCCGGTGGTGCCGACCCGAAGGCAGCCGTCGCGCGCGCGCTGATGGCGCGGCCGGAGTTCTCCGAGCAGTGGATCGACGTGCTGATGGACTCGCTCCACGTGCAGCGCGTCGACATCCAGAACGAGGCAGGATGCTGGCAGGAGGGTGCCCGCGCGCAGGTCACCTCGACGCTCGCCGCGAGCGTGCGTGACCAGGCGGCGTCCACGGCCGGCGATGGCCAGGGCGCCTGGACGATGCTCGATCTCGCGCGCAGCTCGCTCGTCCTGGACGACGTCACCCCGCTGTATCGCGCGCAGCTGTTCTCGCTCGTCGCCCATCCCATCCCCGCGGCGAACGTGCCCGATCTCGAGGCCGAGCTCGCGCGGCGCGAGGACTTCGGCACCACGTTCGATGCCGCGTACCTGCACCGCGACATCGTGTGCCTCGGGTGTCATACGAGCGAGCGCTCGGTGACCGACAGCCCCGACCCCGCCGCGGACCGCTTCTGGCCGGTGCCCGGGGCGCCCGAGGAGGCGGTGTACGGGGATCCTGCCGGCACCGCGCCGGCGCGCGCGCACGCGGCGTTTCGCTACACGGGCCTCGTTCGCGAGCAGCCCGGCGGTGCCCACCCGTGGGGCTGGTCGGCGTCATGCGGCGGCTTCAACGCACCGGGCGGCCTCGCGCCGGACCCCGCGGGCGTCGACGCCAAGCTCGGCTCGGTGGTCGGCACCCGGGCGACAGTCTACGACCTCGAGCGAGCGCTCGCCCGCGGCTTCGTGGCGCTGCGCACGAGCGGGCCTCCCGTCGAGGGCGTGCCGATCGACGATCCGGATGCCGCGCTCGCGTGGCTCGTCACGCTGAAGATGGCGGAGGACATCTGGCGAACGACCACGGGATCACCGCTGACGATCGCGAACTACTTCCCGCGCAACCGCGCGGCGAGCGAGCTGCTCGCGCACCTCGCGGGCACACTCGTCACGAGCAACTACTCGCTCCGGACAGCGCTCGTCGAGGTGGTGACCTCCGATTACTTCGATCTGTCGGCGCCCGCGGATGGCTGCAGCCCACACGCGTACCCGCTCGCGAACGTGTTCGACCCGTGGGTGATCGCGGATCCCAGCGAGGCGCGGCGCCACAACGGTCCCGGCGACAGCGTGCAGCCGGTACCCGCGCGCGCGCTGGTGACCGCGGTGAACGCGGCGCTCGAGTGGACTCCGCCTCCCGACGCGTCGCGCTTCCCGGACTATGGCGAGGACTGCGGCGGCCTGACGTGTACGGAGATCGGCCAGTACTGCAGCCAGTTCGGCGCGTGCTGCATCACGAAGCAGGCCGTGTGCCTCCACGGCGGCGCGAGCCCGACCACGGAGCTGCCGTTCCAGCGCAGCGTCGGCATGTTCTTGCGCAACAGCGAGCGGGGCTTCGCCGGGCTGGACTTCCAGGGCCGGCTCGCCTGGGAGGACCGGTACGGCGCATGCGCGAGGCCCACGTGGGTGCGCGAGGATGCGCTCGACCGGCTCGTGGCCGCAGGCGCGGCGTCCCCGACCGCGACGGTGAGCGATGTCATCGCGGTGGTGAAGGACCGGCTCGTCGGCGAGCCCGCGATCGCGACGTCCGCCGAGCGGACTGCGCTCGAGGCGATCGTCGGCCCGCTCGGTGCGCCCGCGACGGCGGCAACCGTCCCCGCGGTCCGCCAGATCTGTGCCGCGCTCCTCGCATCGCCACAATTCTTGCTCCGCGGCATCGCGGGCAAGGGCGGTGACCGACCGGTGCTCACGCCCGCCAGCTCGGACTACGCGGCGGTCTGCGCCGAGGTCGCGGCCACGGGACTCGGCGGGACGACGGGCCTCGGCCTGCCGAGCTGCGAGAGCGGCGTGCTCACGCTCGCGGCGCCATGAGCCGTTGATCACAGCTGCCGCGCGCGTCCAGTCGCGCGGCGAGGCCGGTCGCCGGGCTGCGAAGACCGCCGGCCGAGTGGACCCCATCGGGCCCGGAGGATATCGAGCTGCGCGCGCGGCGCCGGGGGGCTCGCCGGCGAGGAGGTCGCAGAGCTGCGAAGACCGACGGCAGAGCGGATCAGGCGAGGCGTGGCGTGGCGTGGCGTGGCGTGGCGTGGCGTGGCGTGGCGTGGCGTGGCGTGGCGTGGCGTGGCGTGGCGTGGCGTGGCGTGGCGTGGCG
>JAYSYE010000513.1:0-3508 GCA_043716635.1 Deltaproteobacteria bacterium | reverse complement strand
CCACGGTCACGGTGGTGAAGATCTCGAGGAAGTCTTCGACCCACAGGTGGACCACCCAGAACCGCCAGAAGTCGATCACCGCGAAGTGCGAGTGCGGGCCGAACAGCATGCCGACGCCGTAGAACACGGGGATCGAGAGCGATGCATAGAAGAAGAGCCACGACAGACTGCCGAGATGCTCGTCCCGAAGCCGGGCGCGAAGGCCTCGAAACATGATCACGAGCCAGAGCACGAGTCCCGCGGTCAGCGCGATCTGCCAGAGGCGACCCAGGTCCAGATACTCCCAGCCCTGCGCCCCGAGCCACCACGCCGTCGACGGGGACTGGATGGCGCCGCGATAGCTCAGCATCTCGCCCGCGAGCGACCCGCCGACCACGATCACGAGCGCCGCGAATAACGTGATGGCCAGCTTGTCCTGATGACGGGGCTCCTTCCCGGCGATCATCGGAGCGATGAAGATCCCGATCGCCAGGTAGGCAGTCGCCACGAAGAACAGCGCGAGTTGGAGGTGCCAGGTGCGTGTCAGCTGATAGGGGAACCAGGACGCGACGTCGATGCCGAAGAACGTCTCGGGCTCGGCGTGATAGTGCGCGTTGGCGCCGCCACACAGCGCTTGCAGCAGGAACAGCGCGATGACGACGAGGAAGAACCAGACCGTCGATCGCTGCGCCGGGGTGAGGCGGACGTCTGCAGGGTCCCGGAACGCGATCGTGCGGTTGGCGGCCGGCTCGTCGGGCCAGCCGAGGTGACGGAAGCGGCCGAACGCGAACAGGGTCGCCCCGATGCCGAGCAGCAGCGCGAGGAGCGAGAGGGTCGACCACAGGATCGCGTCCGCGGTCAGCGTGTTGCCGACGCTGGGCGCGGGGGGCCAGTTGTTCGTGTACGAGTACGCCTTGCCGGGCCGATTGGCCGTGGCGACCCACGCGGCCCACGCGAAGTACGCGACGAGCGGATGCATCTCAGCGCGCGCGATCGTGGGGCGTCGGAGGCCCGTCTGCGTGGCGGCGGGACCGAACCACGCGGCATAATCGGTCTCGAGCGTCCGGAACGCCTCGGCCTGCGCTGCGGTGAAGATCAGGACATCGCGGCGGGAGTCCCAGCGATTGGTCTTGAAGTCGTCGAGCACGTGCCCCGCCGGGTCGGGTGCCGCGGCATCGCCATACACGCGGAGCATGATCACCCGGCTGCGTTCGATGTAGTCAGCGGTGAAGTCGGGCCCCAGATAGGCGCCGTGCCCGAAGATCGTGCCGTACTCCATCAACCCGTACTTCTCGAACACGAGCTGGCCGGCCATCACGTCGTCGTGAGTGAAGAGCTGCGAGCCGTCGGTCGCCACGGTCTCGTGCGGGATGGGCGGCTGGTCGGCGTACACGCGGTACGCCAGGTAGCCGAGAATGGCGAAGCCGATCACGAAGGTCAGCAGCGCCAGCTGGATCCAGCCCCGGGAGATCACGAGCGGAGCGCGGGGAGACCGGTGAGAGCTGGGCACCTGGCAACCTATCGCACAACACGAACACCCGTCCGGCAGGGTCTGGACCGGTGCGTGCAAGTCGACGGGCGATGACAACCACCGACGATGCGGACCGGGCGCCGCCGCCACGCTCCCGCGATACGCGTGCGGATGTGCCCGCGGAGGCCCGGACGTTGACCGATCCGGTTCTGCCATTCGACCTGCTCGCGGAGCTGGCTGCCCTGGAGCAGGAGCACGGCTGGCGGAATGCCGGACACAGTGCGAAGACACTCGTCAAACATCACCAGTTTCGGGTCGTCCTCGTCGCCCTGGCGAAAGCGAAGCGAATGGATACTCACACGGCCGAGGGCGCGATCTCGATCCAGTCCATCAAGGGGCTGGTCCGAGTCCACGTCGCCGGGAGCACGCTGGAGCTCGCCACCGGTGGATTACTCGCGCTGGCTCCTGGACTCGCTCATGACGTGGAGGCTGTCGAGGACAGTGCCTTCGTGCTCTCGGTCAGCACGGCGAAGTAGCCCTCGTTACTTTGCCGCGTCCGACGTCCGGACCGTCAGCACGGGGCACGCCGCCGTCCGCACCACCAGCTCCGCGATGCTGCCGAGGAGCGCTCGCTTGAGGCCGCGGCGGCCATGCGTGCCCATCACGATGAGGTCAGCGCCGAGCTCCTTCGCTACCTGGAGGATCGTGTCCTTCGCGTCGCCCGTGCGCAGGATCGCCTGGCCGATCGGCGCGATGGTGCGCTTGCGCGCCGCGAGCTCGTCGATGGCCTTCTGGTTCTCCACGACCACCGTATCGATCGTCACCGACGCCATCGCGAGGCCGAGCTCCGGGACCCCCAGCGACGGGATCCCGACCACGTTGAGCAGGTGGACCTGCGCGCCGAGCGCCGCTGCCAGGGCCAGCGCGTAGTCGAGCGCCTCCTCGGCGCCCTCGGAGAGATCGGTCGGCACGAGTATCGTCTTGGGAAGCACGTATCCGGATATCACGGCCGCGGTACAACACGGGCGCGTTCGTGCGGCTCACCCGGAAGTTCATCGCGGCCCTCGTGGTCGGCGTGGCGCTGGTGGCGCTCGTCCAGGGCTGGTTCGACTACCAGCGCGACCGGGACACGTTCGAGCGCCAGCTCCACAACGAGTCCGCCGTGCTCGGCCGGGCGATCGGTCGCGGGGTCGCCGACGTCTGGGAGCGCGACGGTGAAGCGGCCGCGCGACAGTTCCTCGAGTCTGCGGCGAGCAAGAGCGGACGACAGCAGGTGCGCTGGGTCTGGCTCGACGCGGTGGAGCCTGGCAGCCCCGACGCGCCGCGCGCGGACCGGCTCGCGCTCGCGCCATTGCTCGTCGACCAGGTGGTGACCGCGCGCGACCGGCAGCGCAGGCTCGAGCTCACGTACATCCGGGTGGTGGTGCCCGAGCAGCGCATCGGTGCGATCGAGATCGCGCAATCGCTCGAACAGATCGACTCGTATCTCGCGGCGTCGCTGCGGACGCAGCTGCTCGGATCGGCGAGCGCGGTGACGATCGCGGCGCTGTTCGCGCTGGGGCTCGGGGTCGTGTTCATCGGGCGCCCGATCTCGCGCCTCGCCGACAAGGCCCGGCGAGTCGGCACCGGTGATCTCAGCGGCCCCCTGCAGCTCCGCCAGCGCGACGAGCTCGGGGAGCTGGCCACGGAGATCAACGTCATGTGCGACCGCCTGGCGGAGGCCCGGAGTGCTCGCGAGACGGCGACGGAACAATTACGCCATGCAGACCGGTTGATGACCGTGGGCAAGCTCGCCTCTGGTCTCGCGCACGAGCTCGGCACGCCGCTGAACGTCGTGCGCGGACGCGCGCGCCTGATCGTCGATGGCGAGGTGGAGGGCGCCGATGTCGTCGACTCCGCGCGGATCGTGGTCGAGCAGTCCGAGCGGATGACGGCGCTGATCCGGCAGCTGCTCGACTTCGCTCGCCCGCGCGCATTGCAGAAGACGGCGATCGACCTCGCGGCGCTGTCGCGGCGGGTGTGCGAGCTGGTGGCGACGATCGCACGCAAGGCGGCGGT
>JAYSYE010000512.1:0-31390 GCA_043716635.1 Deltaproteobacteria bacterium | reverse complement strand
CTGGCGAGCGCGGCGCTGCGCGATCGCGTGGTGGCGGCGCGGCGTCCGCGCGAGCAGCTGCTCGTGAGCGAGGCGGACGGCGAGCTGTCGCTGGCCCTCTTCATCGATCCCGACGTGCTCGCGAACCTCGCGGCGAACGACCCCGGACGCGCCCTCGGCGACCACAACCTCGGCGACTTCCTGCTCGCCATCGAGGGAGTCAGCCACTTCATCTATGCGGTGTGCTGTGCGCGGGCGGACCGCCGAGTGACCCAGCTCGAGCTCGAGCTCCAGGCCGAGGTCGACAAGTACGTGACGTGCCTGCTCGTGACGGATGCGGGCACCGGCGGCTCTTCGGACCTGCGCCGCCGCCTGTTCGGCGATGCGCTGTACGAGCCGGACCTCGACGGCGAGGAGGCCGACCGCTACCGCGCCGCGAACGACAACGCGAGCCGCTACACGGCCTGGCTCGAGCACTCCTACGTCGCGACCCGCCGCATCCCCGAGATGCTCGCCGAGCTCCGCCGCTTCTACCGCGACGGCCTCGCCGCGAAGCTCGCGACCTGCTCGCGCGCCGCCTGAGCCGCGCCGGCCGCACGCCCGCTGCAGCTCACGGCCTTGCAGCGGCGCCGAGGACGCGGTTGTCGAGGAGGCGCGTGATGCCGAAGCGCACGGCCACGAGCAGCGTGGCGCGATCGGTGACCGTGGTGAGTGGCGTGAGCTCGTCGGCGTGGCGCAGGTCCACGTAGTCGATGTGGGCGAGCGGCTCGGCCTCGATCGGGGCGCGGACGGCGGCGAGCAGCGCGGCGGCGGAGCGCTCGCCCGCGGCAAACGCGGCGGCGGCGGCGGCGAGCCCGGTGGAGAGCGACCTCGCGGCCGTGCGCTCGGCGGGCGAGAGGAACACGTTGCGCGACGACATCGCCACCCCGTCCGCTTCCCGGACGATGGGCACTCCGACGATCTCGATCCCGAAGTCCAGGTCGCGCGTCATGCGGCGCAGCACGGCGAGCTGCTGGTAATCCTTCTCGCCGAACACGGCCACGTGGGGGCGCGTGGCGTGGAACAGCTTGGTCACGATGGTCGCGACGCCCGCGAAGTGACCCGGGCGCGAGGCCCCTTCCAGGTGCGTCTGGAGCTCGCGCACCTCCACGAACGTCTGTGCGCCGGCCGGGTACATCGAGGCCGCGTCGGGGCAGAACGCGAGGTCGATCCCGCACGTGCGCGCCCTCGCGAGGTCGCCCGCCTCGTCGCGCGGGTATTTCGCGAGGTCCTCGTGCGGGGCGAACTGCGTGGGGTTCACGAAGATCGTGAGGATCACGATGTCGGCCATGCTGCGGGCGACCCGCAGGAGCTGGAGGTGCCCCTCGTGGAGCGCGCCCATCGTCGGGACCACCGCGATGCGGCGGCCATCGCGGCGGAGGTCTTCGACGCGCGCGCGCATCGAGGCCGGCGTGCGCAGGATCTCGAACGGGATGATCACGCAGCGAGGGTACCGGAAGCGGCCTACGTGCCGGCGAGCCGGCGGGCGAGGATCGGCCCGAGCCGCGTGCGTGCCGCGGCGTCGATCGCCCCCGGTGGCGTCGCGAGGGCGGCGTCGAGGCTCGTGTGACACTCGCAGGGCGTCGCGGGATCGAGCGCGGCGATCGTCGCGGCCAGGATGGCACGAGCGCGCTCGGTGTTCGCGCGCATCACGGCGAGCACCTCGGTCATGGTGACCGAGCCGGTGTGCCAGCAGTCGTAGTCGGTCGCCATCGCGAGCGTCGCGTAACAGAGCTCGGCCTCGCGCGCGAGCCGCGCCTCGGGCATCGCCGTCATCCCGACGATGTCGCCGCCCCAGGAGCGCATCAGCTCGGACTCGGCGCGCGTCCCGAACTGCGGGCCCTCGATGCACACCGACGTGCCGCGCTCGTGCACCCGCGTGCCCGCCACGCCACGGGCGGCCGTGACCAGCGCATCGCCGACGCGCGCGCACGTCGGATCCGCGAGGCTCACGTGGGCGACCACGCCCGCGCCGAAGAACGTCGAGGGCCGACCGACCGTCCGGTCGATGAGCTGCCGCGGCACCACGACATCGCCCGGCGCGATCGCCTCGCGCAGCGAGCCGACGGCCGAGATGGCGATCACGTGCGTCGCGCCGAGGAGCTTCAGCGCGTAGACGTTCGCCCGCGCGTTCACCTCGCTCGGCAACAGCCGGTGATCGCGACCATGGCGGGGCAGGAAGATCACGCGCCGCGCGCCCACCGTGCCGACGGCGAGCACGTCCGACGGCGCGCCGAACGGCGTGTCGACGACGACGGGCGCGAGCACCGCACCCGGGAGATCGTAGAACCCACTGCCACCGATCACGGCGATGGCGGCCGCCCCCGCGCCCGGAACCGCGTGCTCGCTCATCGCGGGCGACGGTAGCGCGATGTACGCTCGCCCGGCGTGGTTCGCTCTCCGATGATCGGCATCATTCCCGCGGGCGGGCTCGGCTCGCGGTTGGCGCCGCTGCGCTACGCGAAGGAGCTGCTCCCGATCGTGTACCGCGCGCGCGGCCCGGGGGAGTCGACCGCGCTCGACGCCGGAGAGGTGCACCCGCGTCCCGTGATCGCGCTGTCGCTCGATCAGATGGAGCGCGCCGGCATCACGGAGTGCGCGATCGTGATCTCCGAGGCAAAGCTCGAGCTCGTGCGCGTCCTCGGCGAGCACGTCGGCGCGGTGCGGCTCGCGTACGTCGTGCGTGCGGTGGCGCGCGGGCTCGCCGATGCGGTCGATGCGCCGGCGGTCTGGATCGCGGAGCGCGCCGCGTGTCTCGCGCTCCCCGACACGGTGATCGAGCCCCCCGATGCGCTCGCGCAGGTGCGTGACGAGCTGGAGCAGAGCGGCGCCGACCTGGTGCTCGGCGTGTTCCCGACCGCGCACCCCGAGGAGCTCGGGCCCGTCCTCGTCGACGCGGACGGTAGCGTCGTCAGGGTGCTCGACAAGCCCGCCGCGACCGACCTGCGCACCACATGGGGCCTCGCCGCATGGTCGCCAAGATTCGGCGCGCTGCTGCATGCGGCGGTCGTCGGCGATCCAGGGGTGGTGCTCGGCGCCGTGTTTCAGCGCGCGGTGGATGCCGGCCTGCGCGTGCGCGCCGTGACGTTCGCGACCGGCCGCTTCCTGGACGTCGGCACGCCCGCGGGCCTCGCAGCCGCGCTGCGGCGCTGACGCCCGCCTGTCACTCCACTAACACTGCATCGCGGCCATGCAGTCCTGCACGCTCGTCAGCGCGCTCATGAAGACCGTCGTCGACATGGTCGTGCCGTCGGAGAGCGCCGAACAGTCCATCGCGTCGACTCGCGCCAGGCACCGCTGCGCCGCGGCACACGTCGGCGCGGGGCCGCTCGCGCTGAGGAACGTGCCCGCGGACTGGCAGAGCAGGGTGACCGTGGTGTCCACGCTCGGACACCGCGTGATGCGATCGCACGCGTGGGAGATCATCGAGGCGATGATCGCCTGGCCGCCGCCGAGGTTGCCCAGCGTGGTCGACAGGTCGAGCGGCGACGGCGGGTTCGGACCCAGGAAGTCCGGGTCATCGATGTCCGGCGGCGGCTTCTGACCCGTCGGGCCCGGCTGGCCCGTCGGGCCCGGATCGATCTGCGCGTGAGGATCGAACGGGTTCGCGGGTGAGGGCGTCGGAGGGGTGGGCGCCGCGCCCAGCGGATCGGCCGGCTTCCATGGATCGGCCGGCTGGGTCGGGCGGGGCTGCGGTGTGGTCGCGCCCGGATCGGTCGGCATGCGGTCGGGCGCGGGCATCTCGAGTGCGCCGCCGTTGCGTCCGGGTGCACCCGTCGCGGCCGCGGCGCCCTGCTTCGCCGGCGGCCACATCATGAGGATCACGGCGGCCACGATCGCGAGTGCAGCGATCACGATGACGATCAGCGGCCAGCTCCGGAGCGCCCTGCGCGTGCCATGCGCTTGCATGCGTCCCGTCGGGCGCGGCGGCAAGATCGGCGCGCTGTCGGCACGCGATGCCGTCCCTGCACCGACGAGCCGCACCGGTGCCGCGGTGACGACCGGCGAGGCGCCGCGCGACTGGGGCGACGCCGCGACCGTGGGGCCGGCGTAGTGACGCGCGAGGCCGTCCTGCGGCGCCGTCGTGACCGGCGCACCGGGCATCGCGCTGGCCTTCACGCTCGCGAGCGCGGGCAGTGCGGCGGCGGCGGCGGGGCGCGCACCGCGGATGGCGGACAGTTCGCCCTTGCAGTGCTTGCAGCGTCCTGCGATCGGATGGATCAGCCCACCACAGAGCGGGCACGGCAGACGAGCATCGGCGGGACCAGGTGAGCGAGCCGGTGCAGCCATCACTGTCGATGCTGCCAGCTTCTGGCGCGCGCGGCCACCCGACTTGCGCGATGGCTCCCCACGTCCACCCCGGTCGCGGCACATAGGCGCGGATCGCCTACATGGGCGGCGCTTGTCATCCGCCGTTCTACCTTCGAGACCGCGAGGTTGCGCATCGCCGCGAGCACCGCAACCGACCGTGTGCAGTGCTCCGCGCCTGACCTCTCGGATTCACCGAGGTTAGCTCCGAGTCAGGCCGCGCATGGATGTTGCTCGTGCGACCTTCGTGGGGAACACGCGCGCACTCGTACTCGCTGTGATCTGGGCCGGATGTATGGGCGGGTGCGTCGATGGCGACACCGACTCCGCGGCCGGCGCGGGCGGCGAGGCGCTGTCCTCGACCGAGCAGGCCGCGACCGTGTGTGGCAGTGGACCGACGGTCAAGGGCATCGATGTCTCGTACTACCAGGGGACGATCGACTGGGCCGCGGCCAAGGCCGACGGCGTCGAGTTCGCGTTCGTCCGCGTCTCGGACGGTCTGAACAACCACGACTCGAAGTTCGCGGCGAACTGGGCGGGCACGAAGGCGAAGGGCATCCTCCGCGGCGCGTATCAGTTCTTCCGCCCGGGTCAGGACGCGATCGCGCAGGCGGATCTGCTGCTCTCGACGATGGGGCCGCTCGGCGCGAACGATCTGCCGCCGGTGATCGACGTCGAGGCCGCCGATGGGATGTCCGCCGCGCAGATCTCCGCGAAGGTGAAGCAGTGGATCGCGCACGTGAAGGCCGCGACCGGCCGGACGCCGATCGTCTACACGGGGTTCTACTTCTGGCGCGACTCGGTCGGCGCGCCGAACGTGTTGCCGTCGCCGCTGTGGCATGCGCAGTACTCGAGCGCCGCCTGTCCGAACATCCCGTCGCCGTGGACGACGTGGGCGATCTGGCAGTACTCGTCGAGCGGTCGCGTCACCGGGATCAGCGGCAACGTCGACATGAACCGGTTCAACGGCACGCGCACGCAGCTGCTCGCGCTCACGGGCGCTTCGACGCCGCCTCCGCCCGCGACGCCCTGCGCGGTCGTGCCGACCGAGGGCGGCACCATCGACGACAGCAGCACGTGCTTCACGGGTGGCGGTCCCGCGGCCTCCCTGCGCAAGGTCGGCAGCGCCGGGATCGGCGGCGGCCTGACGTGGACCTACACGACCGCCGACGCGACCGAGGCCAACTTCGGCGAGTGGGCGCTCGAGCTTGCGACCTCGGGTCGCTACCGCGTCGAGATCTCCACGCCGGCAGCGTTCGCGAAGAGCAAGCAGGCGCGCTACGTGGTCCACTCCGACGGCGCCGACCACGAGATGGCGCTCGACCAGGCCGCCGTCGATGGCTGGCAGTCGCTCGGCGAGCTCGACTTCGCCGCGGGCGGCATGCAGTCGGTGCATGTCGGCGACGACACCGGCGAGCCGACCTCCGAGCGCGTCCAGCTCGCGTTCGATGCCGTCCGCCTGACGCGCGTGGGCGACCACCGGCTCGGCGATGGCGCGCCCGACCCGAGCGACGGCACCGACCCCGCCGCGCCCACCGACGGCGCGGGCTGTGCGGCCGCGGGCAGCACCTCCGGTTCGGCGCTCGCGCTGCTGCCGGTGCTCGGCTCGCTGGTCGCGCTGCGCCGCCGGCGCCGCCGGTAGGCGCCTGCCACGGCGCGAGGGCCCGGTGACCCTCTGGTGGGGATCAGTGCCGGGCGAGCGCGGCGCGGCACATGTCGGCGAACCCGGTCTGGCCGTCGGACAGCATCGAGTCCAGGTCCTGGCGGACCGTCGTGATGCGGGCGCGGGCTGGGAACGCGAGCGCCGCCGCGATGAAGAACGCGATCGTGATCGACATGCGGACCGCTGCCATGCCGACATAGCCGCCAGCGCCGACGCCGAGGATCCCGAGCCGCAGGAACGTGGCGATCGGCTCTGGCAGGTCGGTGAACAGCTTGCGAGCGGGCAGCCCCGCGCTCGTGCGCGCGAGCGCCTTCGACGACTTCGGTTTCGGGGCCAGCACCGGGGTCTCGATCGAGCGCGACTTTGCCTTCGCGAGCAGCGCCACCACATCGCGTGCGCGCTGCGGCCGCTGCTCGGGGTCGGGCTCCGTCATCGCCTCGAGCACGCTGCGCAGCCCCGGGTCGAGCGAGCGCAGGTGCGTGGCGAGATCCATGCGCAGGCCCTTGCGGGGAACATCCTCGGGATCGATGCCGCCCGCGAGCGCCACCATCGTCGCGCCGAGCGCGTAGATGTCGGTCGCGCTCGTCGCCTGCCCGGAGAGCTGCTCGGGCGCCATGTAGCCGTAGGTCCCGATGATCGTCGAGCCGCCGCCGCTGCCCGCCGTTGCATCGGCGACGCCGCCGAAGTCGACGAGCGCGATCTTGCCGTCCGGCGCCCGGACGATATTCGACGGCTTGATGTCGCGATGGATCACCGGCGGCATGCGCCCGTGCAGGTAGTCGAGGATCTCGAGCGTCCGCAGCAGCACGTCGCGCAGCTGCAGCTCCGAGAGGCGACGCCGCGCGAACAGGTCGCGCAGGTTCTCGCCGGGCACGCGCTGCATCACGAGGTTGAACGTGCCGGGCGGCTCCTCGAGCGACGCGAGGTGGCGCGGGATGCCGCTGTGGCGCAGCTGCGTGAGCACCTTGGCCTCGCGCTCGAACAGCTCGAACGACTTCCACGACGTGCGCGGGGTCAGGCGCTTCACGACGACCTCGCGGTCCTCGGCACCCTTCGCCTTCAGGTCGACGGCGACGAAGATCTCGCCCTGCGAGCCCTTGCCGATCTTGCTGCCCAGCCGATAGCGCCCGCCGAGCAGCGGTCCATCGAAGCCGGGCACGGTCGACACGCAGGGGTGATAGCAGACGGGCGCGTCAGTCGTAGGGGGCGAACCGCGCCTTCGCGGTGCGGCGCGCATTCAGGGCCGCGACCTCGGCGGCCGAGAACGCATCCGCGGATCCGGCGGGGAAGTGCGAGCGGATCGCGGCAACCACGAGCTTGCGGGCGGCGGCGCCGGCCTCGATCTGCGCGTCCGTGCCGGAGTCGATCACCTCGTCCCACATCTCGAACAGCGCTTGCTTGCGGGCGGGCGCGTCCGCGACCGAGGCGAACAGGCGCGCGAGGTTCCGCATCACGATCTGGGGCGTCTGACGCAGCTGCTTGGCGCGGTACGCCTTGCCGATCTCGACGCGCTCGTCGCGCGTGGCGTCCATCACCTTCAGCTTGCGCGAGGCGTACGGGTCCTGCCCGTAGTGCCGCATCAGCGCGTCGGTGACATCGAAGTGCGCGACCGTCGCTCCGATCCGGCCGGTCGGGGCTGCGTTGTTGTTGTTGTTGTTCTCGCCCGAGTCGCCGTCCCCACCAGGTGCGGCGCCGCCCTGGAGGTTGCCGGAGTCACGGATGTGCGCGGCGCCATCCGGGTCGACCTGCACCACGAACGTCCCCTGATCGGAGCCATAGCGACCGCCCCCGGTCGCGTGGAGCTGGCCGGATGGCGCCGGCCCCTCCGGCGGTGGCGTGCCGGCGGGGAGGTCGTATGCATCCTTGTACGAGCCGCGGATCCCCGACCGGAGATCGGGGCCGCTCCGCATCGCGAGGACCGACGGCTTCGTGCCCGGTGGCGCGGCCGAGCCGGAGCCCACGTCGGGACCGGGCGCGAGCTCGGCGTGGTCGCCGGGCGGGCCCGCGGGCCGGGTCTCGACGCGCGAGGTGGCAGGCGCGGCGGGCATCGGGCGCGCGGCTCCCGGGCGCGGCGGCGGGGTCGCGGTTGCCGCCGCGGCCACGATCTCGGCGACGGACATCGGGGGCGCGACGAGCTCGTCGGGCGCGAGGAACGCGACCTCGAGCGGCGGGATCGCATCGACGTCGACGTCCGCGGGGCTCGGTGGCGGCGGGGTGGCCACGGTGATCGGCGCGAGCGCGGCGGGCGCGAGCACGAGCGTGTGCGCCGAGGCGCCGGTGACGGCCCAGGCAATCGCCGCACCGTGCACGACGGCGGACAACCCCAGCCCGATCTCCAAGCGCCGCACGGTGTTACGACCAGTATCCCAGCGAAAGTGTTGCCCGGCACGCGATTTCCGCGACACCTCGGCACACCTCGAGGACACACGCGCACATGGTGACCGGATGACAACCACATGATCGCCGCGCTCTTCGCGCGGGTCCTCGGACGAGACCGGCGGCACTCCGGCACTCCCGCGCCCGGGGACCTCGGGGCGGCGCAGCGCGGCGACCGGGACGCCATCGGGCGGCTCTACGACGCGCACGTCGATGGCCTCTACACGTTCGTGTTCTTCCGCGTCGGGCGGGACTCCACGATCGCGGAGGACGTGGTCCAGGAGACGTTCACCCGCGCCATCACGCGCCACACCGACTACGACGCCGCGCGCGGGACCATCGGCGCCTGGCTCGCCGTGATGTCGCGCAACGTGATCCGCGATCACCTCAAGTCCCACCGCCGGAGCGCGGAGCTCGCCTCCGCGTGGGAGCGCATCGACGCGACGCTCGCGCAGACGTTCGGCGCGATGGCCGAGCAGCCGCTACCGGGCGAAGTGCTCGAGCGCGCCGAGACCCGCGATCTCGTGCACATGACGATCGCGAACCTCCCCGAGCAGTACAAGTCCGCGCTCACCCGCAAGTACGTCGACGGCGAGAGCCTCGAGACGCTTGCCTCCGAGCTCGGCATCTCCATCGACGCGACCAAGAGCCTCCTCGCCCGCGCCCGGCGCGCGTTCCGCGAGACGCTGGCCACCCTCTCCACCACGTTCGCCGAGGTCACCTCATGAGCACCGGTCCAGACGATCGCGACGTTCTCGAGCAGAACGTCTCCACCCTCCTCGAGGCTGGCGGCGAGCCGCCCCACCTGGATCCCGCTGCGCGCACGCGCATCCGCGCGGAGCTGGTGGCCGAGCACGGCGTCGCCGCCACGCAGGCCGCGAGTGCCGCCCGGCCGCGCGCGCTGCGCAGGCCGCTGCTGGCCGTCGGTGCAGGGCTGGTGGCGACGGCGGCGGCCGCGGTGATCGTCACGCGCTTCGCGGGCCACCACGGCGGTTCGGATGTGGCGGGTCGCGGTGGCGGTGGCGGCAGCGCGACGGTCGCGTCGAACACGCTCGCCGATGGCACGACGTGGACGGCCGCCCCCGGCGGCACGCTCGAGGTGCTCGGCGACCGCCACGTGCGCGTCACGGGCGCCGTGCTGCTCGATGTCGCGACGGTGCAGACGCAGCCCGGGGCCGCGACGCCCGGCGCTGCGCAGCCGTTCACGGTCGAGACCACGAACGGGGCGATCCGGGTGCTCGGGACGCGCTTCGTGGTCGACGCGACGGCGCTGCGGACGATCGCGGCCGTCGTGCGGGGCAGCGTCCAGCTGACGACGCCCGCCGGTGACGTGACGCTCCATGCGGGCGAGCAGGGCGTGGCCGAGCCCGGTCGTCCGCCCTCGCGCGGGCCGGCGCCGCGGCTCACGAGCCTCGTGTCGTGGGCTGCCGCCGCGCGCCGCGCCGACGAGACCGGGGTGGCGCCGGTGCGCAATGGCACGCTGTTCGCGCGCCAGCCGAACATGCCGTGGATCCCCGAGTCGCCGCTGCCGATCGCGAAGCTCGCCGTCGACATCGTGGTCGAGAATCAGGTCGCGCGCGTCGCGATCGATCAGACGTTCACGAACCCCGCGCCGCAGGTCATGGAGGGCATGTACCGGTTCGCCATTCCGCCGGACGCCTCGCTCCAGCGCCTCGCGATGTACGTGAACGGCAAGCTCACCGAGAGCGCGGTCGTCGAGCGGATGGCCGCGCGACGGATCTACGAGGACGCGGTCTATCGCCAGGTCGATCCGGCGCTGCTCGAGTGGAGCGGCACGGGCCGGCTCGCGCTGCGCGTGTACCCGCTGAATCCGAAGGAGGACAAGCGCGTCGTGATCGCCTACACGGAGAGCCTCCCGAAGCTCTACGACGACTACACGCTGACGGTGCCGCTCCCCGAGGTGGACCTGCCGGTCGGCGAGCTCGGCTTCCGCGTGCGGATCGCGGGCTGCGCGCGCTGCGAGGTCACGTCGCCGAGCCACCAGGTAATCGTGAAGGCCGAGGGTGCCGACGCGGTCGCGACCTACCAGCAGTCCGCCGCGACGATCGGTGATTCGTTGGTGCTGCACGTCCGTGATGCCCGGCGCGACGCCCGGATCGCGACGGCAACGGACGGCGCCGATCGATTCGTGATGGTGCGCGCGCGCCCCGAGCTGCCCACCACGCAGCGCAGCTATCGCCCCCACACGTGGGTGATCCTCGACGATGTCTCCGCGTCGCGAGGCCCGCTGGAGCTGCGCGCTCAGCGCGATCTCGTCGATGGGTTTCTCCACGAGCTCGACGAGGACGACCGCGTCGCCGTGATCGCGTTCGATACCGCGGCGCGGATCGCGCTGCCGCTCACGCGCGTGGATGACGTGGACCGCCGCGCGGTCCGCAAGGCGCTGACCGCCGAGGGTGGCGTCGGCGCGACCGACCTCGCCGCAGCCCTCGCGACCGCGGAGCAGCAGCTCGCGGGCGTCGCGCCGCAGGATGCCTCCATCGTGTACCTCGGCGATGGCGTGATCACGGCCGGCGCGCGCGAGCTCGACACGCTCCGCCAGGGTCTCGTGGGCAAGGCGCAGTTCGTCGGCGTCGGCGTCGGGGACGGTCCCGATACGCAGACGCTCGACGCGCTCGCGGCCGCCACCGGTGGCTACGCGACGACGATCGATCTCGCGGACGATGTGGGCTGGCGCGCATTCGATCTCGTCGCCGCGCTGCACACGCCGCGCGTGGTCGGCGTGACGGCCGCGCTCGTCGATGCGGGCGGGACGACCGTGCCTGCCACGATGTACCTCGGCCGCACGCAGCTCGCCGATGGCGAGGAGCTCGAGCTGGTCGGGAAGCTCACGCAGGCGAACGCGACGGTCGCGGCCACCGCGCCCGTCGCGCTGGAGCTGACTGGCACCGTCGACGGCCAGCCCTGGCACCAGCGGGTCGCGTTCCCCGTGCCGGGTGCGACGGTCCAGCCCGTCGGCCCGATGGGGTCAGGGGGGCCGGGCGATGACACCGGGTACCTGCCGCGCCTGTGGGCGCAGCGCCACATCGCCGCGCGCCTGCTCGCGAAGCACGAGGCCGCGACGGGTCCGGCATGCACCGCGACCGCCACTGCGTGCCCGGACGAGGCGCAGCTGCGCGAGGCGCGGAACGAGATCATTCGCAAGGAGGTGATCGCGCTCGGCAAGCGGTACTTCCTGCTGTCGCGTCACACGTCGCTGCTCGTGCTCGAAGACGACGCGATGTACGCGCGCTACGGCGTCGCGAAGGGCGCGGGCGCGACGTGGGCGCCGTACGCGCTGTCGGCGACGATCCCGGTGACCCAGACGAAGGTCGTGCAGGTGGCGGTCGCGGCCGATGCCGAGCTCGTGCGCGCGCCGCTGCAGCTGTTCTTCGATGCGAGCCAGTACAAGGGCGGGTCCCCGGGCGTCATCACGGAGGGCAACGGCAAGGGGTTCGGTGTGAGTGGCACGGGCCCGGGTGGCGGTGGGTTCAGCACGCGGGCGAGCGCCGTCGGTGACCTCGTCGAGCGCAAGCGGAGCTTCGATTCCGATGGGCTCGCGCAGGACAAGGCGCCGCTCGCGGTCGATGGCCCCGATGACAGCGGTCGCGAGGAGGAGGCGCGACGCGATCCGGCACCGGTGTCGGCACCTGCGATGCCAGCGCCGGCTTCGGTGATGCCCTCCTCCAAGGCGCCGATGGCGAGTTCGGGAACGGCGACGTCGACTTCGGACGGGATGGTCACCAGGTCGGTGGTGCGGGCCGCGGATCTGTACGGCGATGCAAGCGCAGCCGGCGGCAACCTCGGCAGCATCGGCCACGGCGACGAACGCCCGGGCACACTGCGCTCGAACCCGTTCGAGGCCGAGCAGCAGCAGCGCGTCTCCGTGATGGGCACCGTGGTGCCGCAACGGCTTTTGTACCCGACGGACGGAGCGTTCGACGATCTCACCGCATTCGTCCCCGCGCTCAGCGAGGACGCCAGCGATCGGTGGCGCGCCGAGCTCGGCTCGCACGCCGGCGTGGGCACGCACGTGCTCGAGCCGGCCGCGCGTGACCGGCTCGCCGCGGCGCGCACGGCGCTGCCGAGCGGGGTGTACCGCTGGGGCGACTTCGAGCTCGCCGTCGACGGTGCGCGGCACGTCGGGTGGCACCGCACGACGAGCACGGGCCTCGCGGAGACCGCATCCTTCGATGGCACCACGTGGACGCGTCGGTATCCGGAGCTCGGCCTCGATGTCACGCGCGCGCTCGCCGAGGACGACGTGGCGTTCGCGATGAGCTATCTGCCGATCTGGATCGCGGACCCCGCCCATTACGCGCGCTGGTTCGATGTCCGCGCGGTCGGGACCCGCGAGGTCTCCCTCGGGTACGCGACGCACGGCATCGCGAAGGTCGCGTACGTGCTCGGGTTCGACGACGCGCATCACTTGACCCAGATCCGCACCGGGGCCGGCCGGGTGCTGCTGGTGGTGGAGTGGGACGCGGCCGGTCCGAAGCGTGTCGTCGCGAGTGGCGAGCCGCTCGACGTCGGCTTCACGGGGCAGCCCGTGAGCGACGCGGTGGCGTGGGCCCACGGCGGCAGCGCGCCCGGCATTGCCATCGCGCTACCGGGGCACATCATTGCCTACTGGGATGCGCAGCTGCAGGCGCTCCAGCCCGGCTCGGCCCAGTGGCGGCACGCCCAGCGCCAGCACCTCGTGAGCCTCGCCGCCGCGAGCGATCGCGCCGGCCTGACGGCGGCGTTCGAGTCGCTCCGCGCGCATGGCGGCGTGGAGCTCGGCGACGTCGTGCTCGGGAGCGGCGGCGTGGCGACAGCGGCCCCCGCGCTGCGCACGCAGATGCTGAGCTCGATCGCGGGGACTCCGCTCGCACGCTACCTCGGTGGCGGACCGCGCCACCACCCGGCAAAGGCGTCGGACCCACCGGTGGTGGGCGTGCTCGTCGGTGGGCTGTACGCGCTCCGGGATGCCACGGCGCTCGCGGCCGCGGGCCAGCTCACGAAGGCCGCCGACCGCGTGTTGCAGATCGACAGCCGGGCGCAGGACCTCGTGCTGGTCGGCGCGACGGTCGTGGGCAACAGCTACCTGGCGAAGGCAGCGGACGTGACGCGGGTGTGGGACGCGGCCGCGACCGGGCCGTACCGTAACGTGGCGCGTGCCTCTGCCGCGATGGCGCTCGCGCAGCGTGGCGGCACGAGCGGCTACGACGCGGCCGCCGAGCGGATCGTCGCGCTCGCCGCGGACTACGATCTGCGGGCGGCGCCGGCGCAGCTCGCGCAGCTGCAGTATGTGGTCACGAGCTCGCGTCGCGGCAGCGCGGGCTGGCAGCTCGTCTGGGGGCAGGTGCGTGACCGCGTGCTCGCGAGCGATCGCTTCGATCACGTGGTGGCGCTCGCGCTCGCGAGCCCGATGCAGCCGGCGGACACGCAGCGCATCCTCGACCGCGCCCTCGTGCTCGCGGGCTCGGATCCGGACCGCGTCGCGATGATCGCGCAGCTCGGGCTGGCGACGGGGCAGCCCGCGTGGGCCCAGCGCACCATCGAGCAGGTGCTCAGCACCGCGCCGAGCCAGCGGCTCCACGCGCTCGCCGGGCAGATCGCGATGCAGCAGGGCCGCACGGCCGGGGCGCTGGCGCATCTCGAGGCCGCGCAGATGCTCGCCGATCCCGAGGAGACGGTGAGCCTGCAGGCGCTGCGCGGCGAGCTGTCGACGATCCTCGCGCTCGCCGGTCGGGTCGCGGGCGAGGCGACCGGCCCGGAGCGCACGCAGGGGATCGCGAAGGTGCTCGCGTGGGCCACGAAGTGGCGCCAGCTCGACCCGGCGAACAGCGAGATCGATCGGCAGACCGGCGATATCCTGCTGACGCTCGGCGAGACGACGGAAGCGTGGCGCCAGCTCTCGACGATGATCGAGCACGATCCGATGTCGGGCGACGGCTACCAGGCGGTCGCGCAGGAGTACGAGCAGGCCGGCCAGGTCGCGCAGGCGATCGACTTCTGGCAGCAGGCCGTCGTGCTCGACCAGACGAACCCGACGCCGCGCCTCCGCAAGGCCCAGGCGCTCTACGCGGTGGGGCGCGCGGACGAGGGCAACCAGGTGCTCGCGCAGATCACGGCGCGCGGCTGGCACCAGCGGTGGTCGAGCGTGGTCTGGCAGGCGCAGCAGCTGATGGCCGCGCACAGTACGCAGACGCACTTCCGCTGACCGGAGGGCGGGCGCGCGGGGCCCGAGCGGGTGCACGGGCCATCCCCCCGGCAGCGGCTCGGTCACCTGGCGGATCGGCTCGTGGCGCTCACCAGGCGCTGTGCATCACGATGCCGAGCGGCCCTCGTATCGACAACCACGACAGCCAGTCCGTGGGCTGGCGTCATCCCGGGAACCTCGTGGCGCTCGAGTAGCGATCGAGGATCTCGGAGCGCGCGTCGCGGCTGCGCTCGTCCTCGTGGTGGCGCCTCCAGTTGCTGAGCACGTACGCGATCACGTTGCGGGCCTGGCGCGGCGTGCCGATCATCGTCGAGTGGAACCGGGGCTCGAACACCTTGCCGGTTCGATGCAGCACGCGGTTGATCGCGCGCGCTGCGGAGATCGCGAAGGCCTGCATGCAGCGCGCGAGGGCCTCGATGCCCGCTGCTTCGACGAGCAGGTGAAGGTGATTGTGCTGCAGCGATTAGTGGACAACGCGGAACGCGTCCGCGCGACCGGCCACGACTCTCATCGCGTGGCGCAGCGCATCGAGAATCTCGCCCTTGCGAAGCCGACCGACCTCGCGCTTCACGCGCAGGACGGCGTGGCACGGTGGAAGGGGCGGCACGAGCCACAACTGACGACCAGAGCCACGATGCCGAGCCGCACCCGGGGAGTAAGCATTGCAGCGGACTATCTGAACGATCCGAGTGTCAGCCAACTGGTCGTCGCGATCCGTAACTCGAAATCGCGAGGGCGACATGCGACGACGTGGAAGTCGATCCCGACATCCAGAGTGAAGTACCGGTTCGCGAGGTTGGACTCGGCGAGCGCAGCGTTCATCGTGGCGAGCGCTGACGGCAAGGTCTCGTGCTGGCCGGTCACCGGCACGCCGCAGAGCGAGCGGAGGTCCTCGAGCCACGTCCGGGACACCGCTCCGAACCGCCGGTCGAGAGTGACCACTCCCTCTGAACGACCGCGATCACCGAGCGTATCGCCGTAGTAGCGCTGGAGCAGCGCCCCCGCGTCGCCACCCGTGAGGTCCTCGGGTCCGCCGTCATCCCAGAGCTGATCCGCCGCCGCTCGCGCTTGCTCGACAGACCACTCGCGCAGAAAGCCGAGCGATCGCAGCAACTCGACGCTGTCCGCGAACGGCATCTCGCGATCCTCCTCGCGCTCGAACATGACGAGTGTTGCCCTGGCTCGCCCTTCCCGATCGAGGTCAACAGTTACCTCGGCTCGAGCATCGAGCTTGGGCTCTCGCCGGCGGATCGACCAGCGTCCACGCGAGGCCGCCATCGACGAGCTCGCCGAATTCGAAGAGCTGACCGCCGAACGCACCGATGACCGCCCATCCGTAGGTGCCCTGCGCTCGCGGGGACCGGCCGGCCGCACCCGGACCGGCCGGTGCCCCGAACTGATTCCAGCAGTAGCGGTGATACGTCAGCGCGTCCTCGTCGCCCTCGCCGACGACCACCTCCGCACCCGTCCTGCGATCGACGAGGACTCCGTCGCTGACCAGTCCTTCCACGAGCGCAGGTCCAACGTCCGAGCGGGCCAGCCCGATCGCGTCCGTCAGCCACGCATGCTCCGGTCCGAACGCGACCGCGCGCTCGCCGGGCTCCCAGGTGTGGCCGCCGTTCGGCGCCGTGCCTCGATAGATCTTGAAGTGCGACTCGTTCGCCGCTCGCACGTAGTGGTCGTGCTGGAGCGGCAGTCGACAGAGCTGGCAGTGGCTACCAGTGACACCCATGTAGGCAGGTTCTCACGTGGGTGACGTGGCTCGGAGCCTGTGACCAGGGCTCCGGCAATTTCGCGAGCCCGACCGCGGCCGCGTGTATGCTCGCACTCATGATCGCACGCCGTTCCGTTCTCGTGATCGTGGCCGGACTCGGGGTCGGGCTCGCTGCCTGCGGACCGCACATCGCATCCAGCGGGGGGGATGCCGGCACCGGCACCGACGGTGGCGTCCTCGACGGCAACGGCCAGCCGCACACGCTTGCCCAGCTCACGGTGACGCCCACCAATCCGATCGTCGAGCTCGATCTTGGCGCGACGGCGTCGCAGGACTTCACCGTGGTCGGGACCTACCTCGACGGCCTGAGCGAGGATCTGACGGCTCAGGCGACCTGGGACGTGGCCAACCCGGCCGTCGGCGCGATGACGGGCGCCACGCTCGCCATCCCCGCGTTCGCGGCGGCGGGTGCGCAGGTGTCGCTCCTGACCGCGCATGTCGGCGCGGTGACAGGCCCCGCGCAGGTCACCGTGGTCGCGTATCGCCGGACCGGCGCGAGCCAGGACTTCTTCTTCACGCTGCCGTTCCAGGATCCGGCCGGCGCCCAGGACAAGCCGCTCGAGTTCTCCACCAAGATCCCGAGCCTCGACGTGTTCTTCCTGATGGACACGACCGGCTCGATGGCCGGCGAGATCTCGAATCTGCAGACCGCACTGACCTCGACGGTGGTGCCGGGCATCAAGGCCGCCGTCGCGGACAGCCAGTTCGGCGTCGGCGCATTGGAGGACTTCCCGGTCTCCGGCTATGGTAGCCCGGCGGGCTCGGACTGCGGACGCGGCGGCGACGCGGCTCCCGACCAGCCGCTGAAGCTCCGCACCGCGATCACCGGTGACATCGCCACCGTCCAGGCGGGCGTGAACTCGCTCTCCAACGGTCCGGGCGCGCCGATCGGCTGTGGTCAGGATTGGCCCGAGGCGGGCTTCGAGTCGATCTACCAGGCCGCCACGGGCGAGGGCCTGTCCGCGCCCGCGCCGACGAGTGTCCCCGCGAACCACACGGGCATCGGTGGTGTGGGCTTCCGCGCCGGCACCATGCCGATCGTCGTCGGCATCTCCGACGCCAATT
The DNA here is from genome assembly GCA_043716635.1 of Deltaproteobacteria bacterium. Taxonomy (GTDB): domain Bacteria; phylum Myxococcota_A; class Polyangia; order Haliangiales; family Haliangiaceae; genus JABFXX01. The sequence continues at coordinate 13,981 of JAYSYE010000512.1, read as the reverse complement.
CTCACGGCGTGGGCGAGACCGCCGTGTGCACGTCCTCTGGGGACTCGGCCGGCTATCCGGCGATCGAGTCGTTCGCGCACTCGCGCGCCCAGACCAAGACGGCGCTCGGCAACATCTGCGCGCGCTTCGTCGGCATCGCGGCCGTCCAGCCGTCGTTGACACCCGATTGCTCGCCGGAGAGCTACATGATCGATCTCGCCGGATCGAGCGGCGCGCGCGTCCCGCCGAACGCGTGGGATGTCGGCGCGCGACCGGCCGGTTGCGGTGCGGGCCAGTGCTGCACCGGGGTGGGCGGAGCCGGCCAGGCCCCGGACGGCGCCGGGCTGTGCCCGCTCGTGTTCGTCGTCGCGCCGGCGGGCACGGGCGTCGGATCCAACATCGCAACCGGAATCTCGCTGCTCGCGCGCTTCGCGACCTTCGATGTCCCGACCGCCAAGCAGGGCCAGGGCACCGACGTCGTCGGCAACCCGCTGCCCGCTGGCCGCACCACGGCCGACTTCCTCAAGATGATCACGCCCACGTCGGCGACGGTGCCCGCCGCGCCGCCCGTGATCGCGCCGCCCACGTTCGACGCGACGACGTTCCACGGCGTCACTCCGGGTACGACGGTCCGGTTCGCGGTCAACGCCTTCAACGACTTCGTGCCGCAGACGGCGGACGCGCAGATCTTCGTGGCGACGATCCAGGTGCTCGCCGACGGCTGCACGCCGCTCGACGCGCGCACCGTGCTGATCCTGGTGCCGCCGACCCCGGTGAGCATCGGCCGCGTGCGCTGACGCCGCTCGCACCGGCGCGACGCATGCTCGCGCATGCTATCGATGCAGCGTGACGCCGACGGTGCCGACTGCGACGGAGCTGGAGCTCTCGTTCTACGAGAAGTTTCTGTGGGGCCGCGGCCTCGAGCCGTATCCGGTGCAGGAGCTCGCGATCACGAAGATCATCGCGGGCGAGAGCCTGCTCATCACGGTGCCGACCGGGACGGGCAAGACGCTGCTCGCCAAGGCGGCGCTGCACGCGGCGATCGCGCGCGGCCAGCGGGCGGTCTACACCACGCCGCTGCGCGCGCTGACCGAGGAGAAGTATCGCGAGCTCTGCGTCGACTTCGGCGACGTGAACGTCGGGTTCGCCACCGGCGACTACAAGGTCAATCGGGAGGCGCCGATCCAGGTCGAGGTCGCGGAGATCCTGTGGAACCGCATCGTCGCCGACAAGCACGTGTCACCGGCCGAGATCGTGATCATGGACGAGGGTCACTACTTCAACGACCCCGAGCGCGGGTACGTGTGGGAGCAGTCGATCATCGGGCTCGATCCGCGCACGCAGCTCGTGATCCTGTCGGCCACCGTCGGCCATCCCGAGAAGTTCACGCACTGGGTGGAGCTCACGCGGCGCGTGCCCATGGGCCTCGTCGAGTCGCGCGAGCGCCGGATTCCGCTCGTGCACGAGTTTCGCGAGGAGATGATCATCGACACGGTGCGCGACCTCGCGCACTCCGGCGACGTGCCGGCGATCATCTTCGTGTTCGGCCGCGAGCAGTGCTTCGAGATCGCCCGCCTCCTGAAGAGCTGCCGCCGCTTCACCACCGACGAGGAGAAGGCGAAGGTCGAGGAGATGTGCGAGGCGGCCCTGCTGCCGTCGGGCTGTGCGAAGGAGCTGAAGCCGCTGCTCTCGCACGGCATCGGCATCCATCACGCGGGGATCCTGCCGCGCTACAAGCAGCTCGTGGAGCAGCTCGCGCTCGAGCGGCTCATCAAGTTCGTGGTGTCCACCGAGACGATCGCCGCGGGCATCAACCTGCCGGCGCGCACGGTGGTGTTCCCCGCGCTCCGCAAGTTCGTGAAGAAGGAGGCGCGGCTGATCACCGCCGCCGAGTACCACCAGATGGCGGGGCGCGCGGGGCGGCCGCAGTTCGATGACCGCGGCCTGGCCATCTCCCTCGCGCCGGAGGAGGTGGTCAGCGACATCAAGAAGGAGCTGAAGGACGGCGCGAAGCGGCCCGCGTACGACGCCGAGAAGATCAAGAAGGGCGTCTACAACCGCGCGCGCAACGACGCCCAGCGTCGCGGCGACATCGTGTGGACGCCCGAGATCCACGACGAGCTCGTGCGTGGCGAGCCGGCCGAGCTCCGCAGCAAGACGAAGATCACGGCCGAGCAGGTGCTCGCGATCGGGCTGCCGGACCTGTCCACGGCGGCGCTCGGCGACACCGAGATCCGGATGGCGGCAGCCGAGGCGTCGCTGCCCCCGTCGATGCGGCTCGACATCGTGACGGTGATCGACCACCTGCTGCTCACGGATCGCGAGCGCAAGGAGCTGAACAAGACGCTCGCGCAGCTCGTCGCGAACATGAAGGCCATCGGCGTGATCGACGAGCACGGCAAGCAGGTGCGCGGCGAGATGATCCGCGCGCTCATGGGCATGGACGGCCTGTTCATCTACTTCGCGCTGTTCAACCACCAGCTCGAGTACGTGGAGCTGCGCGAGCTCGTCGAGTACCTGATCGACAACGACATCATCCAGAAGCAGCTCGACCGCAAGACCGAGGATGCCAAGCGCGAGTGGATGCGCACGAAGCTGCGGGAGCTGCGGTTCGAGAACGCGCAGATCACGTGGGATGACGTCGAGGCGCTGTGGGAGAAGGAGAACCCGCGCGTGCCCACGAAGATCGAGCTGGTCTTCAAGGAGTTCGCGGCGGCGGTGCCGCACCCCGAGCTCCACGGCGGCAAGAAGCCGAAAACCACGTGGGCCCAGCTCGAGGACTCGGGGCAGGGGTTCCTCGAGTTCGTGGAGACTCATCACCTGCAGCACGAGGAGGGCAACCTGTTCACCTACCTCGTGCGCGTGATGAACTTCGCGGCGAAGCTCGGCGAGGCGTCCGAGCTGCCGGAATTCACCGAGATGGGCGACCGCGTGCGGCGCCTCCTGTCCTACGTGGACGTGCGGCTGGTGGACGACAAGAAGTGGTGAACCCCGGTCGGAAGCACGCCTGGGGCCACCACCCTCGAAGCGGCGCGTCCCCGTTATCGTTCGATAAATCTGATACTTTTTGCCGCCCCGGACCGCCCGGATCTCGCGCCCCCTGGCGCTCGCTGGAATCTCGATGGACCCCTTAAGACCACTGCAGACCGACGTCGTCCCCGAGGCGGGCTCCACCGGCGCCGCGACCGACGCCACCGCCGCCGACGCGGCCGACGCCGCGACCGACGCCGAGGACCACCGCGGCGACGCCGAGTCCGAGGCCGCGCACGGGCACGGTGACCTGAAGGGCAAGGCGCTGGGGTTCGCATCGCTCGGGGCCCTCGGCGTTGTCTATGGCGACATCGGGACGTCGCCGCTCTACGCGATGAAGGAGTGCCTCGCCTGGAAGCACGCGGAGCACGCGATCGAGCCGACGGTCGGCAACGTGTACGGCATCGTGTCGCTGATGTTCTGGGCGCTGATGCTCGTGATCTCCGTCAAGTACATCGCGTTCGTGCTGCGCGCCGATAACAAAGGCGAGGGCGGGATCCTCGCGCTCGCGGCGCTCGTGCAGGGCGCGAGCAAGCCCAAGCCGGGACGCCTCGCGGTCCCGTTGATGCTCGGGCTCTTCGGCGCGGGCTTGCTGTTCGGCGACGGTGCGATCACGCCCGCCATCTCGGTGCTCGGCGCGATGGAAGGGCTCTCCGAGAAGAGCCCCGCGCTCGCGCACCTCATCGTCCCGATCACGATCGGCATCCTGATCGCGCTGTTCGTCGTGCAGCGCTACGGCACGAACGTCATCGGCATCGCGTTCGGTCCCGTGATGCTCGTGTGGTTCTTCCTCATCGGCATTCTGGGGGTGCGCGGCATCATGCTCTACCCGGACGTGCTCACCGCCGTGAACCCGATGTACGCGGCCTCGTTCCTGATCCACCACGGGCTGCACGGATTCCTGCTGCTCGGCCTCGTGTTCCTCTGCGTCACCGGCGGTGAGGCGCTCTACGCGGACATGGGACACTTCGGCAAGCGCCCCATTCGCATCGCGTGGTTCGCGGTCGCGATGCCCGGTATCCTCCTGAATTACTTCGGGCAGGCGGCGCTCCTCGTGTCCGCGCCGCACGGCAGCGTGCCGAACCCGTTCTACGGTCTCGCGACGGGCTGGGTGCTCGTGCCGGTGCTCATCATCGCGACGGCCGCGGCCGTGATCGCGTCGCAGGCGCTGATCTCAGGGGTGTTCTCGCTGACCCGGCAGGCGATGCAGCTCGGGTTCTGGCCGCGCGTCACTGTCGTGCACACGTCCGCCGAGACGGAGGGTCAAATCTACATCCCGGAGATGAACTGGCTGCTGATGCTCGGCACGATCATCCTCGTGCTGCAGTTCCGCACGAGCTCGGGGCTCGCAGCCGCGTACGGCATCGCGGTGACCGGGACGATGGGCATCACGTCGTACCTGTTCTACCTCGTGTGCCGGATGCGCTGGGGCTACTCGCAGACGCGAGCCCTCGCGTTCCTCGTGCCGTTCCTCATCATCGACCTCTCGTTCTTTGCCGCGAACGCTGCGAAGATCGCCGATGGCGGCTGGTTCCCGCTCGCGATCGGTATCGGCGTGTTCGTCGTGATGACCACGTGGTGGCGCGGCCGGGTCGAGCTGTCGAAGCTCATCGACTCCGGCAGCCTGGCCTCGGACGTGTTCATGAGCGGCCTCGAGCTCGATCCGCCCCCGCGGGTCCGCGGGACCGCCGTGTTCATGACCTCCGGTGCCGACGGCATCCCGAACGTGCTGCTTCACCACTTGAAGCACAACCAGGTGCTGCACTCGCAAGTCGTGTTGTTCTCGATCGATATCGCGCCCGTGCCGATCGTCGACACGATGAAGCGACTCGACATCAAGGCGATGGGCCACGGCTTCTTCCGCGTGGTCGCGCGCGTCGGCTTCATGCAGAGCCCCGACGTGCCGATGCTGCTCGCCCGCTGCGAGGCGAAGGGCATCACCACGCAGCCTCTGACGACGACGTACTATCTCGGTCGGCAGACGCTGCTGACGCACGGCGCGGCCAAGATCGCGCGCTGGCGCAAGCTGCTGTTTGCGTTCCTGTCGCGCAACGCCCGCCCGCCGACGGCATTCTTCAATCTGCCGCCCAACCGCGTCGTCGAGCTTGGCTTGCAGATCGAGCTGTGAGCTCGGCCGGCGCACGCCGGAATTGACGCGCATTTGACGTGACCGCGAGCCGGACGTGGGTGCGGTGGCGGTATGCGTGGTCCATGCATCCACGGGTGTGCTCGCCGATCCGGTCCTGGTCCCGTCTCCTCCTCGTGCTCGCGGGGCTCGCGCCGAGCTCCGTGACCGCGGCGGAGCCCGCGCTCCTCTCCTCACCGGCACCGGCACCGACACCGACACCGACACCGACACCGGCGGTTGCATCCCCCGCGAAGGTGGTCGCAACACCACCGACGCCGAGTCCCGATGGGCTAGCCGGCACCTGGTATCGCGCGGTCCTCAAGTACGACAAGATCGGCGAGCTACCGTTCTATCTGCACATTCCAGAGCGGGGTCGGGACGGCAAGGCGTTCGTGATCAACGGCACCGAGACCGTCGAGTTCAACGCGGAGTGGCGCGAGAACGAGGTCTCGGTCACCGGACCGTGGAACTACACATCTGTGATCGAAGCAGAATTGGACGCAGCCACACACAAACTTCGAGGCCAGTGGACGCGAGACACCCCGCTGTGGGGCGCCGTGGTTCGTGACTTCGAGGCCACGCCGATCGTCGACACGGATCCGCAGCAGCGCTTCGCTGCGCTCGGGACCGCGCCACCATCGATCTCGGCCGGCGGGACCTGGAAGTTTCGGTTCAAGGAGCACGGTGAGAGCGAGGGTATTCTGGAGCAAACCCCGGATGGTGTGGTCCGCGGCTTCATCAAGCCCGGTCAACTCGGAGACGCCCGGTTCCTCGCGGGAAACGTGCACGGCACCAAGCTCGGGCTCTCACAGTTCAACGGTAACTCCGCCAACCTCGTGCTCGCGGAGCTCTCGCCCGACGGCAAGACCATGAAGGGCCTGCTCAGCATGCAGAACGTGTGGAACGAGACGTTCACCGCCGAGAAGCTCGCGGGCTACCACTTCGTCAACAAGGTCCACCTGAAGGCCGGCAAGACTTCGCTCTCGCTCGCCGGGCTCGCCAAGTACAAGGGTAAGCCCACGCTCGCGATCATCTTCGCGACCTGGTGCCCCTCGTGTAACGACGCCCATCCGTTCTTCAAGGAGCTGTACACGAAGTATCACTCGAAGGGCCTGGAGGTGCTCGGCGTATCCTACGAGCTCAGCGAAGATCGTAAGGCGAATCAGGCGCAGATCGATTCGTTCCGCAAGAAGTATGACGTTCCGTGGGAGCTCCTCCAGGTCCCGTGCACGCCGGAGACGTGGGCCAAGGCGATGCCACCCGAGCTCGAAAACTGGGATGGGTTACCGATCATCGCGCTCATCCGGGCCGACGGAACTGTCTACACGGTGTTCGGTGGTTGGTTTGGTCCGGCGACGGGCGCCGAGGGTGAACGGCTCAAGGTCTGGCTCGAAGACGCGACGAAGTCGCTGCTCGCCGGTGGCGATACACAGCAGCTCCGCCCGTTCTAGAGCAGGCACCGGTGGGGGCTCTGAAACCACCCTCGCGAATGTTGGCGCTACGAATTCGTGAGCCCGAGGAGGTCCTGGGCTTCGGGGTCCGGCGGGCGGCAGACCACGCGGTCGACCACGGCCATCTTCGCGTGGATCACGTCACACACCGGCGTGAACGACGCCTTCTGGAACGCGCGCAGCGACGCCTGGTTGTCGGCCGCGATCAGCGCCCACGAGCGATAGGCATCGGTCGCGCGCAGCTCCTTCGCGAGGTGCTCGAGGAGCACCGGAGCCACCGCCCGGCCACGCGCCGCGGGCGCCACGTACACGCTGTGAATGTACGCGTCGTACTTGGACAGGCGGAGCTGGCGGCCGAGCTCGGGCGCCTCGATCGGCCCTCGTGCAGCCCATGCGATCCCCGCAGGCCGGATGCCGAGGTGCGCCACGAGAGCGAGATCGCCGCGGCGCCACTGGGTCCGAATCGTGGCCTCGTCGAGCGCGAGCTGCTCGACGAGATCCGCGCGGCCGACATCGTCGAGCGCGTCGTAGCCCGCCTCCGTGAGGGAATGAATCTCGAGTCCCGCCGGCGCGACCAGACCTCGCGTCCAGAGCTGCCCACGGTACAAACAGAACCTGTCGTAGGCGGCGACGCTCGCTGCGGCGCTGCGGATCTTCGTCCAGGCCGCGCGCGCCTGGGCGGCGGCCACGGCCGGCGTCTCGCGCGCGCGACGAGCCCGCCGGGCGACGCTCGTGACGGTCCGCCCGACGGACGCCGTGCGCGAGTGTCCCCACACGCGCACCGAGACCGCGAGCTGCTTCGACGTGGGCAGCTCGGGCATCGCATAGTCGCCCGCGCCCGCCACGACATCGAGCGCGATCCGCCCCCGCTTGCGCGCCGCGATCGCCTCCGCGTGGAGCAGCCGTGCCGTGGCCCGCGGCGCCATCGGATCGGCGGCCATCGCGAGCACCACGGCGCGGTCGTGATCGTCGATCACGAGCGCCGCTGCCTGCGCGAGGCCGTTCGAGTCGTTCAGCCGCGCGAGCCGGACCCGGCCCTCCTTCGCGAGCACCTGCGCGACGTCCTCGAACAGGCCGATCGCCTCGGGGTCGGCGAGGGGCGAGTGCTCGTCGCGCTCGGCCCACTCGAGGCGCGAGAGGCGGCGCAGCGTCCCCATGTTCTTGCGCAGGTCGTTCAGGTCGTCGCACGACACGAGCACGCCGCCCGAGGCCGCGTCGCTGATGTCCATCGAATCCGCGAGCGCGATGCGATGCGCACCGCCCGCCGACGCCGAGCTCTCGACGCCGAAGCCCGCCGAACCGAGGCGCTGGATCAGGTGCGCGCGCACGCGCGACGGATCCGCCAGCGACTCGAGATCGAGCAAGTCCCAGCTCGCTGCCTCCTCCACGAGCGTCTTCGCGAGCGCGGCACCGGCGCGGTCCTCCCAGCCCGCCCGCGCGATCAGGTCGAGCGAGGGTGGCCGTGGCCCGGCATCGCCGATCATCCGCAGCTCGTGCGTCTCGAGCAGCGCGACCTTGACGGTGCGCCGGTACAGCGGCGCGATGCAGACGATGTCGCCGATGGTCACGCCGGTTGCAGCGTCCGCCTCGGTGGAACGTCCGATCAGGACGAACGGCGAGGCCGAGAGGGTCGCGTGGTACGCGCTCCACCAGGGCAGGAGCCAGTCGGGCCCGCGGAAGAGGGTGTTACCTGCGGCGGCAGCCAGTGCTCGCCACTCGGACTCGATCGCGCGAAGAGCGTCCAGGTCCTTCGCGACGGTGACTTCGATCGCCATGCGCTGCGGCACGCTAGCACGCCACGGGGGCGCCGCCGGGATGAGCGGGACGTTGCCTTCGACACCGCCGACGCCAGGTAACTCGTCGGAAGTCGATTCCATGTCGTTCGGCGATGCATCGGCAGTGCCGCCCGGGCGCCTGCGTGCGGCGGCTCGTCGACGACGGACGTCGGACCGGAGCCGAGGCGCGATGCCCCGGCGGCCGGCGTCAGGGCGCTGGCGCGGGCCGACGACGCATCACACGGGCGTAGAACCCGTCGGTGTTGTGGCGAAGTGGCGTGACGGTGAACGCATCTGCGCGCGCGAACTGGCTTGCGCGGTCCCCGAGGATGTCTGCCAGGGGCACGTGCTCGAGGTCGTCATGCGCCGCGAGGAGCGCATCGCTGACGTCCTCGTTCTCGACCTTCAGCAGCGTGCAGGTGCCGTAGATCAGGCGACCGCCCGGCGCGAGCAGGTGCCGCGCGCCCTCGAGGATCTCGCGCTGCCGTGCCGCGAACGTCGGCAAGTCGTCCTCGCGCAGCCGCCAGCGCGCCTCGGGATTGCGGCGCAGCGCACCGATCCCCGAGCACGGCGCATCCACGAACACGACGTCCGCGGCGCCGCGCAGCTCGTCGAGCGCGGCGGGCCAGCCCGTCTGACCCACGGTCGCGCCGCCGGAGGTGCGGGCGCGCCACTCGGCATCGAGCTCGATCGCGCGTGTGTTCGACACCGTCGCCCGGCGGGCGCGCTTGCGGAGCTCGTCGAGCTTCCGCGTGTCGATGTCGGTCGCGACGATGCGCCCGCGGTTGCCGAGCCGCGCCGCGATCGCCAGCGTCTTGCCGCCCGCGCCCGCGCAGAGATCGACCACGGTCGGGCTCTTCGTCGCGAGGCCGCCCGTGGCCAGATCCGCGAGCAGCTGGCTACCTTCGTCCTGGGCCTCCATCGCGCCGCGCTGGAACGCCGCCGTGCCGAACAGGTTCGTGCGGCTCTCGATGTGGAGCGCGGTATCGCACCAGGCTGCCGGCTTCGTGCGGAGCTCCTCGCCCGCGAGCTCGGCGGCGAGTGCGGCGCGGTCACCGACGAGCGTGTTCGCCCGCACCGTCATCGGGGCGCGCTGGTTCAGCGCCAGCGCGAGGGGCTCCGCCTCGTCGCCCCACTCGTCGACGAGCATGCGCGCGAGCCAGTCGGGTAGCGAAGCGGACAGCGCGATGCGCGCGACCAGCTTGCGCTCCCCGGCGATGGCCTCGTCGATCGTCGAGACGGCACGCCAGTCGATATCGGGCGCCTCGCGGGCGGCCTTGGCCGGGTCGATCAGCCGCTCGAGCACGAGCAGCGCGAGCAACCGCTCGATGTCGCGCGGGGGCTTGCTGACCTTGCGCCCGCGCGCGATGGCCGCATCGACGCGCCGGAGGTGACGCACCAGCCCGTACAGAGTCTCGCCGACGAACCGGCGGTCGTGCGAGCCGATCCATGTCTCCTTGCGAAACGTCGTGGCCAGCCGGTCCGTGACGAACCCCCAGTCCATGCGCGTGCGCTGCCACAGCTCGAGCACGAGCGCGCGCAGCCGCCCGCCCTCGACGACCATCCCCGCGAGTTTCTTGTCCGCGATGCGGTCCAGGTCCGGCACTACGGGATAGCTATCACTCTCGACGCACCGCGGCGCGAGCTAGCGTCACCGGAATGGCACACGCCACCATTGAATCGGTCCCGGGGCAGGGGTAATCCGGTCCCACATGAGCATCGAGAACAAGCCGGCTGCAGCCCCTGCGAAGGGCGCGGAGCCAAGCGTGACGAGTCTCAAGGACCGCGGCAACCTCTTCGAGGTCGCGACCAAGCAGATCGAGAAGGCGATGCGGCTGATCAATCTCGACGCCGACGTGGCCGAGATCCTCGCGCAGCCGAAGAACGAGATCATCGTCAACTTCCCCGTCCGCATGGACGACGGCAAGTTCACGATGTTCAAGGGCTACCGGGTCCAGCACAACAACATCCTCGGCCCGTACAAGGGCGGCATGCGCTACCACCAGGAGGCGAACCTCGACGAGATGAAGGCCCTCGCGTCCTGGATGACGTACAAGAGCGCGCTGCACGAGATTCCGTTCGGCGGCGGCAAGGGTGGCGTCAAGGTCGACCCCCGCCAGCACAGCAAGCTCGAGCTCGAGCGCATCACGCGCCGGTTCACGGCGGCGCTCGGCTCGAACATCGGCCCCGAGCTCGACATCCCGGCTCCCGACGTGAACACCAACAGCCAGACGATGGTCTGGATGATGGACACGTACATGAACATCGCCGGCCGCGATCGCAACACCGTGCGTGGTGTGGTGACGGGCAAGAGCGTGTCGTCGGGTGGCAGCCATGGCCGCGCGGAAGCGACCGGCCAGGGCGTCGTGCACTGCATCACCGAGTGGGCCAAGGACAAGAACTTCAACCTCGATGGTTGCCAGGTGATCATCCAGGGCTTCGGCAACGTCGGCAGCTACGCGGCGCGCCTGCTCTCGCAGAAGGGCGCGGTCGTCGTCGGCGTCGGCGACGTGGGCGGCTACATCTCGAACTCCGAGGGTATCAACCCGCACAAGCTCGGCGAGCACGTCGCCAAGGGCGGGACGGTCGCCGGCTACAAGGGCGCCACCAAGATCACGCGCGAGGAGTTCTTCTCGCTGGACGCACACATCTTCGTGCCGGCGGCGCTCGAGCTCGAGATCGGTGTCGCCGAGGCGAAGGCGCTGAAGGTCAAGATGGTCGTCGAGGGCGCGAACGGCCCGACGTACCCCGAGGCCGAGGACATCATGCTCGGGAAGGGCATCGACATCATCCCGGACATCCTCTGCAACTCGGGCGGCGTGATCGTCTCGTACTACGAGTGGCTGCAGAACAAGCGCGCGGAGCAGTGGGAGCTCGCCGACGTGCTCGGCCGCCTCGAGCGCCGCATGAAGCAGACGTACGCGAACGTTCGCCAGTACGCGGCCGCGCACAAGACGGACTGGCGCACGGCGAGCTACGCGATCGGCCTCGAGCGACTGCAGCACTGCTACCGCGAGCGCGGCATCTTCCCGTGATCGGTCAGCCGCGAGGCTGATCGGGGCAGCGCCCGTCGTGAAGGTGCGTTAGGTCACAGCATGAATGCTCGGTCGACGGGCGCGCGCTGGTACGCTCGTCCGATGAGCAAGCTCGTTGCATCGATCCTGGCGGCCGGCGTGATGACCGGTTGCTTCGTCACCACGCGCGGCTCGCGTGGCGGCAACGGGTGCGGGCCCGGGTACCACTGGAACGGCGGTGGGTGCGAGCGCGACTACGCGCGTCACGATAACGGACACGACCGTGAGGACGATCACGACAATGGTCGTCGCGGCAACGACAAGGACAAGGACAAGGGCAAGGACAAGGACAACGGTCACGACAACGGTCGCCGCGGCCACGACTGACGGTGGCTGGACCCGGGCCTTCTCCGCGCTGACGAGCACCGCTCGATCCGTGCCGGCTCGGCACACGGCGGTCTCGCCGGGGCAACGGGGTCCTGGCCGGGACACGCAGCTGCCGTCAGTTGCAGGCGGTCGTCGTGCACACGCAGGCGCCGGCGCACTCGTTCGCGATGATGCCGGTCGCGAAGAACGCGCCGATCTGGCGGCGGCTCGCGGGCTGGTTGCGCGTGAGGTCGTGCATGTGGAAGTTGCCGGGCGCGACGTTGGGCTCGGGCGGGGACGGTGCACCGCCGTCCTCGAGCACCAGCGCGGAGCCGTCCGGCAGCGGGCCGCTCGCCGCGCTCAGCCCCCAGGGCACGAGCGGCGAGGGCGCGAGGACGGCAATCCCCATCGTGCGCGCCTGCCAGTAGGAGCCGACGTTCGGGACCTGCTCGTCGCCGAGCGCGATCTGCATCAGCACCTGCTTGGGCGGTCCGCCGAACGCCGCGCCGGCGAGCACGTCCGCAGCGACGCCCGAGCCCTCCGTCTTGTCCCAGCGCATCTGGAACAGGCTCACGGCGAGCGTGATGTCGAGCGGGTCCGGATAGGCACCCTCGAGGATGCCGCGATAGGTCGGCCAGTCGAGCGAGCGATCGAGCAGCGTCGAGTAGTTCGCGCCGCCCACCGCGAGCGCGGCGCGCGTCATCGTGGGCTCGTACGCCAGGATGCTCGTGCCGAAGATCGCGCCCTGCGAGATGCCATAGTACGAGACCTTCGTCGCGTCGACGAGCGAGGCGCCCTGCGCCGTCACGAACAGCCGCGATGCGAACGTCGTGCGCAGCGCACGCACGAGCGCGACATGGTTCACGATGCCCTGCACGAGCACCTCCATCACCTCGTCGGCATGTGACAGCTCGTTCAGCGCACGCGCGATCGCCGGCAAGTCCATCGTCGACATCCCGCGCATGTCCGTGGCCACGAACACCGCGCACAGCTCCGCCGCGGTCGTGCGCTGGACGCCTCCGGCCACCTCGCTGGAGCTCCCCATCAGCCCGTGCCCATACACGACCATCGGCACCGGTGTCGCCGCCGTGTACGCGCACGCGGGGATGATCGCAGTGAACGGCACGCGGTAAAACGCGCTCGTCACCGGCAGGCCCTCCGCGTCGCGGGCGATCACCGTCCCCGCCATGAACCGCCCCGCGTTCGTCAGGAACAGCGGCGCATCGAACGTGCCGGTGATCGTGCGTCGGATCTGCGGATCGGCGGGCGTCTCGTCGTCGGTCGCGATCGTGAAGTCGATCGGGTGCGTATCGAGCCAGCTCACCGCGCGATCGCGCGCCGCGAGCGCATCGCGACGGACATACGCGTCGCTCGCGGTGGTGAAGTCCCACGCCACGACGAGCTCGTCCTGGGGGACCCCGGCTGCGGCCAGCGCGGCGAGCACGGCGCCGAAGCGGGGCCTCATCGCCTCGAGCAGCGGATGGGTCGTCGGTGTGCCGTCGCGGAGGGCCGCGAAGCCCGCGGGGACCGGCAGCGGGCCGCCATCGGGGGCGTGCGCGCGCGTCGTGATCGCGACCGCATAGCGATGGCCACCCAGCAGCCGCTGTGCGGGTCGAATCATCAGGGCCTGGTTCTCGCCATGGGCCGCGGCGGGCGCATCGAGCTCGGCGTAGTGCGCGACGCGGGCCCCGGTGGCCATGTCGACCAGCACCGTGGGGCTGGCGGCCGCGAGCGATGGCGCCATGTCGGCGAGCGAGGGCAGGCCTGCGGCGGAGACGCCCGTCGGGAACGTCACCAGCAGCGGGGCCGCCGCCGAGAACCCGTCCGCCGTGTTCCAGCCCGCCGGGTCTCCCGCGATGTCGTCGACGTTCGTCGGCAGCGTGCCTGCGGGGATCGCGAGGTGCCGGCCCGTCGCGGTCGCGGTGTCCTCGATCTCGAACGCGCTGCTCGGCCACGGCGTCATGCAGTGGCCGCTGCCGAGCGGGTTGCAACCCGCGGCGACGTCGAGCTCCAGCGCGGTCGGGCCGCTGTCACCTCCGCACGCGACGAGCCCGCTGCCCGTGAGGGCCACCAGAACACCGACGATCGACCGGAGGGAGCGCTGCATGAAACCTGGATATATCGCGCTATAACGGGGCGTGCGACAGCGGATCCGGTACGCCCGCCCTCGAAGCGTCGCGAGCACGGCGGTGTGCGGCCTCGCGATCGCCACGGCCATCGCCTGCGGCTCCAAGGGCA
>JAYSYE010000511.1:0-3517 GCA_043716635.1 Deltaproteobacteria bacterium | reverse complement strand
GCGGCGTCTCGACGTCACGCACGGACGGCGACCGGGGTCAGGCCGGCATCCTGGGTGCCCGTTCGGCGCGTGACTCGGCGCAGGGGCTCCTCAACATGAACAAGGAGGAGTACGCGCAGACGGAGACGCTGCTCCACCAGGCGGGCAAGGCTCCCGACGGCACGCCCGGTCCCGAGGCGGACGCGGGCGCCGAGCAGGCGCTGATCCTGAAGGCGGTGGCCGCCCGGCGCGATTCGTTCAAGCACGACGTCACCGATGCCGTCGACGCGGTGTCGGGCGGAGAGACGGCGAACCAGGCGGCCAATCGCGAGATCGCGCAGTTCGCCAAGGACATTCGCGGCGTGAAGCGCGAGGACCTGATTCGCAGCACGTCTGTCATCGACATCGATGACAAGAACACGTCGACCACGGACCCGAGCAACCGCAAGGGTGGCGACACGCTCGTCGACAACGACGGCCTGTTCCAGCGCTGGCTGTCATCGTGCGGCCCCACGACGTCGCAGATGGTGCGTGGCGAGGCCGACCCGATCTACGCGCTCAAGCTGCGGCAAAATCACTTCGAGGACAACGATCCGAACAGCGAGTACGCGCAGGAGCAGAAGCGTGTGCTCGAGGCCAACGGCGGCGGCGCGGTGTCGCGCCTCGGAGACAACGCCCGCGTGGAGATCACCGACAAGCTCGATCAGATGAAGCTCGCGAAGCAGGTCTCCGGCGCCGAAGTCTCCGCCATGAAGAAGCTCATGAGCGGCGGCAAGCTCGATAGCTCGACGAGGCAGCAGGCGCAGGCAACGCTCGCGAAGCTCCGCGGCGAGAACGCGGGCCATCCGACGGATGCCGAGCTCGCGGCCATGAAGGCCGACGCGGGCAAGGTCGACAACGGTATGGGACTCGAGCCCGCGCTCGACACCATCGCGGGCGACCAGACCCACTTGAAGTACCAGAACACCGGGATGGGAGACGCGTCCGGCAACCTCCCGACGACGGGGCAGCTGGCTCACGTCGACGAGAAGCTCAAGGACGGCCAGGACGTGCCCATCCGGATCGGCTACAACGCCGGCGGCGGCCACTTCATGATGGTGTCCGACGTGCGTGGCGCGCCGGGCGCCGATCGAAAGTACCTGGTCAGCGACCCGTGGAGCGGCGGAACTCGCTGGGTCGCCGAGGCTGACTTCAAGTCGGGCAACTTCACGACGACGACGTTCGACCTGGGTCCGGCGAGCGTCTCCCATGTGTATGGCGACAAGAGCCAGACGTTCTAGCGCGCTCGCACTGCTGTGCGCGGCGCTGCTCGCGTGCGATGGTGGCGCGGTGGCCGTCGCGAAGCCAGCGGGGCCGGCGAAGGTGCACGTCAAGTCGAGGGCGAAGGAGAAGACGATGAGCTGGATGGACGTGGCGCGTCTGGGCGAGTTCCTCCCGGAGACCCGGGTCGACGAATCGGTGAAGCTGCTGAAGACCCGGAACCTCGAGGCGCGGGCCGAGCCGACCCTGAACACCATGGCCGCGACCTCGGCCGATGGACCGGGCCTCGACCAGGCCATCCGTGCACTGAAGGCCGCACTGCCCGCGTTCGGCGATCCGAAGTACGTGGGCAGCGGCGAGCCGCCCGACGTCGCGGCGATGAAGCAGGCCGCGCTCGTCACGTTGCATGGCCTCCTGGCCCGTGCCGGGCACGCGGTCGCGAAGCAGCCCCATCCCGAGGCGGCGGCGACGGCGCTGATCAAGGCACAGCGCACGATCGATGGGTATCGACCGGCTCTGCTCTCGGAGCTCGCGGACGAGCTCGAGGGTGCGCTCGGCGCCGACCTGTTCGAGCGCGCAACCGGGTCGCTGGACAAGAAGTAGTGACGCTCGCGCCGCCGCTCGGTCTCGAGCTGCTGCCGCTCGAGGGCGACACCGCGCGCCTCCTGGATCGACGCATCGGACTGGCGATCACGATCCCCGGCCATCCGCGCCTGTTGCCGGCGTCCGCGCAGGCCGGCGTGCTCGAGCCCGCCTACGAGGTGCAGATCGTGCTCGAGGATGTGCCGGTGTCACTTCGCTACCGGCACAACGAGCTGCCCGAGGGCGCGCAGCCCGATGGTGCGATGCTGGTCGACCTGTACGCGGCCAATCGCAGCTCGCGCGCGAACCGCTCGCGGGCCCAGCCGGCGCCGCCGGGGCAGTGCCGCGTGTGGGGCGTCGACACCGCGGCGAGCACGATCTACGAGCTCGCTGCGCCCGATGCCGATGGCACCGGCGACGACATGGAAGAGGCGTTGCTGCTCGTCCGCGGCCGCATGCAGGTCATGATCACGAAGCGCTTCGCGCGCGCCCGCATGCCCTGGGTCGCGTGGGCGCTCGTGAACTCGGCGCTCGCCGCGGGCATCCGATGGGACCCGACGGCGGCGCTCGACGCGTCGGCACCCGCACTCTGGCCGACCAGCTCGTTCCTGCTCCCGGGAGTCCGCGGCGTCGTCGTGGCGCGCCGGCTCGCCGACGCGACGCACCTGGCCGCAGCGCTTGCCCCCCTCCGCGACTCGATGGGGTCGCTTGCGGACGGGTTTGCCATGCTCCTCCGCGGGGCCGAGGCCCCATCCCTCCCGGTGACGCCGTCCGTGCGTGACGACCTGGCGGCATTCTTCGAGGATCGCGTCGGCAACGCGGCAGGCAGTGCGCAGGTCACGCGCCTCCTCCTGTCGCTGCTCGCGGACGTGAGGACCGCACACGACCTCCGCGGCCTCGCCGTGATCGGTCTTCACGCGCTCGGCACCGAGCCCGCGACCTTCGCTTCGACGACCCGGGACGACCACGGCGCCTACGGCTACCTGGCGGAGTAGAGCTGCATCGCCGCGCTCGCCAGTCCGCGGTCGGATCCACCCCGTCGCGGCTTCCCGCGATGCTATTCCCCGACCGTGGCACGCGGTTCCCGCTCGTCGACCTCGTCAAGCATCGCGCTCGCCGTCACGCCCGCCGGCCACCTGATCGTCGGCGCAGCCACCGCCGCCTCCACGGCTGACCGCAGCCCCCTCGACGCCGCCACCGCTGCGCGGCTCGCCGATGCCTTCGCCGCTGGCTCCGGTGGCGGACTCCTGCACCTCGGCACCTCCGAGGTCTCGACCTCGCTGCCGCCGGACCTCGCGTTCTGGCGCGACCTCGCCGGCAGCTACGTCGCCGCCGTGTGCGCGCGCGGGGAGGTCGCACCCACGCCGCTCCCACCGCCCGATGCCATCGTGCTCGCGACCCTCGCCGCTGGCGCGCCCCCGATGCAGGGCGGCGAGTACCTCGACGCGACCGTGCTCGCCGCGCTGTGGCACGTGCTCGACGTCGCGTTCGCCGCCGCGATCGCCGCCGCCGACCCCCGCGGCGACGTCGGCGCCTTCCTCCGCGCGCGTCACGCTGCCTGGAACCTGGTCGGCCGCGTCCACTTCAACCTCGCCGAGAACCGCGGCGACGAGGACGCGCCGTTCGCGTTCCTCGCCACGTACACGACGCGCCTCACCGCCCGCGCCACCGCGCAGCACGTCCCGCTCGGGCAAGC
>JAYSYE010000052.1:0-7484 GCA_043716635.1 Deltaproteobacteria bacterium | reverse complement strand
CTCGTCAATTCGGTCTGATTCGTCAAGCGCGATCCATCCCGGGAATGTCCGACTGGTCGCCTCGGTTGACACGCGGCCAGCCGCCGGGTTTCCTCCGGCTCGAACAAACCCCATGTCGGATCGCCTCACCGAAGACGTCACGAAGTTTCAGGGTCGCTTCACCGCGCTCAAGGCCGAGGTCGGCAAGGTCCTGGTCGGTCAGGACGACATGCTCCACCGGCTCCTGCTCGGCATGCTCGCCGGCGGTCACGTGCTGCTGGAGGGCGTGCCCGGGCTCGCGAAGACCCTGGTCATCCGCACGCTCGCCGATTCGCTCGACGGCGTGTTCTCGCGCATCCAGTTCACGCCCGACATGCTGCCGGGCGACGTGGTCGGCACGCAGATCTACAACCCGCGCGACGGCGCCTACACCGTCAAGAAGGGTCCGGTCTTCGGCAACTTCATCCTCGCCGACGAGATCAACCGCGCCCCCGCGAAGGTCCAGTCCGCGCTCCTCGAGGCGATGCAGGAACGCCAGGTCACGCTCGGTGACCAGACGTTCAAGCTCGCGGACCCGTTCCTCGTGCTGGCCACGATGAACCCGATCGAGCAGGAGGGCACGTACTCGCTGCCCGAGGCCCAGCTCGATCGCTTCATGCTGAAGATCAAGGTCGGCTACCCGACGCGCGACGAAGAGGTGAAGATCATCGATCGCATGGCGGGCTCCGCCTCCGAGCCCAGCGCGTCGAAGATCATGAACACCGACGAGATCCTCGCGGCACGCGATGTCGTGCGCCAGGTGTTCGTCGACGACAAGGTGAAGCGCTACGCGGTGGACATCGTCGCCGCCACGCGCGATCCGAAGGCGTCCGGGATCCCGCAACTCGCGCCCCTCATCGACAACGGGGCGTCGGTGCGCGCCTCGATCGCGCTCATCAAGGTCGCCAAGGCCCAGGCCCTGATGTCGGGCCGCACTTATATCTCTCCGCACGACGTGAAGACGATCGCTCACGACGTGCTCCGCCATCGCGTGCTCGCGAGCTACGAGGCCGAGGCCCAGGGCAAGACGAGCGACCACGTGATCGCGCAGATCCTGGAGAACGTCCCGGTTCCATAGAGGTCGCCGTGCTCCCCGCCGAGATCGCGCAAGCCGTCAAGCGCATCCAGTTCGTCACCGGTCGTCAGGTCTCCGACGTGATGGCCGGTGCCTACCTCTCCGTGTTCAAAGGCACGGGCATGGAGTTCGACGAGGTGCGCCCGTACGTGCCCGGCGACGACATCCGCGCGATCGACTGGAACGTCACCGCGCGGACGGGCGAGCCCCACGTGAAGCGCTTCGTCGAGGAGCGCGAGCTGACGGTGATGCTGCTCGTGGACGTGAGCGCGTCGCAGGATTTCGGCTCCGGCCGCCGCAGCAAGCTCGAGGCGGCCGTCGAGCTCTCGGCCCTCCTCGCGATGAGCGCCGTCGAGAACGGTGACAAGGTCGGGCTGCTGCTGTTCCACGGCGGCGCGGACCTCTACATCCCGCCGCGCAAGGGCGGCAAGCACGCACTGCGCGTGGTCCGCGAGGTGCTCGCGCGCGGCGAGACGCCGGCGGCGCGCGCGGCGACGACCCGGAAGTGGCTGACGGGCATCCCCGCCACGGTGCGGCGCTGGTTCTCGCGCCTGCAGGTCGCGACGGCGCAGCCCGACGGCCCGTCGCGGCGATCGACGAGCATCGCCGCTGCGCTCGAGTTCTGCCGCCAGGTGCTCCCCCGCAAGTCGGTGATGTTCCTCGTCTCGGACTTCCTGGACGACGGCTATCTCCAGGTGCTGCGCCACGCGAATCGCAAGCACGACGTGGTGGCGGCGCTGATCACGGACCCGCGCGAGGCCACGATGCCCCCGGCCGGGCTCGTGACTCTCGAGGATGCCGAGTCCGGGCAGCTGCGACTGGTCGACACGCGCTCGCCGACGTTCCGCGCGGACCTCGCGACGCGCGCTGCGGGCCGCCAGGAGGCGCTGCGGGACTCGCTCCGCGCGAGCGGGATCGATCTGGTGGTGTTCGATGCCGCCGGCTCGATGGTCGATCCGCTGCTGCGGTTCTTTCACGAGCGCGAGCGGCGAGGAGCGCGGCGATGATGCGGCTCGCGCTGGCGGTCGCGGTCGCCCTCGCGTGCGGGACGGTCGCGGCGTGTCACCACGACCGGCAGGCCGCCCCGGCCGCGACCCAGGGCCCGCCGAAGGACGCGATCGTCAAGACCGCCGAGACGGGCCCGGTCAAGGCGACCGTGAGCGTGTGGCCACCGAAGCCGAAGCTCGGCGACTCGATCTATCTCAGGCTCGAGATCACGGCGCCGGCGGGCATCCGGGTGAATGCCCCGTTCCAGGAGGCCGGCGAGCAGCAACTCGGGCGCTTCCGCGTCGTGAGCTTCGATCAGGACTCGCACCGCTCAGCGGACGGCGGGCAGGTGCAGGAGCAGACGTACACCCTCGAGGCGCAGTCGAGCGGGCACCAGCGCATCCCCCCGCTGCGGCTCGAGATGGTGGACGCGCGCGCGAATGCGCCGGGTGCGGGCTCGGCCTCGACCTCGGCCTCGGGCGCGCAGGAGATCCTGACCGACGAGGTCGCGCTCGACATCGCGCCGGTCGATGCAGCTGCCGTCGACGCCAAGCTCGAGCCCGCTGCGGGCCTGCTCCCCGAGAACGTCGGCGGGACCAGCGCGGTGCTGATCCTCGGCGTCCTGAGCGTGCTCGCGGTGCTCGCCTCGGGCTCGGTCCTCCTCTATCGCGCCGTCCGCGCGCGGCGCCGGATCGAGGCCCAGCGCTCGGCCTACGACGAAGCGGTCGCGCACCTGCGTGGGCTCGCGGATCGCGGCGCGCCCGATGCGGACGCCACGGATTCGTGGTTCGTCGAGCTCTCCGCGATCGTGCGGCGCTACCTCGAGCAGCGCTACGACATCCGCGCACCGGAGCTCACGACCGACGAGTTCCTGCAGGTCGCGTCGTCGGGCCACGAGCTCACCGACACGCACAGGCAGCTGCTGATCCAGTTCCTCGAGCGCTGTGATCGCGTGAAGTTCGCCGGCTACCGCCCGGATGCCGACGAGTCGCTCGCGACGCTCGCGGCGGCCCGAGGCTTCGTCGAGGACACGCGACTGCGCGCGGAGCTCCCGCAGGCGAAGGCGGCCTAGGACCATGCTCCACCGACTCGGCATCGAATTCGCGAATGCATGGTTCCTCGTCGCCGCGCTGCTCGCCGTGCCCGCCCTGTGGTGGTCGCGACGGAGCGCGGGGCGCGTGCTGTTCTCCTCGCTGCGCGCGCTGCCCGTCGGCGGTCAGAGCTGGCGAACCCGGATCGCCTGGCTGCCCGACGTGCTGATCGCCGTCGCCGTGATCGCGCTCGCCGTCGCACTCGCGGGTCCGCGCACGGGGGACAAACCGTCCCGCGTCCGGCGCGATGGCATCGCGGTCGTGATGGCCGTCGACGTGTCGGGCTCGATGCGCGCCCTCGACCTCTCGACGAAGTCGAAGGAGCTGACGCGGCTCGATGCCGTGAAGCGCGTGTTCGAGCAGTTCGTGCTCGGCGGCGACCGGCTCGACGGCCGCGCGGATGACGCGATCGGGCTCGTGGCCTTCGCGCACTACGCGGAGACCCGGAGCCCGCTCACGCTCGATCACGGCAACCTCGTCGCGGCCGCGCGGCAGCTCGACTTCGCGGCGCCCGAGGACGACGGCACCGCGATCGGCGCCGGGCTCGAGCTCGCCGTGCAGCGGCTCGTCGACTTCAAGGCGCGCAGCAAGATCGTGATCCTGCTGACCGACGGCGAGAGCAACTTCCACGAGATCGCCGAGGACACCGCGATCGACGACGCGGTGAAGGCGGGCGTGAAGGTCTACGCCATCGGCGCGGGCACGACGGGCATCGCCCCCGTGCGGCGCGATCTCGGGGACGGGCGGAGCGAGCTGGTGCCGATGCAGGTCTCGATCGACGAGACCACGCTGCGACGGATCGCCGACCGCACTGGCGGCGCGTACTTCCGCGCCACGGACAACGCGAGCCTGCGCACGATCTATCAGCAGATCGACAGGCTCCAGCGCACCTCGCTCGAGGAGGAGCGCTTCACCGAGTACCGCCAGTACTACGGCTACTTCGTCGCGATCGCGATGCTGCTCGTCATCGCCGCGCTGCTCCTGCGCGGCACCGTGCTGCGGAGGCTACCGTGATGCTGGACTGGAGCTTTGCCCACGTCGGACGCGTGCACCTCGTGTGGATCGCGCTGGCGGTCACGGCGCTGCTCGTCGTGCTCGAGCTGCGCGGGCGCGACGCCCTCGCGAGCTTCCTCTCGCCGGTGATGCAGCGGCGGCTCACGGCGCAGGCCACGCTGCCGCGCGCGCTCGTGCGCATCGGCCTCGTCACGGTGTTCCTGCTCGCCGGGATCGGGGCGCTGATGCGCCCGCAGGCGCGCGGCGTGACCGACACCGTGGCCGTGACCCGCGCGTCGGCGGACGTGATGTTCGTGCTCGACACGTCCCGCTCGATGCTCGCCGAGGACACCGCCCCCAACCGGCTCGCGCGCGCCAAGGCCGAGATCGAGCAGCTCGCGGCGCGGCTCGTGGATGCGCGAGTGGGGCTCGTCGCGTTCGCGGGACGAGCGGCGCCGATGTGCCCGCTGACGCCCGACCACTCGTTCTTCCGCACGGTGCTGGCGACCGTGGACACGCGCAGCGCGGGTCGCGGCGGGACCAAGATCGGCGAGGCGATCAAGGTCGCGCTCAAGGGCTTCCCCGGGGGCGCGGGCGCGAAGCTCATCGTGCTCATCACGGACGGCGACGATCAGGACCCGTACTCCGAGGAGGCCGCGAAGGCGGCGCGCGATGCGGGCGTGAAGATCCTCGCGGTGGGGCTCGGCAGCGAGGCCGGGAGCCAGATCACGCTGATCGATCCGGTGACGAAGGCGCGTACCACCCTCGAGCACGATGGCGCGCCCGTGATCAGCAAGCTGAATGGTGCGCAGCTGCGCAAGATCGCGCTCGTCACGGAGGGCGCGTACGTGCCGGCCGGGACATCCGCGGTGGATCTGGATTCGATCATGGAGAGTCACGTGACCCCGATCATGAAGGCGGCCGCCGATGCCGCGACCCGCGTGGTTCCCGCCGAGCGCTACCCGTGGCTCGTGCTGCTCGCGCTGCTCGCGCTGCTCGCGGCGGTGTGGGTCGGCGCCAGTGCCGGCGACCGGAGGGGCGCGTGACCCGGCTCGGCGCGTGGCTGCTCGCGCTCGGCGTGCTCGCGAGCGCGTGCGGAGGGGAGCACCGCGAGGCGCGCGGCACGTTCAATCGCGGAGTCGCGGCGCTCGAGAAAGGCGACCTCGAGGGCGCCACCAAGGCGCTGCTCGCGGCGCGCGGCGAGGCGGGCGTGGATCCAGAGCTGCGGTATCGCGCGGCATACGATCTCGGCATGGCGTTCGCGGCCCTCGCGGACAAGTCCCGGCGCGGCGACGGCAAGGATCTGACGAAGGCGCTCGAGCAGGCCCAGCAGGCGCTCTCGTGGTTCGGGGATGCCGCGCGCCAGAAGCCCGGCGATCACGCAGCGGTCGCGAACCAGGCGATCCTGCGCGCGCGCGTGCAGGCGATCAGCGACGAGCTCCGCAAGGCGGAGGGTAAGCTCGAGGCTCGACTCGACGCCGCGATCCGCGACCAGCGCGCGCTGATGGAGGGAGTGCGCGACACGTGGGCCGCGATCGAGAAGAGCGGCGGCGCCGATCCGCTCGCGCAGCAGAGCGCGCTCGTGGCGCTGGCCGACCGCGAGCGCGGGATCGTGGCCGAGGTCGGCGCGATCAGCGACATCGCGGCGGACGAGATCGACGCGATCGGCAAGAAGCCTGACGAGCAGCGCACCGACGAGGAGAAGGTCCGCGTGGTGCAGCTGAAGGGGCTCGACATCTACCTGCTCGATGCGCGCGCACGGATCGCGGAGGCGCGCCGCAAGCTGCAGGATCTCGCCGGCGAGGAGGCGCTCGGGCGCGCGGAGTCGGCGCTGGGCTCGCTCAAGCGAGCGCGGGAGCAGCTGCTCGATCCGGTGACCGTGATGCGGGGCATCGCCGGTGACGAGGTGGAGCTCGCGAAGAATACGTCGGAGGCCAGCGCGCCCGCGAGCACCGGTTCGCTGGGGAGCCAGCCGACACCGTCGCCGACGCCCCCACTCACCTCGGCGGGCGCCGCCGCACCGGTGCCGGCGTGGCTCGCCGCGGGCGCGCTCGCCGACCGCCAGAACGCGCTCCGAGATCGCCTGGAGGAGGTGCGCGCCCGGCTCGAGGCCGCCGTGGCGCCGCCGCCCGCGCCCGATCCCGCAGCGGGAAGCGGCTCGGCCGCGTCGCCGGTGCCCGCGCCCGAGGCGCCGAAGGATCCGAAGCAGGAGAAGCTGCTCGCGCGCGTGCGGCTCGCGCTCCCCGCGGTGCTCGAGGCGAGCGCTGCCATGGACCACGCGCGGCAATCGCTGGCGAGCGCGCAGCACGCCGCGGCGATCGACCAGGAGCGCACGGCCCTCGCGGCCCTCGCACGTGCGATCGAGGAGTTCGCGGACCTGAAGCAGACCGCCGAGCTCGCGTACGCCGAGCAGGCGCAGCTCGGCGCGCTGCTGTCGCCGGAGGCGGCGAAGGAGCTGAAGCCCGAGGTGCGCGCGACCGAGACGCGCGACGCGCTGGCGCGCAACGTCGCGCGCATGGGGCGGCTCCAGGGGCTGATCGCCGACGAGGTCGCGGGACTCGCGGCGCAGGAGCAGGAGCTCGCTGCCAAGGCCGCGCAGGCGGCCGCGCAATCGCCGACGCCGACGCCAACGCCTCCAGCGCCGACGCCGGGCTCGGGCTCGGGCTCGGCGCCGGATCGCGCCGCCGCCGCGCAGGCGCAGCTCGACGCGGCGAAGCAGCAGCTCGCGGCGGCGCGGACGAAGCTGACCTCCGCCGAGCAGCTCCGGTCCGAGTCGCTCGCGGCGCTGGGCACGCTCGGCATGGCGCTCGCGGCCCCCGGCACCGACGCCACGCATGACCCGCAGCAGGCCAACGCCGCTGCAACGGCGAAGGTGCAGGAGCTGCGGATGCTGTTCTTCTCGCTGATCGAGCACCTCGAGCAGCTCATTCGCGACCAGGGCGAGACGCGGGATCGCACGACGGCCCTGCAGGCTGCCGATGATGCCGAGCGAGGTGCGAAGCTGCCCGCCGTGATCACCCGCGAGGAGCAGCACGGGGGAATGGCGCAGGCGATCACGGACGAGCTCGCGAAGGAGGCCGACGCCGCGGGCAAGCAGCAGCCGCAGCCGGGCCAGCCCGACGCCAAGGCGCTCGCGGGTGCCGCCGCCGAGGTGCGGCAGGCGCAGACGGCCATCGGCGACGCGCGGACGGGCATGGAGAAGGTCCGCGACGCGAAGCAGACGAGCGAGAGCCTGCAGCCGGCACTCACCGGTGAGGCGGCGGCGATCGAGCACCTCGAGGCCGCGCTCGAGCTGCTGCAGCCGCCCAAGCAGAACCAGA
>JAYSYE010000510.1:0-3522 GCA_043716635.1 Deltaproteobacteria bacterium | reverse complement strand
CCGCCTCGTCCGCTGGACGCAGCCCGAGTTGACGCCATTCGAGGTCCACACTGCAGCTGCCAACTGCTCATCCTGCGGAGGGTTCTCTCGCATCTTCGTACACTGCTTCGACCTCGAGCCGGGTCCCGATGCACTCGAGCGCCGCACCGTGACCGGCCCCCGCCAGCGCTCGCGCCCACGGCCCGCCGGCCTCCCGACTCCAGACCTCGATCTCGCGCCGGTCGTGGGCGACGAGCACGTACGCAAGCAGCGTCGGGATGCGCTTGTAGTGTTCGAGCTTCTCCCCGCGGTCGTACGCTTCGGTGCTCGGGCTGAGCACTTCCACGATCACCGTTGGATTGATGATCGTGTTCGAGTCTCCCGGGTCGCGCTCCCACGCGCCACAGACGACAACCACATCGGGGTAGGTCGCAAGTCCGGTCTCCAGCACCCGAACCCGAAGGTCCGACATATGGACTCGGCATCGCCCGCCGCGAACGTAATTTGACAGGTGAGTGGTGATGCTGGCGATCAGCGCAGAGTGCTCCGGGGTTCCTCCGGCCATCGCGTAGATCTGTCCGTCCGAGTATTCGTGCCGGGTGTTGCTAGCCTGCTCGTGAGCAATGTATTGCTGGAACGTATAGTGGACCGCATGTCCGCTCGCAACCATGGCTCAACGTATCAGGTAGCACGCGTCTGATCAGCAGCTTCGAACGTGCCATGACCCTGCCCACCGTCCACGACTTCACCTGCAGCGAGCCTCCGGAAGCGGATCTCGATGGCTACTCGGCCTGGACGCGCTTCGGCGGTCTTTCGCTCGCCGAGGCCCACGCCAAGCTCTGCGAGTGCCCCGAGGTCTATCAAGAGGACTTCATGTGGATGGGGGACCGCGCGTTCGTCTACTACTTCCCGGTCGTCGACCGCTATCTCCGAACCATCGAGGTGAGCCAAGAACTCGACCAAGCGGCGTGGATCTTCGCCCACGCGATCGCCATTCACGTGAGGACCGAGCCGACGCCGGTCAACGCGCTCCATGATCGGATCGAGCAGCTTTGCAGCTTCGTCTTGGCCGAGCTCGCGCGGATCCCGGACCGACCGGAACGCACCCATTCGGTCGCCGAGGTCGCCGTCGCGTGGACGGGCCTTCGCGACCGCCTCGGCTGACCCGAGCTCGGCCAAGACGGGCGCGACGCGGTACGATCACTCCATGACATCGCACGCCCGTGGCGCGACTCGGTTGGTCGTCGAGGCGACGCGCGAGATGACCTCGATCGTCGAGGCGATGCACGTCGCGATCGCGAGTGGACCGTGGATGCTCGGGCGGCCGCTCGAGCTGCCCGTGAAGCTCGCCACCCGCCCGGTGTACGGCGCGATCCGCGCGATCACGGCGCTCGTCGGCGCGGGCCTCGATCGACTGCTGGCGGCGCTCGCCCTGGAGCTGCCGGCGAGCACGTCACGCGATGCGTTCGTCGCGGCGGCGAACGGCGTGGCGGGCGACTATCTCGAGGCCAGCGGCAACCCGCTCGCGATCCAGATGAGCCTGCGCACGGTCGTCCCCGCGTCGGGACCGACCGGCAAGGTCCTCGTCCTCGTCCACGGCTCGTCGATGAGCGATCACCAGTGGGTGCGCGACGGTCACGACCACGGCGCGGCCCTCGCGCGCGACCTCGGCTTCACGCCGGTGTACGTCCGCTACAACAGCGGGCGTCACATCTCCACGAATGGCGCAGAGCTCGCGACGCAGCTCGCGACCCTGCTCGCCGCATGGCCAGTCCCCGTCGACGACCTCGTGCTGCTCGGGCACAGCATGGGCGGGCTCGTCGCGCGCAGCGCCTTGCACGCGGCCGCGAGTCAGGCCTGGCGGGGCCAGCTGCGGGCGCTCGTGACGCTCGGCACTCCGCATCACGGTGCCCCGCTCGAGCGCAGCGGGAGCTGGCTGCAGCTGCTGCTCGGCGTCCACCGCTACAGCGCGCCCCTCGCCCGCCTCGCGCGCGTGCGCAGTGCCGGCGTCACCGATCTGCGCTATGGGCTCGTGCTCGACGAGCACTGGCAGGGCCGAGATCGCTTCGCGGTCAGCGAGGATCCACGCAGCCCGCTCGAGCTCCCGGAGCGCATGTACGTCGTCGCGGGAGCGCTCTCGGATCGGCGTCCGTCGGACGGAATCGTGCCCGTGGCGAGCGCACTCGGCGAGCACGCCACGACCGCACTCTCGTTCGCGCTCCCTGCCGCGCATCGCTTCACGGCCGCGGGCGTCGGTCACATCGATCTGCTCTCGTCGCCTGCCGTCTACGACCAGCTCCGCAGCTGGCTCGCGTAGGCCGCGCCTACGGCCGCGGGCCGATCATGGGACGCGGACCGACCGAGGCGCCGTACGTGATCGTCTGGCCCGGCGCCCAGAGCGTCGGGATCACGCCCACGTCGACCTTCTTGCCGGCCGCGTCGCGCTCGACCTCTTGCTGGACCGTCACGGGGGTCGCGCCGACCGGCTTGACCATCCAGAACAGCTTCACGACGTCCTCGCCGCGCATGCGCATGCAACCGTGCGAGACGAAGCCGCGCTCGAGCGTCTGCGTGATCGGGCCGTGGAACGCGTACGTGTTCGCGCCGTCGGAGTTCTGGATCGTGAGGCGCAGGAAGGGGAAGCCACCGAAGTGCGCCGGGTTGGTCCGGCGCTGCACGTACCACCACGGGTCCGTCGGGTCGGCGCCGGTCGAGAAGTGCCCGGTCGGCGTGATGCTGCGGCCGGTCGAGTCCTTCATGCCGACGCCCGTCGGGTACACGGCGGAGAAGCCGGTCTCGACATCGAACAGGTGAACCGTCAGCCCCTTGAGCGAGACGATGATCTCGGGGTGCACGAGCGTTGGGAGATTTGCGGGGATGGCGTAGCGCGGGAGATCGCTCTTGCCGTCGTCCATCGGGGCGGCGGGGTCGTACTCGTCCTGGTCCACGCCCTCGAGGCCTTCGCCCGCCTCGGGATCCGCCTGGGTCGCGTCGTCCGGAGCCGCGCAACCGACGGCGGTACTGGCGAGCGAGAACAGGAACAGAGCCGAGAGGTTGCGCATCGTGAGCCCCGCCAGAGCACGCGCCGTGCCGAGCCGGATCGGCTCCGCTCGGGCGGGATCCAACGAGAACTCGACGGCTCCCGGCCGCCCGGCGCGTCCCTTGCCCGGTTCGCAAGTCGCCGGCAACCCGACTGACCGGCGACTGCCTGCGGCAAGCCCGGCGGTTGAGGCCAGCTCAGCTCAGCTTCAGCGTCAGGCTCAGGCAGTCGGGCTCGGACACGATCACCGTGTCGCCATCCTTCAGCGGCGCCTTGCTGATGCGCCCGAAGCGCACGTCGTTCACGAACGTCCCGTTCGTGGTGCCCTGATCGATCGCGACCAGCACGCCCTGGTCGTACCCGATCCACACGTGCTTCCCCGACGCGCGCGAGTCGTCGATCACGATCTGCGCGAGCCCCGGCTGCCGCCCGATCAGCACGCCCTGCGCCGTGAGCGCGAACCGCTGGCCGTGGAGCCCACCGCGCGTGCACGTGATCGTCCC
>JAYSYE010000509.1:0-10690 GCA_043716635.1 Deltaproteobacteria bacterium | reverse complement strand
AGCAGCGCGATCCGGGTGCTCACGAGGACGACGATCGAGCTAGCGACGGAGGCCGAGGGTCTCGATCAGCTTCTTGTAGCGATCGAGGCTCTTGCGCTTGAGGTAGTCGAGGAGCGCGCGGCGCTGGCCGACCATCAGGAGGAGACCACGACGGCTGTGGTGATCCTTGTTGTTGGTCTTCAGGTGATCGGTGAGGTGCGAGATCCGGTCGGTGAGAAGCGCGACCTGGACTTCCGGGGACCCGGTGTCGTTCTCGGCCTGCTGGAACTTCTTGACGGTCTCTGCTTTGCGAATCGGGGAAATCGACATCGGCGCGTGCTCCAGGTCGCCAGCGGCCGCGCCCTCAATGGACGAGTGCCGTGGTCGCGGCGGAGATTGACCGAACCGACCCCGCGCGTCAACCGCTCAGGACACGAGCGGTCAGGACACGAGGTCGGGTCGCACGTCCGGCAGGAGCTCGGGAAATACCCGGTCGAAGATCAGGCGGCCGGCCTCGGCGTGCGCGATGGCCACCAGGCGTCCCGCCGCGTCGATCAGCTGGAACCGCTCCGGGAGTGGGACCAGCATCAGCTCGACCGGTAGCTGCACCGCGTGGACCACGGCCTTCAGCAGGTCGGGCGGCACCGCGACCCGGGGGAGGTCACAGACCTCGGTCAGTGCGATCAGCGCCGGCTCGACGTCGTAGCCCGGCGTGCAGATCACGTGGAGCGGGACCGCATCTGCGATCGCGAACCGGCCGCAGCGCGTGCGGCGCAGCGCGGTCACGTGGGCCGCGGAGCCGACGTCGCGGCCGAGGTCCTCGACCAGCGTGCGCACGTACGTGCCCTTGCCGCACTCGATGAGGATCCGGAAGTGCGGGGGCTCGAACGCGACGAGCTCGAGCCGCTCGATGTGGATGGTCCGCGGCGCGCGCTCGACCTCCTCGCCGCGCCGCGCGCGCTTGTAGAGCTCGATGCCCTCGTGCTTGATCGCCGAGTACATCGGGGGCACCTGGGTCGTCTCGCCGACGTGGGCCGCGCACGCTACCGCCAGGGTCTCGCGCGTCACGTGCGACCAGGCCGCCTCGCGCGTCGTGCGACCGGCCCGATCGAGCGTGTCGGTCTCGCTGCCGAGCAGCCCCGTCGCCTCGTATGCCTTGTCCTCCGCGAGGAGATACGTGGAGAGCTTGGTGCCAGCGCCGAGGCAGATCGGCAACACCCCGGTGGCGAGCGGATCGAGCGTTCCCGCGTGCCCCGCGCGCTCCGCCCGCAGCACGCGCTTCACCGTCGCGACCACGTGCGCCGACGACAGCCCATCGGGCTTGTCGACCAGGAGCACTCCGTGCGGCGGCCTCACGGCCGCAATCTAACCCCAGGGGCCACCTGTGCTGACCCGCCTCGCCGTCGCATCTCACGCGATGCCGTCGTAGCGTGCTCGCCCGGTACGCCCACTACGGGGCGGTGACTTGATCGATCCACGCGCGGATCGTCGCCTGCCCCGCGGGGTCGACCACCTCGGAGCCCCGCAGGGGCATCCGCCGCTCCGGGACGAGCGAATTCATGCGCACGATCAGCGCCGACTGATCGGGCATGCCGGGCACGATGATCGTCGGATAGGCCGTCCCGTTGTCCGTGTACGACAGCCCCATCACGCCCACGGTGGTGCGATAGGCGGACGTCTCGGCCACGGTGCCGAGCTGGGTCGTGCGCAGGCGCAGATCCAGCGGCGTATGCCCGAAGTAGCCGCTCGTAGGGTTGTGGCAGTGGCCGCAGTTGGCGTGTAGGTACCCCAGCGCTGCATGCACCGCAGGATCGTTGCCCGGCAGCGGGAAGTGGGGCGCGCCCGGCGTCGCGGCGGCGGAAGGCGGTACGGTCAGGAGGTTCTGCGCGATCAGGTCGTCGAGATCGAGATCGCCCGCCGCTCCCTGCAGGTCGAGCTGGATCGCGCCGAACCCGAGGATGCGGCTCGGCGCCAGGCTGTCATGACACTCGCGACAGTTGCCGCGCGACGGGATGTCGTGCTGCGTCCCGTTCGCGTTCATCACGCCCATCGTGACGGGCGTCGCGGCGTCCTGGGCCGCGTTCCACGCGAACGTCATGTACGTCCACGCCCCGGGCGCGGTGTCGTCGGCGAGGACCTTCGTCATGTACCGGGTCTCGACGCGGATCCCGTCCCGCGTGAACGCCTTCCAGAACTTCGTCCCGACGGGGAACTTCCAGAGGTCCATGTTCGACGTGTCGATCTGCGTGCCCGGCGGCAGCGCCATCCACCGCTGCTTCGTCGCGCCATCGGACCACAGCGCGTAGTGCGGTGTGTACGTGGAGATGCCGGGGTTGATCGTCAGGCAGCCGGGGTCCGAGCAGAGGCCCGTGTCCGCGAGCGTCATGGGTTGTGTGCTGCCATCGAGCGGCGCGTCGACCGCGGGTGCATCCATGCCGGGCGCCCCATCGGGCGCGCCCTCGAGCGCATCGGGCGTCGCCGCGTCATCGCCACCGCCGCACGCGGCCACCATGGTTACCGAGGCCAGACAGGCCAGACCGACCTCGAAACCCGTCATGCGCATCGCGGCATGGTAGCGCGACTCGCGCACGGAGGTGCGAGCGAAAGGCTAGCTAGCCGGTGACGGCTCGAACCGGCTCGGTCCGGCGCGAGAACGCGGCATCGAGCGCGCGGACCACGCGATCCTTCGTGGCCTCGAGATCGCCGTTCACGTGACAGCCACCGGCGCCGGGGTGCCCGCCACCCCCGAGCGTCATGCACACGCGGCCGACGTCGATCTTCTCGCTGCGGGATCGCATCGACACGCGCACGCCGCCGCCCTTCGCGGTGGTGAGGAGCACGCCGACCCACACCCCCTCGACGTTGCGTCCCCAGTTGACCATCCCCTCGATGTCCTCCCACTGCGCCTGCGCTCCATCGACCATGTCGGTGGTGACGCTGAGGATGCCAGCCCGGCCGCTGCAGCAGATATCGAGGGTCTGCAGCACGCTACCCAGCAGCCGGAGCTTCGCCGCGCTCGGGCGCTCCTCGAGCGAAGCGGCGATGGTCGACGGCACCGCGCCGTGGCGGATCAGGTCGGACCCGCACTGCAGCACCTCGTAGTTGGTGTTGGCGTGGCGGAAGCCGCCCGTGTCGCTGATCAGCGAGACATACAGCGGGACCGCCGACTCCGCCGACAGCGGCCAGTGCTCGTGCTTCGCGATGCGCCACACGAGGACACCGACGGCGGCAGCGCTCGCGTCCCACACGGCGATGTCACCGAACGGCTTGCCGCTCGCGTGGTGGTCGAGCGTGATGAGCGTGCCGCACACCTCGGGGGGCGGCAGCGCATCGCCGAGCAGCGAGATGTCCGCGCAGTCGACGACGATCGTGCAGTCGAAGCGCTCGTCGAACGACATCTCGTGCTGGGTGGTATTCGCGAGGGGCAGCCACTTGTAGCGGCGCGAGATCGGATCGACCGAGTAGATGACCGCCTGCTTGCCGAGCGCGCGCAGGATCGACGCGAGGCCACACATGGAGCCGGTGCCATCGCCATCGGGGCGCCGGTGGCTGGTGAGGAGGACGCGCTGGGCGCCGCGGAGCACGTCGCAGGCTCGCTCGAGCGCGGCCTGGCAGGTCTGATCGGCCTCCGAGGTCATGACGGCTTGCCCTCGGCGGTCACGCTCGCCGCAGCCACGGGCTCCGACGGAGCGGACAAGAGCTCCGACGCGGGTGCGGGTGCGGGCTCGGGGGCGTTCGCGGGGCCGGGCTCGGCTTGTCCGGCGATCCGACCCACGGCGCGCGCGCGCTCCTCGTCATCGCGGAGGATCGCGGCGAGCTTGGCAGAGACGTCGATCGTCTGATCCACGAAGAACCGCAGCTCGGGCGCATGCATGAGGTTCAGCTCGCGACCGACCGGACCCCGGAGGAATCCCGCCGAAGCCTTCAAGCCCTCGAGCGCGCCATCGATATCGGCATCCTCACCGATGATCGAGACGTAGACCTTGGCGACGGACATGTCGACGTTGCACTCGACCTTGGCGACGGTGATCATCGTCGCCTTGCGCACGCGCGGGTCGCGCACGTGATTCGAGATCAGGTCGCTCAGGACATCGCGCAGACCGTGCTCCACGCGAATCCGGCGCTGGCTCATGGTTTCACCCTACCCCGCCATCACTCCTGCTTCCACTCGTCCGGGATCCAGTCCGCGGCGGCGGGCTCGTCGGCGTCCTCGCGTGTGGGGATGCCGGCACCGAGGTCCGGCTCGCGATCGAACGTCCAGACGTCCTTCGCGACGCCGACGACCGCGCCATCGGACGCGCTCGTCACCACGCGGACCACCTGGTCGACGAGCTCGAGCGCCTTCGCGCGATCGACGCTCACGACCGCGCAGCCGATCTCCGCGCGCTGCCAGCTGTCGCGAGTCGACGCGTCGCCGACCTCGTTCGCGATCGCGCCGACGCGCTCGCGCACGCGGTCCTTCACGCGCCGCACGACCATCCGCTTCTCCTTCAGAGAATGAGAGGCCGAGAGTGCCAGCGTGATCCGGACGATGCCGACGTACATGAGAGCAGGAGCGTAGCGCGGACCTCGGCCTGCGCCGGGTTCCGCGACCACGCGCTGCCGCTAGAGCTTCGCGGCCTCTTCGACGATCTCGAAGGCTTCGATCACGTCGCCGACCTTCACGTCGTTGTAGCCCGCGATCATGATGCCGCACTCGAAGCCGTTGCCGACCTCGCTGACGTCATCCTTGAAGCGACGGAGGCTGCCGACGCGACCCTCGTAGACCTGCACGGCATCCCGGATGAGCCGCAAGTACGCCTTCCGCGTGATCTTGCCGTCCGTGATCATGCAGCCTGCGACGACACCGATCTTCGGTACCGCGAAGGTGTCGCGCACGCTGGCCTTGCCGAGTGGCACCTCGCGCTTGATCGGCGCGAGCAAGCCGGCCATCGCCGCCTTCACCTCGTCGAGAGCGTCGTAGATGATGTCGTAGAGCCGGATCTCGACCTCTTCCTGCTCGGCGAGCTTCGCGCTCTTGCCGGCCGGACGAACGTGGAAGCCCACGATGATCGCGCCACCCGCCTTGGCGAGGTTGACGTCGCTCTCGGTGATGCCACCCACGCCGGCCGCGATGACGACCACGCGCACCTTCTCGGTCGACTGCTTCGTGAGCGACGCCTTGAGTGCCTCTGCCGAGCCCTGGACGTCCGCCTTGAGGACGATCTTGAGCTCCTTGATGGCACCCGCGGAGTTGCGCTCCATCATGCCTTCGAGCGAGATGCGAGTCGTCGACGCCAGCACGCGCTTGCGATGGCTCTGGCGCCGGTTCTCGACGACCTGCTTCGCGACCTTGTCGTCCTCGGCCACGTTCATCATGTCGCCGGCCTCGGGCACGCCGTCGAGCCCCAGGAGCTCGATCGGGGTGGACGGTCCCGCCTCGTCGATCGAGTTGCCGCGATCGTCGAGCATCGCGCGCACCTTGCCGTAAGTCCGTCCCACGACGACGATATCGCCGGCGCGGAGCGTGCCTTCCTGCACGAGGATCGTCGCCATCGGACCGCGGTTGCGGTCGAGGCGAGCCTCGATGACCGTGCCCTGGGCGGGCTTGGTCGGGCTGGCGCGCAGCTCGAGGACCTCGGCCGTGACCGCGATCTGCTCGAGCAGCTTGTCGATGTTCTCGCCGCGGAGCGCCGAGACATTCACGTAGATGGTCTCACCACCCCACTCCTCGGGGATGAGGCCCTTGTCGGCGAGCTGCTGCCGGATGCGATCCGGCTGGGCGTCCGGCAAGTCGCACTTGTTGACGGCGACGATGATCTGGACCTTCGCGTCCTTCGCATGCGCGAGGGCCTCGAGGGTCTGCGGCATCACGCCATCGTTCGCCGCGACCACGAGGATCACGATGTCGGTGGCCTGAGCGCCACGAGCACGCATCTCGGTGAACGCCTCGTGACCCGGCGTATCGAGGAACACGATGTCCCCGTGACCCGGCGCCTTCACCTTGTAGGCGGCGACGTGCTGCGTGATGCCACCGGACTCGCCGGCGGCCACGCGCGTCTTGCGGATCGCGTCGAGCAGTGACGTCTTGCCGTGATCGACGTGACCCATGACGGTCACGACCGGCGAGCGGACCACCACCTCGGCGTCCTCGGTGCTCTTCTGCAGGAAGATGTCGTCTTCCTTGAACGCGACGTTCTGCACCTCGTAGGCGAACTCGCCGGCGAGGAGCTGGGCCGTGTCGAAGTCGATCGAGGCGTTGATGTTCACGCCCGTCATGCCCATGCCCCAGAGCTTCTTCAGCACCTCGGGAGCCTTCACGCCCATGCCGCGCGACAGATCACTGACCGTGATCGTGTCCTCGATGCGGATGACGCGCTTGTGCTCGGCGGGCGTCGTGAGCGTGGTCTGCTTGCCCTTCTTGCCGAGGGGCAGCTTCTTGCGACCGAAGTCGTTGCCCATGCCCGGCCGACCGCCAGGACCGCGCGGACCGCCGCGCTGCTGCTGCTGGGCGAAGCGCCCACGGATCGGGTTCGCGGGCGCGGGGCCCGGAGCCGGGCGACCGGTGGCGCCCATCGGGGTGCGCTCGGTGATCTTGATGCGCGGCGGCAGCGCGATGATCGAACCGACAGCCGGACGCAAGGGATCGCGTGCCGGCGCGTCGGCATCTGGCGCTGGCGCCGGGGCCGCCGAGTGATCGACCTTCGGCGTATCGACGATGGGACGGTCCGCGGTGCGAGCGCGCGCGCGCTCCAGCTCGATCTCGAACGAGCTGCGCGGCGTCGAGGACTGGCCCTGACCGCGCGGCGACATCACGACCTCGATCGAGCGCGTCGACGGCCGCGGCGCGGTCACCGCGGTGCCCGCGGGGGCACGGGGCGGTAGCTGTGACGACGGGGGCGGCTCGGGCTCGCGATCGCGATCCCGATCACCGCCGCGATGCTGCGGCGGTCGCGGCTGCACGTGCGCGGCCTCGCGCACGCCCTGCTCGCGCGGGCTCGATCCAGCTCCGCTGTTGCCGACGACCTGGGGCCCGGCGACGATCACCCGCGAGCGCGGACGCTCGGCAGGAGCATCGTCGGCGCGCGGGGCCGGCGAGGACCCGTTGTTCGACGGCCGCGCGGCGACGGGCTCGCGGCCCGGGCCACGCGACTCGGCGGTCGGCGATGCCGCCGACGTGCCGGCCGCGCCGGCCGTGGTTGCCGCATTCGACGCCGCCTTGGCGCTCGGGGCCACTGCGCTCGACGGTGCAGCGGACTCCGGACGCGCAGGGGCCGCGACGGGCGCGACCGGGGGACGGGGCGCGGGTGCCTCGACGGCAGCGGGGCGCGGGGCCTCCGCTGCGAGCTTTGGCGAGCTGCGCCGCTCCGGCGGAGCGGCAGCGGGCGTCGGAGCCTCGGCAGCGACAGCAGGTCGCGTCGGCTCCGTGCGCGGTGCCTCTGCCACGGCCGTGGCGCGGGGCTCGTCGGCGACGATCGCCGGCGACGACTGACGACGCGGGGCCTCGGCCGGCGCCGCCGCCGCGGCGATCGCAGGCGATGACTGCCGGCGCGGCGCCTCGGCCGCGATCGCGGGTGACGACTGCCGACGCGGGGGCTCGACCGCGGCGGGCTCCGACGGGCTCACGCTCGCGGGCTCGACCGCGCGACGCACCACCGGCGGTGTCGAGGTCGGCGTGGCTCCGGAGCCGCGAGCGGCGACCGGCGACTCCGCGCGGGGGGTGTCCGACGCGGGCGGCGCATCCTCGGCGGTCGTGCGGCGACGCACGAGCGGAGCTTGCGCAGCCGCGGACGCCGTGGACGACCGCTCGGGCTTGGCAGGGGCCTCGGGCTCGTCGCCCTTGTCTCCCGCCGAGCGACGACGCACCACCGTGCCCGACAGCTTCTGCGTGCTGGGCGGTGTGGCGACCGTGGACTTGTCCTTCTCAAGCGAACGCTTGATCCGGACGACGTCGTCCGCATCGAGCGAGGACATGTGGTTGTTCACCTCGAGTCCGAGAGCTCGGATCTTGGCGATGAGGTCCTTGTTAGGAATCCCGACCTCTTTAGCAATCTCATACACGCGCGTCATCGTTCGCTCCGAGGGGGAGTTTCTACAGCTTCTGCTTGGGTAAGGCTAGGACTCTGAGCCGACGGTCGGATCCCACGAAGATTGTCACCAAGCGGCGACATCTCCGTGATGATCCGGTGCACGTCGCGGGTACTCACCGACCGCTTCAGCGATCGGGCGAGGCCCTGCACGGTCACGCACGCGGGGCGCGCGTGGACGTACGCACCCCGCCCCGGGAGGCGTCGGCGCGGGTCGACAGTGAGGACGGTCCCGAGCACCGCCACGCGGACGAGCTCCGGTTGCGCCGCGACCGCGCGACACCCGGTACACGTGCGGCGGGGAATGACGCTGCTCAGGACGTAACCTCCGACATCCAGCTGATCGCGCGCTGCCGGAGCCGCGCGAGATCGCCCATGTCGATGCCCGTGGTGGTCGCGATCGATTCGATCGGCGTCTTGATGAGGTCGTCCGGAGAGTGGATGTTCGCGGTCGCGAGCACGGCGAGGACGTCCTCGTCGACGCCATCGAGCTCGAGGAGCTGCTGGCCGCCCGAGAGGCCCGAGCGCCGCTCGGACTCCTTGCGCGCATCATCGCGACGCCGTCCGCCGGCCGCGATGTACGCCTGCACGGCCTCGATGACCTTGCGCGCCTGCTCCGGGCCGCCGATGCCCGGGAGCCCCGCCAGCTCGTCGATCGCGGCGCGCGACAGCTCACCCACCGAGCGCCAGCCGAGCTTGAACAGGTTCTCGGCGATGCCCGTGTCGAAGCCCGCGGCCTCGATGGCGGTCGCGATCTGCTCCTTCGCGCGGCGCTCGAGCTCGTAGATCTTCGACTCCGAGTGGATGTCGATGCGCCAGCCCGTGAGCTGCGACGCGAGCCGGACGTTCTGGCCCTTCTTGCCGATCGCGAGCGACAGCTTGTCGTCGGAGACGATCAGCTCCATGCGGTGACCTTCGGCGTCGATGATGACGCGCGAGACCTCGGCGGGGGCGATCGCGTTGCAGACGAACCGCGCCGGATCGTCATCGTACGGAACGATGTCGATCTTCTCACCGCGCAGCTCCTGCACCACGGCCTGAACGCGCGAGCCCTTCATGCCGACGCACGCGCCGACCGGATCGACGTCGCGGTCGCGCGAGGACACCGCGATCTTGGCGCGGGCGCCCGGCTCGCGAGCCGAGCTCTCGATGCGGACGATCTTCTCGTAGATCTCGGGGACCTCCTGCTCGAACAGCTTCTCCAGCAGGCCCTTGTGCGTGCGGGACAGGATCACCTGCGGGCCGCGGGCGTTGCGATCGATGTCGAGGCAGTACGCCTTGATCGTGTCACCGACGCGATAGCTCTCGCGCGGGACCTGCTCGCGCATCGGCAGCACGGCCTCGGCCTTGCCGATATCGACGACCAGCGCTCCGCGCTCGAACCGGCGGACGACACCGGAGATGATCTCACCCTTGCGGTCCTTGAACTCGTTGTAGACGTTGTCGCGCTCGGCCTCGCGGACGCGCTGGTAGATGACCTGCTTGGCGGTCTGCGCCGCGATCCGGCCGAACTTCTTGCTCGCGTTCTTAAGGTCGATCAGGTTGCCGAACTTCTCGTCCTGCTCCTTCGCGCGGTCATCGTCCTCGGCGCGATAGAACACCTGGAACAGCAGCTCGTCGCCGAGCTCGGCCTCGAGGCCGGCCTTGTGCGCTTCGCTGACCGTGATCTCGCGTCCCTCGATCGCATCGTCCTCCTCGACGACGTTGACGATCAGGAACAGATCGACGGAACCGGTCTCGGCGTTGAACTTCGCCTCCATCTCGCGGTTCATCCCGAACGTCCGCTTCGCGGCAGTCAGAATGGCCTGCTCGAGCGCGTTGATGAGCACGCTCTTGTCGATGTTCTTGTCCCGGCCGACCTGCTCGAGGACCATGTCGAGTTTGGCTTCCATGACTATCCCTGTTCCTTCGTCTGCTGCTTGTTCTTCGTCTTCGACGGCTTCTGGCTCGGGCGGTGCCCGGGCTTGATCGGTTTGTTGGGTTTCGGGCCGACGCCGCTCTTGCCGGCCATCACGGCGTCCCAGTCGGGGACCAGCTTGGCGGTCTCGATGTCGTCGATCGGCAGCTGGAACAGCACGCCATCACAGTCGATCGAGACCTTCTGGGTATCGGACTGGAAGCCCTTCAGCACGCCGCGGAAGTTCTTGCGCTCGCCGGTGGGCAGCTGCATCGGGACCGAGAGCTGGATCTTCGCGTCGCTGCCGGAGAAGTGGGCATAGTGGCCGGGGGTGCGGAGCGGCCGATCGATGCCCGGCGAACCGACCTCCAGTGCGTACGCCTGCTTGATCAGGTCATCGACGTCGAGGACGGCCGACAGCTCGCGCGACAGGTTCTCGCAGTCCTCGAGGTCGACCCGATCCTCGGGGACCTGCGTGATATCGCCGTGCTCGGCCAGCGGGAGGTCGAGGCAGACGCGCAGCACCCACCCGCCCTGTTCGAGCAGGAAGCGCAGGTCGACGAGGTCGTAGCCGGCGGCGTTGCACACCGGCTCGACGATCGAGATCAGCTTGGTCTGGAGGGCTTTCGAGGACATAAAAAAAGGTGGCCGAAGGGCCACCCCACCGCATAGCGATAAAGCTGGCCGTTGGGTACCACTCGGCACGCAGGAGGGCAAGAGGCTTGTCGGTCTGGCCATGGTACCTACC